>JAQZBU010000243.1 GCA_029237735.1 Ramlibacter sp. | reverse complement strand
CCGATGGCGATCGGCCGCAACTTCCTGGTGAAGATCAACGCCAACATCGGCAACTCGGCCGTCACCTCCAGCATCGAGGAAGAAGTTGAAAAGCTGGTGTGGGCGATCCGCTGGGGCGCCGACAACGTGATGGACCTGTCCACGGGCAAGAATATCCACACGACGCGCGACTGGATCGTGCGCAATTCGCCGGTGCCCATCGGCACGGTGCCGATCTACCAGGCGCTGGAGAAAGTCGGCGGTGTGGCCGAGGACCTGACCTGGGAGATCTTCCGCGACACGCTCATCGAGCAGGCCGAACAGGGCGTGGATTACTTCACCATCCACGCCGGCGTGCGCCTGCCTTTCATTCACCTCACCGCGAACCGCCGCACCGGCATCGTCTCGCGCGGCGGCTCGATCATGGCCAAGTGGTGCATCTCGCATCACAAGGAGAGCTTCCTGTACGAGCACTTCGAGGACATCTGCGACATCATGAAGGCCTACGACGTGAGCTTCTCGCTCGGCGACGGGCTGCGGCCCGGCTCGGGAGCGGATGCCAATGACGAGGCGCAATTCGCCGAGCTGCGCACGCTCGGCGAGTTGACGCAGATCGCGTGGAAGCACGACGTCCAGACCATGATCGAAGGCCCCGGCCACGTGCCCATGCACATGATCCAGGCCAACATGGACGAGCAGCTCAAGCACTGCCACGAAGCGCCGTTCTACACGCTGGGCCCGCTGACCATCGACATCGCGCCGGGCTACGACCACATCTCCAGCGCGATCGGCGCGGCGATGATCGGCTGGTTCGGCACCGCGATGCTGTGCTACGTGACACCCAAGGAACACCTGGGCTTGCCGGACCGCGATGACGTGAAGCAGGGCATCATCGCGTACAAGATCGCGGCCCACGCGGCGGACGTGGCCAAGGGCCACCCCACCTCGCGGGCCCGCGACGAGGCGCTGTCGAAGGCACGCTTCGAGTTTCGCTGGCAGGATCAGTTCAACCTCTCGCTCGACCCGGACACGGCGCGCGATTTCCACGACGAGACGCTGCCGGCCGACGGCGCCAAGGTGGCGCACTTCTGCTCCATGTGCGGCCCGAAATTCTGCTCGATGAAGATCACGCAGGAGGTGCGCGACTACGCCGCCGCGCAGGAAGGCATGGCCGCGAAGAGTGCGGAGTTCCGCGCGGCCGGCAGTGAGATCTACATCCCCATCGTCAAGGAGTGACCGATGAAGATCGGCATTGCCGGCGCCGGTCTGCTCGGGCGCCTGCTCGCATTCGAACTCGCGCGCGCGGGGCACGAGGTCGACGTGTTCGACCCGGCGCCGGGCATCGACGCGCATGTGGCTGCGGGCTGGACCGCCGCCGGCATGCTGAGTCCGGTGGCGGAACTGGAATGCGCGGGCGAAGCGGTGTTCGCGCTGGGTCTGCGTTCCCTGGCGCTGTGGCCGCGCGTCGTGGCGGCCCTGGATGCGCCGGTCGAACTACGCCAGGACGGCAGCCTGCTGCTGGCCCATCGCGCCGACGAAGGCGCAGCCCGCCGCGTGGTCGGCCTGCTGGCCGCCAAGGCGCCCGCCGCTCACGCGCCCGAGGCACTGGCAACGACAGCGCTGCGTGAACTCGAGCCGGCCGTGCAAGGCCCGACGCTGGCTTGGCTCCTGCCCTGCGAAGGGCGCATCCACACCGTGCAGGCGATGGCGGCCCTGGCTGCAGGCGCGCTCGCGCGTGGCGCGCGTTTTCACTGGGGCACGCCTGTGGCACTGGCGGAACCCGGTGAATTGCGCACACCTCAGGGGACGGAGCATTTCGACTGGGTATTCGACGTGCGCGGCACAGGCGCGCGGCCGCAGCTGCCGGTGCGCGGCGTGCGCGGGGAAATCTTCTGGCTGCACGCGCCGGGACTGGAACTGCAGAGGCCTTTGCGGCTGCTGCATCCGCGCCACCGCGTCTACCTCGTGCCGCGCCAGGACGACATCGTCGTGGTCGGCGCCAGCGAAATCGAAAGCGAAGACCGCTCGCAGGTATCGCTGCGCAGCACCGTGGAACTGCTGGCGGCGGCGCATAGCGTGATTCCCGAGCTGGCCGAGGCGCGGATAGTCCACAGCGAATCCAACCTGCGCCCTGCCCTGCCGGACAACCTGCCTCTCGTGGAACGACAGGCAGGACTCACGCGCATCAACGGGCTGTTCCGGCATGGCTGGTTGATTGCGCCCGCGCTGGTGGAGGATGCTTTGCTTGGCTGTCATGCCGGACTCGATCCGGCATCCATGTTGGCGCGCCAAGGTGGATTGCGGGTCGAGCCCGCAATGACAGTCCGATGATCCGCATCACGCTCAATGGGGAGGCGCGCGAAGTGTCGGCAGGCCAGACCCTCGCCGACCTGATCGCGCAGCTGGATGCGCCGCCGCAGGCACTGGCCACCGCGGTCAACGGCGAGTTCGTGGCTCGGGAGGCGCGCGCGGACTGCACGCTGCGCGAGGGCGACGCGGTCTTCACCTTTCAACCAATCACAGGAGGCTGATCGTGTCTTTCCACATCGGCGACATCGAACTGCAAAGCCG
>JAQZBU010000025.1 GCA_029237735.1 Ramlibacter sp. | reverse complement strand
TGCCATGTCGATGTGCTGGCCGATGCCCGTGTGTTCGGCATGGCGCAGTGCGGCGAGGATGGCGACGGTCGCGTACATGCCGGTGAAAAGATCGGCCACGGCCACGCCCACTTTCTGCGGCCCGCCACCGATGTCGTCACGCTCGCCGGTGATGCTCATCAGGCCGCCCATGCCCTGGATCGCGTAGTCGTAACCCGCACGCTCCCGGTAGGGGCCGGTCTGACCAAAGCCGGTCACACTGCAGTAGACGAGGCGGGGGTTGATGGCCAACAGCGAGGCGGCGTCCAGCCCGTAGCGCGACATGTCTCCGACCTTGAAGTTCTCCACGAAAACGTCGCATTGCTGCACCAGTTCGCGGATCAATGCCTGGCCGGCGGGCTGGGCAATGTCACAGGTAACCGAGCGCTTGTTGCGGTTGGTGCCCAGGTAATAGGCAGCTTCAGCCGTGTCGTGTCCGGCGGCGTCCTTCAGGAAGGGCGGGCCCCAGCCGCGCGTGTCGTCGCCGGTGCCCGGCCTTTCAATCTTGATGACGTCTGCGCCCAGGTCGGCCAGAGTCTGGGTACACCAGGGGCCGGCCAGGACGCGGGAGAGATCAAGGATGCGGATTCCGGAAAGTGATGTCATGGGAACTGCATTGTCAGGCTGAAAGGATAATCGCCGTCATGCTCCGAACTCTGGCCGCTATGGCCCTGCTGGGCGCAGGCATGCTCGCCTGCAGCCCCACCCTCAACTGGCGCGAAGTCCGCGTCGAATCCACGCCCCTCACCGCCATGATGCCGTGCAAGCCCGACACGGCGGCGCGTGAGGTGCCGATGGGCGGGCGGAAGGTGAGCCTCACGGCGCTGAGCTGCGAAGCGGGCGGGGCAACCTTCGCGGTGCTGTTTGCGAATACTGGGGATGCGGCCCGCTTGGGAGAAGTGCTGGCGCAGTGGAAGACGGCGACGTTGGGTAACCTGCGCGCCGCGGGCGCCCGTGAGACGCCCTTCCGGCCCGCGGGCGCCTTGGCGCTGCCGCAGTCGCTTCATGTGGTGGCCGCCGGCCAGCGGCCCGATGGCAGCAAGGTGGAGAGCCACGCGGCCTACTTCGCGCAGGGCAGCCACGTATACCAGGCTGTGATCTACGCCGCCCAGCTCAGGCCCGACGTGGCCGAAAGCTTCTTTTCGGGGCTGAAGTTCCAATGACGCTGCTTCCTGCCCGCAATGCGATCGTGGTGTTCCTTTCGTTTGCTTTTGCCTATTTTTTCTCGGCGTTGCTGCGCGCTGTCACGGCCACCCTCGCCCCCACGCTGACGCAGGAGTTCGCGCTCAACGCGCGCGATCTCGGTCTGCTGGCCGGCGGCTACTTCTTCGGTTTCGCGGCCACTCAAATTCCGCTGGGCACTTGGCTGGACCGCCATGGGCCCAAGAAGGTCATCCTCAGTTTTCTGCTGATCGCGGTGGGCGGATGTGTAGCTTTTTCCATGGCGACCAGTTTTTCGTGGTTGCTGGCGGCCCGCGTGCTGTGCGGCGTTGGCGTCAGTGCCTGCCTGATGGCGCCGCTCACCGGCTTTCGCCGCTGGTTCACCCCCACGGCCCAGCTGCGCGCTAATTCATGGATGCTGATGACAGGCTCGTTCGGCATGCTTGCCTCTACGCTGCCGGTGCAGTGGCTGATGCCGGTGACGGGCTGGCGGCCGCTGTTCTGGGGGCTGGCGGCGCTGATCGCGGTGTCCATGGCCGTGATCGCCTGGACAGTGCCGCGCTGGGATGGCGCGCCCGTGCCCGCCGAGGCCACGCCCAAGGGGTACGCGCAAGTGTGGCGCCATCCCTACTTCCGCCGCATGGTCCCTGTCGGGTTTTTCACCTATGGCGGGATGATCGCGATGCAGACGCTATGGGCCGGCCCGTGGATGGTCCGCGTGTCCGGCTATGCGCCCCTGGAGGCCGCCGCAGGCCTGTTCGTTATCAACATCAGCATGCTGTGCACGTTCTGGAGCTGGGGCATGGTCACGCCCTGGCTGACCCGCAAGGGCTTGACGACGGAACGCCTGATCGCCCGGGGCCTGCCGCTCAGTTTCTTGGTGCTTGCTGCAATTATCATAGCGGGCCCAGCAGCTGGGGCTTGGTCCTGGGCGTTATTCTGCGTCAGTTGTACATTCGTGTCGCTGGCCCAGCCCGCAGTCGGCATGGTGTTTCCGCCGGCGCTGGCTGGCCGGGCGCTCTCGGCCTACAACCTCGTCATCTTTGCCGGCGTCTTCGTGATCCAGTGGGGCATTGGCCTCTTGGTGGATGCATTTGCCGCGGCCGGGCTGGGGCAGGTGGACTCGTTCAGGGCCGCGATGTCCGTTTTCCTGGGGTGTTGCGTTATGTCCTACGGGCATTTCATGCTTGCAAAGGATAATTCCCCTCAATGAACGCGATTCTTATCATCGCCCACGCACCGCTGGCCCACGCGTTGCGTGAGTGCGCCCTGCACGTCTTCCCGGACTGCGGCACCCACCTCGCGGCGATCGACGTGCAGCCCAACCTGCCCCCGGAGGAGACCCTGGCCACGGCGCGCATCTCGATGGAGCAGCTTTCGCGCGCACCCCAGGTGAAAGGCGTGCTGGTGCTGACCGATATCTTCGGCGCGACGCCGAGCAATGTGGCCCAGAAGCTGGTGGATGGCGTGAAGTCGCGTCTCATCACCGGCGTCAATTTGCCGATGCTGCTGCGCAGCGTCAGTTACCGTAACGAGCCGCTCGAGGCCCTCGTTTCGCGGGCCGTCGTTGGCGGCACGCAGGGCGTGATGCAGGTGGCGATCACTGCGCCGCAGAACCAGGCGCGAAGGAACCATGATCCGGATAACAACGACCATCAACAATAAGCTGGGCCTGCATGCCCGCGCCTCGGCCAAGCTGACCAAGCTGGCCGGAAGCTACCCCTGCGACGTTTTCATCAGCCGGGGCGAGCGGCGCGTCAACGCAAAAAGCATCATGGGCGTGATGATGCTTGCCGCCGGCATCGGCAGTGAAGTGACGGTCGAGGCTAACGGGGAGAGGGAGCAGGAGGCGGTGGATTCGATCCTTGCATTGATCGCCGACAAATTCGGTGAGGGGGAATGAACATGGCCCCCACGAAACCATGACCTTCTCCGTCCACGGTCTTGCAGTCGCCCGCGGCATCGCCATCGGGCGCGCCGTCCTGATGGCGTCGAGCCGCGTCGACGTCGCGCATTATTTCATCGAGCCAGCCCAGATCGAAGACGAGATTGAGCGCGTGCGCGTCGGCCGCAACGCGGTGGTGGAAGAGATCCACCGCCTGCAGCAGACCATCTCCCTGATGGGGCCCAAGGAGGCGCCGCACGAGCTGTCCGCGCTACTGGACGTGCACCTGATGCTGCTGGAAGACGAAGAGCTGATCAACGGAGTGAAGCACTGGATCAGCGACCGGCTCTACAACGCCGAGTGGGCACTCACGACCCAGCTCGAAGTGATCTCGCGGCAATTCGACGACATGGAGGACGACTACCTTCGCGGCCGCAAGGCAGATCTGGAACAGGTGGCCGAGCGGATCCTGCGCTACATGAAGGGCGTCGCATCTCCTGTCGCCCCGCCCACCACGTCGCGGCGCAAGACCCAGCAGGACCTGCTGCTGGACGACAGCATGGACGTGCCGCTGGTGATGATCGCGCACGACCTGTCCCCGGCCGACATGCTGCAGTTCAAGCAGAGCGTGTTCGCGGGGTTCGTGACAGACGTCGGCGGGCGCAACTCGCACACTGCCATCGTCGCGCGCAGCATGGACATCCCGGCAGTGGTCGGTGCGCGCAGTTCCAGCAACCTGGTGCGTCAGGACGACTGGGTCATCATCGACGGCGATGCCGGGGTGATGATCGTCGACCCGTCGCCGATCATCCTGGCGGAGTACGGCTTCAAGCAGCGGCAGGGCGAGCTCGAACGCGGGCGGCTCTCTCGCCTGCGCCACACTCCAGCTGTGACCATGGACGGACAGAAAATCGAGCTACTCGCGAACATCGAGCTGCCCGAGGACGCACCTGCCGCGCTGAAGGCAGGCGCGGTCGGGGTGGGTCTATTCCGCAGCGAGTTCCTTTTCATGGGCCGGCGCGGCAACCTGCCCGATGAAGAAGAGCAGTACCTCGCTTACCGACGCGCCATTGAAGGCATGGAGGGCCTGCCCGTCACGATTCGCACCGTCGATGTGGGCGCCGACAAGCCGCTGGACGATTCCATGCGCGATGAAGCCCACCTTAATCCGGCACTGGGCCTGCGTGCCATCCGCTGGAGCCTGGCCGACCCCGCGATGTTCCTTACACAGCTGCGAGCCATCCTGCGCGCGGCCGCGCACGGCCAGGTCAATATGTTGATCCCCATGCTCGCGCATGCGAGTGAAATCCGGCAGACCGTGTCGCTGGTCGACTTCGCGCGCGCCGAGCTGGACAACCGCGGCGTCGCGTACGGCCCCATCAGGCTCGGCGCCATGATCGAGATTCCGGCGGCGGCGCTGACGTTGAAAATTTTTCTCAAGTACTTCGACTTCCTGTCGATCGGCACGAACGACCTGATCCAGTACACGCTGGCTATCGACCGGGCCGACGAGTCCGTCGCGCACCTCTACGATCCGCTGCACCCCGCAGTCCTGCGCCTGGTTGCGGAAACCATCGCCGAATGCAACGCGCAGGGCAAGGGCGTGAGCGTCTGCGGCGAGATGGCGGGCGACACCACGCTCACGCGGCTGCTACTGGGGCTCGGATTGCGCAGCTTTTCCATGCATCCGGCGCAGATTCTCGCTGTCAAGCAAGAGGTGTTGCGTGCCGACACCGTCCGGCTCGCGCCATGGGCGCGGCAACTGCTCGACGCCGAGGACCCCGCGGCCTTCCTGGCCGGGTAATTCAGGCATCGCGCGTGCGCGTACCCAGCACGGCGGCCCCGATGATGAGCAGCGCCGCCACCGCGATGCTTCCGGTGATCGGCCTCTCGCTGACGATCATCAGCAGTACGGTGGACGCCACCGGCGTGGCGTAGCTCAGGATACCGATTTGCCGCGGATCACCCAGCTTGAGCGCGCGATCCCACAGGAAGAACGCCGCGCCCAGGGGTCCTAGACCCATGGCAACGATAAGCACCCAATCGATGGATCGCAGCGTGGCCGCCGGCTCCAGCAGTGCGTGACACAGCAATGACAACACACCTGACACCAACCCGAACAGGCCGACCGCCGCGGTTGAGAACGGGCGGACGCGGCGCGTAAGCAGTGAATAGCTCGCCCAGATGAAAGCCGAGCCCAGCGCGGGCAAATAACCCCAGGACCAACCCCCGGCCCCGGCACTGCCAGAGGATCCGAGGATCGCGATGGCCGCGCCACCGAAGCCCGCCATCGCGGCGATTGCGTGCGCCACCCGCAGCCGCAGGCCAGGCAGGAACACCGGGGCCAGCACCACGATCAGCAACGGCCACAGGTAGTTGACGAGGTTGGCTTCGACCGGCGGCGCGCTTCGCAGGGCGATGAACAGCAGGAAATGGTAGGCGAACAGGCCGTACACACCCAGCGCCAGCGTCGAAGCGGGCACGCGCCAGTGACGCAGCATCGGCCACGCAGGCACGCTGCCGATCACCAGCGCCAGGCCCGTGAGCAGGAAAGGAGGAACGTGTCGCAGCGCCACGCCGAGCGAGGCTAGCGAGGCCCACAGCGCAATCGCACCGAGCGCGTAGAGGTTCGCGTGCAATTCAGGTGTTGGCGACACCGGCCGCATGCGCTTGCTGGTCGGCGTGGTACGAGCTGCGCACCATCGCGCCGACAGCGGCGTGCGAGAAACCCATCTCCAGCGCTTTCGCCTCGAACATCTTGAACGTGTCGGGATGCACGTAGCGGCGAACCGGCAGGTGCGAGGTGGAAGGCGCCAGATACTGGCCGATGGTCAGCATATCGATGCCGTGCTCGCGCATGTCGCGCATGACATGCAGGATTTCCTCGTCTGTCTCGCCCAGGCCCACCATCAGGCCGCTCTTGGTAGGCACCCCCGGATGAAGTTCCTTGAACTTCTTCAGCAGGTTGAGGCTGAACGCGTAGTCGGAACCGGGCCGCGCCTCTTTGTACAGGCGCGGGATCGTTTCCAGGTTGTGGTTCATCACGTCCGGCGGCGCGGACTTGAGGATTTCAAGCGCGCGGTCGTCGCGGCCGCGGAAGTCCGGCACAAGCACTTCAATGGTGGTGCCGGGCGAAAGCTCGCGTGTGGCGCGAATGCAGTCCACGAAATGCTGGGCGCCACCGTCGCGCAGGTCGTCTCGGTCAACGGACGTGATCACAACGTACTTGAGCTTCAGGCGGGCGATGGTCTGCGCCAGGTTGCGCGGTTCATGAGCGTCCAGCGGATCTGGCCGGCCATGGCCCACGTCGCAAAACGGGCAGCGCCGGGTGCACTTGTCACCCATGATCATGAACGTGGCAGTGCCCTTGCCGAAGCATTCGCCGATGTTGGGGCAGGACGCTTCCTCGCATACCGTATGCAGGTTGCTCTCGCGCAGGATCTGTTTGATCTCGTAGAAGCGGGTGCTGGGCGAGCCAGCCTTGACGCGGATCCACTCCGGCTTCTTCAGTACTTCGGCCTGCTCGACCTTGACGGGGATGCGCGACAGCTTGGCGGCCGCCTTCTGTTTGGCGCCGGCTTGGTAGTTTTCGACCGTCTGCGCTTCGCGCACGACTTCGTTCGAGCTCATGGGGATCTTTCTTCTAAGGAAGGAGGAGCGCGCCGAGGCTTCGGCCCAGCACCTTCGCGGCCTCGTCCCAGGTGGTAGATACCCCGATTGTAGAAAGATCGACGGTTTCAAGCCCGGCATAGCCGCAGGGGTTGATGCGCACGAAGGGTTCCAGGTCCATGGCGACGTTCAGGGCGACGCCGTGGTAGCTGCAGTGGCGGCTGACTTTAATGCCCAGCGCCGCGATCTTGCCCAGACCCTGGAAGGGGTGATCCGATGAGGCCGTGGCGGTCAGCGCGGCGTGTGAATATGGATCGGTCAGGCGCACATAGATCCCGGGCGCGCCGGCAACCCGATGGCCGGTCACGCCGTAGTGGTAGAGAGTGCGGATCACCGCCTCCTCGAGCCGATAGACGTATTCCTTGACGAAGTACCCGGCGCGGCGCAGGTCCAAAAGGGGATAGGCGACCACCTGGCCCGGCCCGTGGTACGTTACCTGCCCGCCCCGGTTGGTGGCCACGACAGGGATGGAGCCGGGATCAAGCAAGTGCTCCGGGCGTCCGGCCAGCCCTTGCGTGAACACTGGCGGGTGCTCGCACAGCCAGAGTTCGTCCGGGGTGGACTCGCCGCGCGCGGCCGTGAAGGCCTGCATTGCCTCGTAAGTGGGCAGGTATTCGACCCGCCCGAGGACGGACGCTTCCAGCACTACAGGACGATCTTGACCATAGGGTGCGTGGACAGCGTACGGTACAGCTCGTCGAGCTGCTCACGGCTGGTCGCGTTGATGGTGATGGTGATCCCCAGATAGTTGCCGGCTTTGCTGTCGCGCAATTCCACGCTGCCCACGTCGAATGCCGGGTCAAAGTGCTTTGCGATGGACGTGACGGCATCGACGAAACCGTCCACCTTCGCGCCCATGACCTTGATCGGGAAACGCGAGGGGTACTTGATCAGAGATGGGGGATCGGCGGAAATGCTCATTTCAGTTCGTGGGCCAATGCGCAACCCCTCAGGAGTTGAGTTTGGCGCGTTGGTAACCAGCGTACAACTTTCCGTAGATGGGGCCTGGTTTGCCAGTTCCAACGGGCTTGCCGTCCAGCCGGGTCACCGGCAGCACTTCCTTGGTCGCGCTCGACAGCAGCAGTTCGCCGGCAGCGAAAACTTCGTCGCGCGAAATACGGCGCAGCTCGAACGGAATGCCCTCGGTGCGGCACAACTCCTCGATCAACCCGTAGCGGATGCCCTCGAGCACGAGGTTGTCCTTCGGTGCGCCCATGACGGTACCGTTCTTCACCACCCAGACGTTAGAGGAAGATGCTTCGCTGAGAAAGCCGTCGCGGAACATCACGGTTTCGACTGCGCCCACATCGGCGCTCATCTGCCGCGACAGCACCGCTCCGGCAAGGCTCACGCTCTTGATGTGCGCCTTCTTCCACCGGAAATCGTCGGCGCTCACGCACGCCACGCCTTCGGCGCGCACGGCCGCCGAATAGGGGCTGATCTTGTTGCTGGTGGCAAACACGGTGGGCGTGATGCCGGCGGGCATCACATGGTCGCGCATCGCCACGCCGCGCGTCACCTGCAAGTACACCAACTGGTCGGTCTCCGCCAGGGTCTTGCCCAGCTTGCCCGCATAGGCCGAGACGAGCCGGTCCACCAAACCGCGCCACTCGTCGTGGCTCATGGGGTTGACGATGCGCAACTCGCCCAGGCTGCGGTCCAGCCGGGCCATGTGCTCGGCGAAGCGAAAGGGCTTGCCGGCGTACACCGGCACGACCTCGTAGACGCCGTCTCCAAAGATGAAGCCACGGTCCATCACGCTGACCTTGGCTTCGCGCAGGTTGGTGAAGTCGCCGTTGAGGTAACAGGGCAGGTCGGGCAGGTCAGGGATGTTCATGAGTGCGATTGTGACGATTGTCCATTGTGCTGCTGGCCGCAAAGGTGCTTTGACATCCCATCAAAGCCCAGCGTTACCGGTGGGATTGTCGGAACGGCAGGGGTTTCTACTTATAATCAGTGGCTTTGTGAAAATTCAGGTGGGGCTTAGATCAATGAAAACAATCGCCCCGCTGCCTGAGAGGATGGATGAAGGAGCGGAGGAAGATGCCCCTTTCAAGCCGCTGACCGCCGAAGAGGCGCGTCGGCTGCGCGAAGCAAACCCTCCGGTTTCCCCCTGGTGGGTGGTAGCGGGGCAGGCTGTGGTGGGGCTCGTGGTGGCTTTGGCCGCCTGGGCTCTTACCGGGAAGCAGAACGTTGGGTGGTCCGCCGGATACGGCGCGCTGGCCGTGGTGATCCCCGCGGCCATTTTTGCGCGGGGCCTCACCGGGCGTTTTTCCTCCCTGAACGCGGGCACCGCGGCGGTCGGGTTCATGTTGTGGGAAATGGTCAAGATTGCCTCGTCGATCGCTCTCATGGCGGCGGCGCCGAGGCTGGTGGCAGACCTGAGCTGGCCGGCATTGCTGGTCGGGTTGGTGCTGACGATGAAGGTCTATTGGGTCGCTTTGGCGTACGCGCCGAAGAAGCGGCCCACGAACGCAAAACTTTGAGCTTCTAAGAAACATGGCTGCTGAAAACGGACCGACTGCTGGTGAATACATCGTTCACCACCTGACCCACCTGCAGAACCACAAGGCGACCAACGTCGTCGATTTCTCCGTCTTCAACCTGGATTCGATCTTCTGGGGCGTTGCCACCGGCGTTCTGGGTTGCTGGCTGCTTTGGTTGGCCGCGCGCAAGGCGACTTCCGGCGTGCCGGGCCGCTTTCAGGCCGCGGTTGAAATCCTGGTGGAGATGGTCGACACACAGGCCAAGGGCATTGTGCACAACGCACAGAGCCGAAAGCTAGTCGCGCCGCTGGCTCTCACTGTCTTCATCTGGATTTTCCTGATGAACGCCATGGACCTTCTGCCGGTCGACTTGATCCCCTTCATCTGGGAAAAGATCTACGGCGCTACCGGCAATGACCCGCACCACGCCTACATGCGCGTCGTACCCACGGCTGACCTCTCGATGACGATGGGGCTGTCGGTCTCCGTACTGCTGGTCTGCCTGATCTACAACGTCAAGATCAAGGGCCTGGGCGGCTGGCTACACGAACTGTTCACCGCGCCCTTCGGCGCCCACCCATTGCTTTGGCCGTTCAACTTCGGCATGCAGATCATCGAGTTCATCGCCAAGACTGTCTCGCACGGCATGCGGTTGTTCGGCAACATGTACGCTGGCGAACTGATCTTCATGCTGATCGCCCTGATGGGCGGCGCCTGGACGCTGTCGGCAACGGGCATTGGCCTGGCCATCGGCCACATCATCGCCGGCACCGCCTGGGCCATCTTCCACATCCTGATCATCACACTGCAGGCCTTCGTGTTCATGATGTTGGCGCTGGTGTACCTATCAGCTTTGTCGCACTGGCCGCCGGCCTGATCATCGGTCTGGGCGCCATCGGTGCGTGCATCGGCATCGGCATCATGGGCAGCAAGTACCTCGAATCCGCTGCCCGCCAACCGGAGCTGATGGGTGAGCTGCAGACCAAGATGTTCCTGCTGGCCGGCCTGATCGACGCCGCGTTCATTATCGGCACCGGTATCGCGCTGTGGTTCGCCACCGCCAACCCGTTCCTGGCCCAGATCGCCAACCTGCCCATGAGCATTACCGGTACCCTGATCATTCAGATGATCGTGTTCCTGATCCTGGTCGGGTTCACGATGAAGTTCGTGTGGCCGCCGATCGCCGCCGCGCTCGACGAGCGCGCCCGCAAGATCGCCGAGGGCCTGGCTGCCGCCGACAAGGCGAAGTCCGAGCTCGCCGCGGCCGACAAGCGCGTCGAACAAGAGCTGGCGAAGACGCGTAACGAAACCGCCGGCCTGCTGGCCGACGCCGAGCGCCGCGCCCAGCACATCGTCGAGGAAGCCAAGGGCCGCGCGACCGAGGAGGCGAACAAGATCATCGCCGCCGCGAAGGCCGAGGCCGAGCAGCAGACCGTCAAGGCCCGTGAAGCCCTGCGCGAGCAGGTCGCCGCGCTGGCCGTCAAGGGCGCCGAGCAGATCCTCCGCAAGGAAGTCGACGCCGGCGTTCACGCCGAATTGTTGAGCCGCCTGAAGAGCGAGCTGTAAAGGTCAAACCCATGGCTGAACTCGCCACCATCGCCCGCCCGTACGCAGAGGCTCTCTTCAAGTCGTCCCAAGGCGACCTGAACGGTGCAGCCCAATGGCTGGACGCCCTGGGCGCCGTCGCCGACAACGCGCAGCTCCTGCAGTTCGCGGGCAATCCGAAGGTCACCGACCAGCAGGTGTTCGACGTGGTCGAGGACGTGGCCAAGGCCCAACTGCCCGGCAACGCCAGGAACTTCCTGCGCATGGTGATCGAGAACGGCCGCCTGGCCGCGCTGCCCGAGATCGCCGTGCAATTCCGCGCCCTGAAGAACGCACAGAGCGGTTCTTCCGACGCGGTGGTGTACAGCGCTTTTCCGATCCCGGCGGCCACGCTGGGCGAAGTCGCGGTCGCGCTTGAGAAACGCTTCGGCCGCAAGCTGAACGTCACGGTGGCTGAAGACCCGTCCCTCATCGGCGGTATTCGCGTGGTGGTCGGCGACGAGGTGTTGGACACTTCGGTGAAGGCCCGCCTGGAACAAATGAAAGTCGCCCTTACCGCCTAATACGCGGCGTAAGCGCTGTTGGACCAACCTAAAGAAAGGAAAGAGTCATGCAACTCAATCCCGCAGAAATTTCCGAACTGATCAAGAGCCGTATCGAGGGCCTGGCCGCCAGCGCCGACATCCGCAACCAGGGCACCGTCGTGTCCGTGGCCGACGGCATCTGCCGCATCCACGGCCTGTCGGACGTGATGGCCGGCGAAATGCTGGAATTCCCGCCCACTGCCGACGGCACTCCCACCTTCGGCCTGGCCCTGAACCTCGAGCGCGACTCCGTCGGCTCGGTGATCCTGGGCGAGTATGAGCACATCTCCGAAGGCGATACCGTCAAGTGCACGGGCCGCATCCTGGAGGTACCCGTCGGCCCCGAGCTGATCGGCCGCGTGGTGAACGCCCTGGGCCAGCCGATCGACGGCAAGGGCCCGGTCAACGCCAAGATGACCGACGTGATCGAAAAGGTCGCCCCGGGCGTGATCGCCCGCCAGTCGGTGAGCCAGCCGATGCAGACGGGCCTGAAGGCCATCGACTCCATGGTGCCTATCGGCCGCGGCCAGCGCGAGCTGATCATCGGCGACCGCCAGACGGGTAAATCCGCGGTGGCGGTTGACGCGATCATCAACCAGAAGGGTCAGAACATGACCTGCGTGTACGTCGCGATCGGGCAGAAGGCGTCCACGATCAAGAACATCGTGCGCGCTCTGGAGCAGGCCGGCGCGATGGAATTCACGATCGTCGTAGCCGCGTCGGCCTCCGAGTCGGCAGCCATGCAGTACGTATCCGCGTACTCCGGCTGCACCATGGGCGAGTACTTCCGCGACCGCGGCCAGGACGCGTTGATCGTCTATGACGACCTGTCCAAGCAGGCTGTCGCCTACCGCCAGGTTTCGCTGCTGCTGCGCCGCCCGCCGGGCCGCGAAGCCTATCCCGGCGACGTGTTCTATCTCCACTCGCGTCTGCTCGAGCGTGCGGCGCGCGTCAATGAGAAGTACGTCGAAGACTTCACCAAGGGCGCTGTCAAAGGCAAGACCGGTTCGCTCACCGCGCTACCGATCATCGAGACGCAGGCCGGCGACGTGTCCGCGTTCGTGCCGACCAACGTGATCTCGATCACCGACGGCCAGATCTTCCTTGAGACCAGCCTGTTCAACGCCGGTGTCCGCCCCGCCATCAACGCCGGTATCTCGGTGTCGCGGGTCGGCGGCGCCGCCCAGACCAAGCTGATCAAGAACCTCTCCGGCGGCATCCGAACCGACCTCGCGCAGTATCGCGAGCTGGCGGCGTTCGCGCAGTTCGCCTCGGACCTGGACGAAGCCACTCGCAAACAGCTGGACCGCGGCGCCCGCGTGACCGAGCTGCTCAAGCAGCCGCAGTACAGCCCGCTGCCCATCAGCCTGATGGCCGCCTCGCTGTTCGCGGTGAACAAGGGCTTCCTGGACGACGTCGAAATCAAGAAGGTGCTGCCATTCGAGCACGGACTGCACGCGTTCCTGAAGGACAAGCACGGCGCGCTGCTGTCCAAGATGGAGGCGGACAAGGCCATGGACAAGGATGCCGAGGCCGACTTGAACACCGCCATCGGCGCGTTCAAGAAGTCCTTCGCCTGATCTGCCTGACCCGACTTTCCAGGAGCTGATATGGCAGTAGGCAAGGAAATACGCGGCAAGATCAAATCGGTGGAGAACACCAAGAAGATCACCAAGGCCATGGAAATGGTGGCCGCGTCCAAGATGCGCAAGGCGCAGGAACGCATGCGCCATGCCCGGCCTTACAGCGACAAGGTCCGCAACATCGCGGCCAACCTCGGCAAGGCCAACCCCGAGTACACCCACCCTTTCATGAAGCGTAACGACGCCAAGGCGGCGGGCTTCATCGTGGTGACGACGGACAAGGGCCTGTGCGGCGGCATGAACACCAACGTGCTGCGCGCGGTGACATCCAAGCTGCGCGAGTTCCAGGCCGCAGGCATCACGCCGCAGACCGTGGCGATCGGCAACAAGGGCTTCGGCTTCCTGAACCGCATCGGCGCGCAAGTCGTCTCGCATGTCACCCAGCTGGGCGACACGCCGCACCTGGACAAGCTGATTGGCCCCGTCAAGGTGCTGCTGGACGCGTACGCCCAAGGCAAGGTGAGCGCGGTATACCTGTCGTACACCAAGTTCATCAACACCATGCGCCAGGAACCGGTGGTCGAGCAGTTGCTGCCGCTCACGTCCGAAACCCTGAAGGCGGACGAAGGCGAGCACGGCTGGGACTACATCTACGAGCCCGACGCGCAGTCGGTCATCGACGAGCTGCTGGTTCGCTACGTCGAGGCACTGGTGTACCAGGCGGTGGCCGAGAACATGGCCTCCGAGCAGTCGGCCCGCATGGTGGCCATGAAGGCCGCCACCGACAACGCCGGCAACGTGATCGCCGAACTCAAGCTGGTCTACAACAAGACGCGTCAGGCGGCGATCACGAAAGAGCTTTCGGAAATCGTGGCCGGGGCCGCAGCGGTTTAAAGATTAATTTTTGGAGCAACGTAAATGGCTCAAGCACAAGCTAATTCCCCGACGAACACAAGCGTTCAGGGCAAGATCGTTCAATGTATCGGCGCCGTGGTCGACGTCGAATTCCCGCGCGACCGGATGCCCAAGGTCTACGACGCGCTGAAGATGGAAGGCACGGCCCTGACGCTGGAAGTGCAGCAGCAGCTGGGCGATGGCATCGTCCGCACGATCGCGCTGGGCTCCTCGGACGGCCTGCGCCGCGGCAACATGGTCTACAACACCGACAAGCCGATCACGGTGCCGGTGGGCAAAGCCACGCTGGGCCGGATCATGGACGTGCTGGGCAACCCGATCGACGAGCGCGGCCCCGTCGATTCGACGCTCATGGCCTCGATCCACCGCAAGGCCCCGGCCTATGACGAGCTGTCGCCTTCGCAGGAACTGCTGGAAACAGGCATTAAGGTGATCGACCTGATCTGCCCGTTCGCCAAGGGCGGCAAGGTGGGCCTGTTCGGTGGCGCCGGCGTGGGCAAGACCGTGAACATGATGGAGCTGATCAACAACATCGCCAAGGCGCACTCGGGCCTGTCGGTGTTCGCCGGCGTGGGCGAGCGTACCCGCGAAGGCAACGACTTCTATCACGAGATGGCCGAATCGGGCGTCGTGAAGCTCGACAACCTGGCCGAGTCCAAGGTGTCGATGGTGTACGGCCAGATGAACGAACCTCCGGGCAACCGCCTGCGCGTGGCGCTGACGGGTCTGACCATCGCCGAATCGTTCCGCGACGAAGGCCGCGACGTTCTGTTCTTCGTGGACAACATCTACCGCTTCACGCTGGCCGGCACGGAAGTGTCCGCGCTGCTGGGCCGTATGCCTTCCGCCGTGGGCTACCAGCCGACGCTGGCCGAGGAGATGGGCCGCCTGCAGGAGCGGATCACCTCCACCAAGGTCGGCTCGATCACTTCCATCCAGGCCGTGTACGTGCCGGCTGACGACTTGACCGACCCGTCGCCCGCCACCACCTTCGCCCACCTGGACTCCACCGTGGTGCTGTCACGCGACATCGCCTCGCTGGGCATCTACCCGGCCGTGGACCCGCTGGACTCCACGAGCCGCCAGCTCGACCCGCTGGTCGTCGGCGAAGACCACTACAACACCGCCCGCGCGGTGCAGAACACGCTGCAGCGCTACAAGGAGCTGCGCGACATCATCGCGATTCTCGGCATGGACGAACTCGCGCCGGAAGACAAGCTGGCCGTGGCCCGCGCCCGCAAGATCCAGCGCTTCCTGTCGCAGCCGTTCCACGTGGCCGAAGTGTTCACTGGCTCGCCCGGCAAGTACGTGCCGCTCGCGGAAACCATCCGCGGCTTCAAGATGATCACCGCCGGCGAGTGCGACCACCTGCCCGAGCAGGCCTTCTACATGGTCGGCACTATCGACGAAGCGTTCGAAAAAGCGAAGAAGGTCTAATCCGCCATGAACACCATCCACGTCGACGTGGTGAGTGCCGAGGAGTCGATCTTCTCCGGTGAGGCGCGTTTCGTCGCCTTGCCCGGCGAGGCCGGCGAACTGGGCATCTACCCGCGTCACACGCCCCTGATCACGCGGATCAAGCCGGGCTCGGTGCGCATCGAAAAGGCCGACGGCACCGAGGAGTTCGTCTTCGTCGCCGGCGGCGTGCTCGAAGTGCAACCCAACTGCGTCACCGTGCTGTCCGACACCGCGATCCGCGGCAAGGACCTCGATGAGGAAAAGGCCAACGAAGCCAAGAAGGCCGCCGAGGAAGCACTGAAGAACGCCAAGAGCGACATCGACCTGGCCAAGGCCCAGTCGGAACTCGCCGTCATGGCCGCGCAGATCGCCGCCTTGCGCAAGTACCGTCAAAAGAAGTAAATCACCCGTTGAAATAAGAAGCGCTAAAAACCAGCGCCCTCGGCCCCGCCCTCACAGGCGGGGCCTTTTTAATTTGCGAAATCGGTCAGCCGATGACGGGCTCGTCGGGCAGTTCGTTGACGTTAGCCGCGCCTTCGCCAGCGGGGAAGTGCTTCACCAGCAGCGCGGAGACCTCCTCCAGCGCCTGCGTCAGGCCATCCTCGAAGCGGCCTTCATGCAGTGCCGCACCCAGCCGCGTGACGATGGACTGCCACTCATTGGGCGCAACGTGGCGCGCAAGCCCGCGATCGGCAACGATCTCGATCGCATGCTCCGCCAGCAGCAGGTAAATCAGCACGCCGTTGTTGTCCTCGGTGTCCCAGACTCGAAGCTTGCCGAAGATCGCCACCGCGCGCTCGCGAGGCGTCGAATTGCGCCACAGGTAGCTCATGGGCAGGCCGGCCTCGACATAGATGCGCACTTCGCCCGTGTGGCGTTTTTCGCTGGCCGCGATGCGGCGAGCCAGCCGTTCCATCAACTCCGGCGGGATCGCCTTGCGCGTGTCGGACTCGTCCAGCCAGCGATGCCGCAGCACGCGCGCGAGGAAGCCACCGCGGAGTCGGTCTTGCGCCATCACCAGTCTCCCGACGCGCCGCCGCCGCCAAAGTCGCCACCGCCCCCGGAGCCGCCCCAACCGCCGCCGCCACCACCGCCCCAGCCGCCGCCGCCCCCGCCGCCGATCCACGGCCCGCCGCCGTAGCCTCCACGGCGGCCCGTCGGCAGGCTCGGCATCGCACCCGACATCATGGAGAACAGTAGGGCGACGAACGCCGCAATGGCTGCGATCACGATGCTCGACGTGATGAGCAGCGCAATCGTGCCGACGCCCGCGCCGGTGACCAATGCGCCGAGCTTGCGGCCCATCACGCGTCGCAGGATGCCGCCAACCACTGGAACGGCGATGAACAGAAAGATCGCGAGATCCATCCAGTTGAAACCCTGGCCGCCGCCACGCGTGTCAGGCTGCTTCGGCGTGGGCAAGGCTTCGCCAGTAATACGTGCCATGAGCTGGTCGGCGGCCGCGTGAAGGCCCGCCGCGAAATCACCCTGGCGGAAGTTGGGAGTGATCGCCTCGTCGATGATGCCCTTCGCGGCAAGGTCGGGGATCGCGCCTTCCAGCGACTTGGCTACCTCGATGCGCACCTTGCGGTCATCCTTGGCCACCACCAGCAGCACACCGTCGCCGACATCCTTGCGTCCGATCTTCCACTCGTTGCCGACACGGTTGGCGTAACTTGCGATGTCCTCGGGCTGCGTCGTGGCCACGATCAGCACTGCAATCTGCGTGCCCTTGGCCTGCTCGAAGGCCATCAGCTTGTCCTCGAGGCCCTTGAGCTGGATGGCGTCGAGCGTGTTTGTCTGGTCCACGACGTGCGCGGTGAGGGCAGGGACGGGCAGGAGGTTCTGCGCCAGCGCCGCTGTCACCCAGAGCAGCGCAACCAGAAACAGCAGGAGTCTCTTCCCCGCCATGTCATCCCGGGCTCGACCCGGGATCCATCGTGGCGCGCAAGGAAGCTGTGGATTGCGGGTCAAGCCCGCAATGACAGACATCTCTCTCTACTTCTTCGTACCGAAGTCCACGGATGGCGGCACTGAAATCTGCGCCTCGTTCTGAACCGTGAAAACCGGCTTCGGGTCGTAGTTGAAGACCATCGCGGTAAGGTTGGTGGGGAAGCTACGCGCGAGCACGTTGTATTGCTGCACCGCCTGGATGTAGCGGTTGCGCGCAACGGTGATGCGGTTCTCGGTGCCTTCCAGCTGCACGCGCAGTTCCCGGAAGCTCTGGTTGGCCTTCAGGTCAGGGTAGCGCTCCACCGTCACCATCAGCCGGCTAAGCGCACTGGACAGCTCACCCTGCGCCTGCTGGAACTTGGCAAATGCCTCCGGATTGTTGAGCGTCTCGGGCGTGACCTGCATCGACGTGGCCTTGGCCCGGGCCTCGACCACCTGGGTCAGTGTCTCCTGTTCGAAGTTGGCCTCGCCCTTCACGGTGGCAACGAGGTTGGGCACCAGGTCGGCGCGGCGCTGGTACTGGTTGAGCACTTCGCTCCAGGCGGACTTGGTCTGCTCGTCCAGCTTCTGGAAGTCGTTGTAGCCGCAGCCGGAAAGCGACAGGGCCGCGAGGATGATGAGGAGCCAGCGTTTCATGGTTCTTCTTCCTTCTCGTGAATGAGGGCAACGGTAGCATAGATGGGATGCATTCCGGCCCGATTCAAGTGTTGCAGGCGGCAAATCGGCTGGAAGCGAGTGCGCCCAAACCGCGGCTGCTGATCGCCGGAGCCACGGGGCCGCTCGGCAACGAAGTCTTGCGCCTCCTGGTGGGGCTGCAGCAGTTCGACCGCACTCAGGTGCTGGCGCGCGAGCCCATCACGGATGGGCTGCGCGGCGTGACGACAGTCCTCGTCCAGTCCGACAGCCCGCAGGAGTGGCCGCCATGCCCTGCGCAGATCGGCATCGTCCTGTTCGATCCGCCGCGCCTGTACCACGGGCGCGAGCGGGCGTTATGGACGCCGCGGCCCGAGCAGTTGCCGGCGCTGGCCACCTGGATGCGCCAAAGCGGCGTGCTCACGCTGGCGGTGGTGTTGCCTCACGCGCAGGGGCGCTTGCCCGAAGCGCTAAAGCGCGGCCTGGCAAGCCTGGACGAGCAGGCTGTCGCGGCACTGGGCTTCGAGCGCCTCCTCATCATTCGTTCGGCGCAGAAGCCGGGCCCCGCGCGAGCAAAGGGGCTTCTGCCTGCCGTTGCCCACTGGATGCTGTCGATCTTCAAGTACATGGTGCCCAGCAGCGAGCAGCCGGTTCGCGCCGTGAAAGTCGCCGAGTTCGTGGCCATGGCGCTGGCGCTGGCGCCGCCCGGAATCCACATCGCGGCGCCTGAAATCGTGTGGCGAAGTGCCCAGGGCGACTTGCGCGGGACGCTGCGCCATTGGCTGCACCCCTGAATCCACGGCAAAATCGGCTACCTCCCATGCGCAAGACCAAACTCCAGGCCGCGAATCTCGAAGGAAACGCCGACGACGTCGAAGCCGCGTTCTACGAAGCACTGCAAAACGGCGACATCGAAAAGCTGATGGCCTGCTGGGCAGACGAGGACGACATCGTCTGCATCCATCCTGGCGGGCCGCGTGTCATTGGCGTCATGGCTATCCGCGCGACCTTCGAAGCCATGTTCAGCAACGGCAGCATCCGCGCCTGGCCGCAGCAGGCGCGCAAGACGCAGGCCGTCGCGGCCGCGGTGCACAACGTGCTCGAACGCGTCGAGGTGCTCGGCCCCGATGGGCCGGCGCAGGCCTGGGTTATCGCCACCAACGTCTATCACAAGACCGCGCAGGGCTGGCGCATGGTCGCGCACCACGCCAGCCCAGGCACTACCAGCGAGATCCAGGAAGTCTCAGGCACCCCACAAGTGCTGCATTAGGTGCTGCTCTTGGACTACCGAGCCCCGTGGTGGTTGCCGGGCGGCAACCTGCAGACGATCTGGCCGGCGCTTTATGCACGTCGCGGGTTCGGGGAGCATCCTCAGTACCGGCGCGAGCGCTGGGTCACCCCGGATGGCGATTTTCTCGACGTGGATTGGCTCGTGGACAGTACAAGCTCAGGGCGAACGAATGTGCCGCTGCTCGTGCTCTTCCATGGCCTCGAAGGCTCATCGCGCAGCCATTACGCAGAGGCGTTCGCCGACTTCGCCGCAGAGCACGGGGCTGCATTTGTGGTGCCGCATTTCCGCGGCTGCGGCGGCGAGCTCAACCGTGGCCCGCGTGCCTACCACTCGGGCGACTACGAGGAGATCGCATGGATCCTTTCGCGACTGCGCGCGCAGCACCAGGGCCCGGTTCTCGTGGTCGGCGTATCTCTTGGCGGCAATGCCTTGCTGCGCTGGGCCGGCGAAGCGGGCGACGAGGCGGGCCGGCTGGCGGACGCCGTGGCCTCGGTGTGTTCGCCGATCGACCTCGCGGCGGGCTCGCAGGCGATCGGGCGCGGTTTCAACCGGCTCGTATACACGACCATGTTCCTGCGCAGCATGAAGCCCAAGGCGCTGGCCAAGCTAAAGCAACACCCCGGCCTTTTCGACCAGGCGCGGCTGATGGCCGCCCGCGATCTCTACGAATTCGACGACATCTTCACCGCGCCGCTGCACGGCTTTCGCAGCGCGGATGACTACTACGCGCGCGCGTCGGCCAAGCCGCACCTGCACCGCATACGCATCCCTGCTCTCGTGCTCAACGCATTGAACGACCCCTTCGTTCCTGCGTCAAGCCTGCCCGCACAAAATGAAGTCGGCACATTCGTCACGCTCTGGCAACCGCGCGAGGGCGGCCACGTCGGGTTTCCCGATGGCAGCTTGCCGGGCCATGTTCGCACCATGCCCAGCGAGATCGGCCGCTGGCTGCTCGGCCGCGTCGGGGTGGGCGCCTGTGCCCACCTACCGTGAGCCGGTCTTGACGGTCGCGGAGGCCGGCACCGCGGCCAGTGCGGCGGATGCGGCCGAAGCCGCGGGCGCGGCCGGCGCGATAGCGCCGGGCAGCGTCCATGGCACATCGGCCACGGGGCGCTGCTTGCCGATGGGCGTCGTCGCCTTGCCCAGCTTGACGGCGGCGATATCTTCCTCGCTGGGGTAAAGGCCGAGCAGCCAGTAGTCGAAGGCGCGCCTTGCGATCGGCGCGGAATTCTGCGCGCCGAAGCCGGCGTTTTCCACGATCATGGCCACGGCGATCTTCGGGTCCTCCGCCGGCGCGTAGGCGATGAACAGCGCATGGTCGCGATGCCGCTCGTCGATCTGCGAGGCGTTGTATTTCTCGCCCTGCTTGATTGCGATCACCTGCGCCGTGCCCGTCTTGCCGCCGCTCGTGTAGGGTGCCTTCAGGAATGACCGGGCCGAGGTGCCCTCGATGTTCACGCCCACCATCGCATTGCGGATGATGGCGATATTCTCCGGCTTGGCAACGCGCTCCCCGAGGGTCTCGTGCACCGCAGTCGCCGTTGGCGCGTGAGTCTGTACGTCCAGCACCTTCTGCACCAGGTGAGGCTTCATCTTCACGCCATTGTTGGCCACCGTGCCGGTCGCAAGCGCCAGCTGCAGCATGGTGAAGTTGTTGTAACCCTGGCCGATGCCCAGCGAGATCGTCTCGCCCGCATACCACTTCTGCTGCTCGGGCTTGCGGTAGGCGGCGCGTTTCCAGCGGGTGGACGGCAGCAGGCCGCGCGATTCGCCCTGGATGTCGATGCCTGTCAGCTCCCCGAAGCCGTAACGGCCGAGCATGTCGTGCATCAGGTCCACGCCCATGTCGTTGGCCAGCACGTAGTAGTAGGTGTCACAGGAGTGCACGATCGACTTGTACATGTCCACGACGCCGTGGCCCCCCTCCTTGTCGTCGCGGAAGCGATGGCCGCCGAACATGAAGAAGCCGGGGTCGGAGATCGCCTGCTGCGGGGTGCGCTTGCCGGTCTCCAGCGCGGCCAGCGCCATGAATGGCTTGTAGGTCGAGCCGGGCGCGTAGGTGCCTCGCAGCGCGCGGTTGAGAAGGGGCTTGTCCAGCGACTCGTTCAGCGCGACCCAGTTCTCGCTGTCGATGCCGTCCACGAACAGGTTCGGGTCGAACGTGGGCTTGCTGACGAAGGCAAGCACCTCGCCGGTCTTTGGGTCCAGCGCCACCATCGCGCCGCGGCGCTCGCCGTATAAATCCTCGACCAGTTTCTGCAGCTTGATGTCGATCGACATCACCACGGTGTTGCCAGGTGTCGCCGGGTTGCTGGCCAGCTTGCGCACGGCTCGCCCGCCCGCCGAAGTTTCCACCTGCTCTACCCCGGTGATGCCATGCAGTTGGTCTTCGTAGCTCTGTTCGATGCCCAGCTTGCCGATGTACTCCGTGCCGCGGTAGTTGGCCTGCTTATCTTCCGGCCAGTCCTCCATCAGCTTCTTCTCGGACTGGTTCACCCGTCCGATGTAGCCGATCACATGGCTGGCCAGCTCGCCATAGGGGTAGCTGCGGAACAGCCGCGCCTTGATGTCCACGCCGGGGAAGCGATAGCTCTGCGCGGCAAAGCGCGCCACCTCCTCGTCGGTCAGGCGCGTGCGGATGGGCAGCGACTCGAAACTCTTGGATTCTTCCAGCAGCTTCTTGAAGCGCCGCTTGTCGCGCGGCTGGATGTCGATCACCTGCGACAGCGCCTCGATCGTCTTGTCCAGGCTGGCCGTGATGCGCGAGGGCATGATTTCCAGCGTGTAGGCCGAGTAGTTGGTAGCCAGAACGATGCCGTTGCGGTCCAGGATCAGCCCGCGGTTAGGCACAACCGGGACGATCGACGTGCGGTTGCTCTCGGCCTGCTCGTTCAGGTCGGCGTGCCGCATCACCTGCAGGTACACCAGCCGGCTGGCCAGCAGCAGGAAGGCCACCAGCACGACGATGCTCGCGATAAAGACGCGCACGCGAAAACGCGAGAGGTCGGCTTCGACGTTGCGCAGTTCGGTCATTGCTTCAAAGTATGCATGGCGGGGATGGACACTGTCCGACTCGGCGGCGGGCGCAAAGTTCTACAGCGGCCGGTTGGCGTCGGGGTCGGGCGCGCGCCGCTGAGGCGCCAGCAGCGCCACGCTGATCACCGGCCACAGCAGGGCCTCGATCAGCGGGGCCAGCAGCGCGCTGAACCCGGGAAAGATGCCGCCCGCCAGCATCCGCACGGCCAGCTCGATCGCGTGGGCGGCGAAGAACAGCGGCAGCACCTGCACGGCCTGCGACGGCACGCTGAACCACAGCAGGCGCCGGTGGATCGTGATCGCAAAAAAACTGAGCGCCGTGTAGGCCAGCGCGTGTTGCCCCAACAGCGCCGCCTGGTGCACGTCCATGGCCAACCCGAAGACGAAGGCTGCGCCGATGCCCACGCGCAGGGGCTGGTGTACGCTCCAGAACACCAGCACCAGGGCCAGCACGTCGGGCAGCCAGGCCACGCGGCCGACCGGCAGCAAGTTGACGACCAGCGCCAGCAGCAAGCTGCCCCAGATGAAGAGGGGATTGGCCGGCAGCAACAGCTGCTGGCCCGGTCGCATGATCATTTCGGCGGCCTTCCCTTCTTCAGGGGAGTTGCATCCTCGGCGGCAGCGCGCGGCGGGAGGTTGGCCGTGCCCGCCTTGAGCACCATCACGTGCCGCGCGCCGTCCACCAGCGCCTCGGGCGAGCACGTGATCCGCGCGAAGCCTGCATCGGCGCGGCGTTCCACCTTGTTCACACGCGCCACCGGCAGGCCGGGCGGGTACACGCCGTCCACACCACTGGTCGTGAGCAGGTCGCCCGGCTGCACGTCGGCATTGGCGGCCATGAATCGCAGTTCCAGGAAACCGGTCGCGGCAGGGTCGCCATAGGCCACGCTGCGCGCGCCGGTGCGCACGTTGAGCACGGGGATGGCGTGCTCGCGGTCGGTCACCAGCGTCACTTCGCTGATCAGGGGGTGCACCCGGGTGACCTGGCCGAGCACGCCGGACTCGTCGATCACCGGCGAGCCGGCTTCGATGCCTTGCGTGAGGCCCTTGTCGATGATGACCTTGCGCGTGTACGGATCCGCCGCGTCGTAGAGCACTTCCGCGGCGTCGCCGGGAACCGTCACGCGCTCGCGCAGCGCCAGGAGCTTGCGCAGGCGCTCGTTCTCCAGCGCCAGTTGCTCGACCTGGTTGGCGCGCTGCGACTGCAGGGCCAGCTTGGCCCGCGCGGCCGCCTCGGAGGACTGGGCGCTTGCCAGGGATTCGAAGTACTGCCCGCCGTAACGGAACAGGAACACCGGACGCATGGCGAGCCATTGCACCGGGTACAGCACCGTCGCCACCACCGCGCGCACCGGCTGGCCGACGCGAAAGCGCGTGTCGGCCACCATCAGGAACACCGCGATCGCGCTGAACACCATGAGCTTGGACAGGGCGGAGGGGCCCTGCTTGAAGAAGGGCGGTGGATTCCTGTCCAGCGTACCGAGCGGCATCGCTGCGTCCGAGGGTTATTCGCTGGTGAAGATCGAGCCGAGGCGTTCCATGCGCTCCAGCGCGATGCCGCAGCCGCGCACGACGCAGGTCAGCGGGTCTTCGGCCACCAGCACGGGCAGGCCCGTTTCCTCGGCCAGCAGGCGGTCGAGGTCGCGCAGCAGCGCGCCGCCCCCGGTGAGCATCATGCCGCGCTCGGCGATATCCGCGCCAAGTTCGGGCGGCGTGCTTTCCAATGCGTTCTTCACGGCCGACACGATGTTGTTCAGCGGGTCGGTAAGCGCTTCCAGGATTTCGTTGGAGGAGATGGTGAAGCTGCGCGGCACGCCCTCGGAGAGGTTGCGGCCCTTCACTTCGATTTCCTTGACTTCGCTGCCAGGGAACGCCGAGCCGATGTTCTTCTTGATCATCTCCGCGGTGGGCTCGCCGATCAGCATGCCGTAGTTGCGGCGGATGTAGCTGATGATCGCTTCGTCGAACTTGTCGCCACCCACGCGCACGCTGCCCTTATAGACCATGCCGCCCAGCGAGATGACGCCGACTTCCGTCGTGCCGCCGCCGATATCGACAACCATCGAGCCGGAGGCTTCGGACACCGGCAGCCCGGCGCCGATTGCGGCGGCCATTGGTTCCTCGATCAGGTACACCTCGCGCGCGCCGGCGCCCAAGGCCGACTCGCGGATGGCGCGGCGCTCCACCTGGGTCGAGCCGCAGGGAACGCAGATGATGATGCGAGGCGAGGGGCGCATGATGGACCGGGGGTGGACCATCTTGATGAACTGCTTGAGCATCTGCTCGGTGACGGTGAAGTCGGCGATCACGCCGTCCTTCATCGGGCGGATCGCCTCGATGTTACCGGGGACCTTGCCCAGCATCGCCTTGGCCTCGTGCCCTACGGCCTGGATGGTTTTCTTGCCTTGCGGCCCGCCTTCGTGGCGGATTGCCACCACGGACGGTTCGTCGAGGACGATGCCCTTGTCGCGTACGAAGATCAGGGTGTTGGCCGTACCCAGGTCGATCGCCAGGTCGGTCGAGAAATAGCTTCGGAAAGCTCCGAACATCAGGAAGTCCTCGTTTCTTCTGCGAAAAAGGCCGCTTTCGCGGCCACTGCACTAAAGGCGGGATAATACCCGATCCCCTGTGAATAACCGGCCCCGCGCGGGCCTAATTGTCGCGTTTACACCTGATTTTCCCGCCATGGCATTGACCCCCCAAGACATCGCTCGCATCGCCAACCTCGCCCGGTTGGAGCTGAACCCTTTCGAAAGCGAGCGCATGCTGACCCAAATCAACGGCTTCTTTGACATCGTGGAAAAAATGCGGGCTGTGGATACCTCCGGCATTGAGCCGCTTTCGCACCCGGTGGCGGCCGTCCAGGACGTCGCACTGCGCCTGCGCGATGACGTCGCCAGCGAACCGGACAACCGGGAAGCAAACCAGCGCAGCGCCCCCGCCGTCGAAAGGGGCCTCTTCCTGGTTCCCAAGGTGATCGAGTGATGACCCTGCACGACCTGACGGTGGCGGAACTGGCCGCCAAGCTCTCATCGAAGGAAGTCTCCGCCGTCGAGACCGCGAGACACTTCCTCGCACGCGCCAAGGCGCATGAATCGCTGGGGGCCTACCTGGCCACCAATGAGGACGTAACACTTTCCCAGGCGCGCGCCGCCGACGAGCGTATCGCTGCCGGCGACAAGGCGGCCCTGCTGGGCGTGCCCATGGCGCACAAGGACATCTTCGTCACGCAGGATTTCCCGAGCACTGCCGGTTCGAAAATGTTGGAAGGCTACCGGTCGCCCTTCGACGCGACGGTCGTGAGCAAGCTCGCGGCGGCCGGCGTCGTGACGCTGGGCAAGCTCAATTGCGACGAGTTCGCGATGGGTTCGTCCAACGAAAATTCCGCCTTCCATCCGGTGAAGAACCCTTGGGACACGTCGCGCATTCCCGGCGGATCGTCGGGCGGCAGCGCGGTGGCCGTGGCAGCGCGCCTCGCGCCCGCAACCACCGGCACCGACACCGGCGGCTCGATCCGTCAGCCTGCATCGTTCTGCGGCATCACAGGCATCAAGCCGACTTATGGCCGCGCCTCGCGCTACGGCATGATCGCGTTCGCCTCCAGCCTCGACCAGGCCGGGCCGCTGGCGCGCACAGCCGAAGACTGCGCGCTGCTGCTGTCGGCCATGTGCGGCCCCGACCCGGATCGCGATTCGACATCGCTGGACGTTCCCGCCGAGGATTTCACGAAGTCGTTGAACGAATCGATCGAAGGCCTGCGCATCGGCGTGCCCAAAGAGTTCTTCGGCGAGGGTTTGTCCAACGATGTCCGCTCCGCGATTGACGCTGCTCTCGCGCAATACGTGAAGCTCGGCGCAAAGCTGGTCGAGGTCTCGCTGCCGCGCACCGAGCTGGCCATCCCCGTGTACTACATCATCGCGCCGGCCGAAGCATCGTCCAACCTCTCGCGCTTCGACGGCGTGAAGTTCGGCCACCGCGCGAAGCAATACGCCGACCTGCTGGACATGTACAGGAAGACGCGCGCGGAAGCCTTCGGCGACGAAGTCAAGCGCCGCATCATGATCGGCACGTACGTGCTCTCGCACGGCTACTACGACGCGTATTACCTGCAGGCGCAAAAGATCCGCCGCATGATCGCCGACGACTTCCAGCAGGCGTTCAAGCAGTGCGACCTGATCGCCGGCCCCGTCGCGCCGACGGTAGCTTGGAAACTCGGCGAGCACGGCAACGACCCGCTGGCCGATTACCTCGCCGACATCTTCACGCTGCCCGGATCGCTCGCGGGCCTGCCGGGCATGAGCATTCCCTGCGGCTTCGGCGCGGACCATATGCCAGTGGGATTGCAGCTGCTCGGCAACTATTGCACGGAGAGCAAACTTCTCAATGCCGCGCATCGATTCCAACAGGCCACCGATTTCCACCTTCGCAAGCCGGAGGGATTCTGATGTCCCAGGTTGTCATGCCGGACTCGATCCGGCATCCATGGATTGCGGGTCAAGCCCGCAATGGCGCGAAATGAACGCAAAACTGATCCAGGGCTACGAAGTCGTCATCGGCTTCGAAACGCACGCCCAGCTGTCCACGCAATCGAAGATTTTCAGCCGCGCCCCCACCGCGTTCGGCGCCGAGCCCAACACGCAAGCCTGCGCCGTGGACCTCGCGCTTCCCGGCACGCTGCCGGTGATGAACAAAGGCGCCGTCGAGCGTGCGATCGAATTCGGCCTGGCCGTCAACGCGACGATCGCGCCGCGCAGCATCTTCGCGCGCAAGAACTATTTCTATCCGGACCTGCCCAAGGGCTACCAGATCAGCCAGTACGAGATTCCCGTGGTGCAGGGCGGCGTGGTGGAGTTTTTCCTCGGTGAGGAAAAGAAGTCCGTTCGCCTCGTGCGCGCGCACCTCGAGGAAGACGCAGGCAAGTCTCTGCACGAAGACTTCGTCGGCCAGTCGGGCATCGACCTGAACCGTGCCGGAACGCCGCTGCTGGAGATCGTCACCGAGCCCGACATGCGCTCGTCCGACGAAGCCGTGGCGTATGCGAAAGAGCTGCACAAGATCGTCACTTGGATCGGCATCTGCGACGGCAACATGCAGGAAGGCTCGTTCCGCTGCGACGCGAACGTGTCGGTGCGCAAGCCCGGCGAGCCCTTGGGTACGCGCCGCGAGATCAAGAACCTGAACAGCTTCAAGTTCATGCAGCAGGCAATCGACTACGAGATTCGTTGGCAGATCGAGGAGATCGAGGACGGCCGCGCGATCCAGCAGGCCACCGTGCTGTTCGACCCTGACACCGGCGAAACGCGCGCGATGCGCACCAAGGAAGATGCCGCCGATTACCGCTATTTCCCCGACCCGGACTTGCCGCCGTTGGTGGTGGCGCCCGAGTGGGTCGAGCGGGTGCGCCGCGAGATGGCGGAACTGCCGCGTGTGATGGCCGCGCGCTTCGTCAAGGATTACGGGCTACCGGAATACGACGCCACGACGCTAACGCAGAGCAAGGCGATGGCCGCTTATTTCGAAGCCGCGGCGAAGGCCAGCGGCCAGCCCAAGCTGGCCAGCAACTGGATCATGGGCGAGCTATCGCGGCGCATCAACGCAGGCGAAGGCTCGATCGACGAGGCGCCTGTCACAGCCGCCTTGCTCGCCGTGCTGATCCAGCGCATCGCCGACGGCACCATCTCCAACAATGCCGCACGCCAGGTGTTCGACACGCTGTGGAGTGGTGAAGCTACTGACGTCGACGCCGTCATCGAGGCCAAGGGCCTCAAGCAGATGAACGACACCGGCGCGCTGGAAAAAATCATCGACGACGTGATCGCCGCCAACCCCGACAACGTCGCGCAGTTCAAGGCCGGCAAGGAAAAGGCCTTCAACGCCTTGGTCGGCCAGGCCATGAAGGCCAGCAAGGGCAAGGCGAACCCGGCGCAGGTCAACGAGTTGCTGAAGAAGAAGCTGGTCTCCTGATTGTCATGCCGGACTCGATCCGGCATCCACGCATTCGAAGCCATGGATTGCGGTTCGAGCCCGCAATGACGAGATGCGTTAATGCTTCGCAGCCGAGGCGGGCGCCGCGCCCACCGTCGCCGCCCCAGCCTGCTGCGTCCACAATTGCCTCAGCTTGGCGAGTTCCTCGTCGAAGCGCGCGTTGATGCGTTTCTTCTCTTTGTCCTGGTTGGCGATGAAGCGCTCCTGCGCTTGCGCGTGGTGCTGGTTTTCCTCGATCTCGCGCTTTAGTTGCGCCGGCACCTTGGTCAGGTCGCCGTTGTAGAACTCCAACTCGACGTTCAGCTTCTTTCGCTGCGCGGCGAGTTCACTGGTGCTCTTTCTTGCTGCGTCGATGGCGTCGTCCGCGGTCATCAGCGCAGTGAGCCGCTCCTTGTCGTGGGTGGGCTTGTTCGGGTAGCGCGTCAGCAACGCGCGCTCACGCTTTTTTTCCTCGGCCAGGCGATTGCGTTCCTCGGCGGCCCTTCGCACTTTCTCTTCCTCGGCGGCAAGTTCCGCGGCGGTGAGGACGGGGCCGATTCTGCGTTTGACGGCTCCGCCGGGGGTGAGCTCTCTTTGCTCACGATCCAGGCATTCGGCGATCGGCCTGTCGGCGGTCAGATTGCGCCCCTTCGCATCGACGCACGTATAGATTCCCTGCGACGAAGCTGTTGCCAACACGCCGCTGCACAGGAACCCTGCAGCGAAATTGCGCACCAAGGATGCCGGCACGTTGCCTCCTTATTCGACGCCGTAGCGCCGACGATACTCGAGCACTTTTTCATGGTGCTCACCCAGGCTGTCGCCACTGTGCTTTTCGAGATACTGGAGTAGATCGGCCAGACGCGCAATTGCGCATACCTTGAGCCCGAGTTGGTCACGCACGTACTGCACGGCGCTGTGATCGACATCGCGCCCATGTTCCGTGGCCTTCTCCTGCCGGTCGAGTGCGATCGCCACCGCGTGCGGCGTGGCGCCCGCGGCCTGGATGATCGCGATCGATTCACGCGCCGCCGTCCCCGCGGACATCACGTCGTCCACGATCAGCACCTTGCCCCGAACCGGCGCGCCCACCAGCGTGCCGCCTTCGCCGTGGTCCTTGGCTTCCTTGCGGTTGTACGCGTAAGGCACGTTGCGGCCCAGGCGCGCGAGTTCGATCGCCACGGCGGCGGCCAGGGGAATGCCCTTGTAGGCGGGCCCGAAAATCATGTCGAACTGGATGCCCGAAGCAAGGATGCGTTGTGCATAAAATTGCGCCAGCCGCCCGAGCTTGGCGCCGTCGTCGAACAGGCCGGCGTTGAAGAAGTACGGCGACAGGCGTCCCGCCTTGGTCTTGAACTGGCCAAAGCGCAGCACGCCGGAATCCACGGAGAACTGCACGAAATCCTGGGCCAGACTATCTTGGCCCGCTTCTTTGACCGTCATGGGGAAATCCTTGTTCCGCCTCACCAGCCTCAACTTGAACGGCATCCGTTCGGCCGCAACCAAGGGCGTGGAATCATGGCTTGCAAAAACCAAGCCTGATTGTATTTGCCTGCAAGAGGTAAAGGCACAGGCGGCGGACGTGGAAGGCCGCTTCGAGGAGATGGCGGGCCTGAAGGGCTACTTCCACTTCGCGGAGAAAAAGGGGTACTCAGGCGTCGCCGCGTACAGCAAGCATGCGCCCAGCGATGTCTTGGTCGGCTACGGCTCGCGCGAGTTCGACGCGGAGGGTCGCTACGTGGAATTGCGCTTCGATAGACCCGGGCGAAAATTTTCCGTAATCAGTTGTTACTTCCCCAGCGGATCATCGGGGGAAGAGCGTCAACAGGCGAAGTTCCGGTTCCTCGCGGAGCTCGATCCGCACCTGGCACGGTTGAAGAGCGATCGGGATTTCATTCTTTGCGGCGACGTCAACATCGCGCACAAAGAGCAGGACCTGAAGAACTGGCGCAGCAACCGCAAGAACAGCGGTTTCCTGCCCGAGGAGCGGGCGTGGATGACAAAGTTGTTGGACGAAACGGGCCTGGTCGACGTATATCGCCACCTGAAGCCAGATACCGACGAAGAGTGTTACACGTGGTGGAGCAACCGCGGCCAAGCGTACCTGAACAACGTGGGCTGGCGCCTGGACTACCACCTGGCTACTCCCGGAGTCGCCCGGCTGGCGCGTACCGAGGCGATCTATAAACAGGAGAAGTTCTCCGACCACGCGCCGATCACGGTGGAATACGAGATGACGGTGTGACCGCCTCAGGCGGCCTGGGCAGTTGCAGCGTCATCCACCTTTGTAACGGCATCCACTGTTTCAAGTGGCAGGCCCAGGCGCAGGAAATCATCGGCGGATATCACCACCACCAAGGCGGCGACCAGCGGCGAGAGCGTCAATGCACGCGTGACCTGGTACACGCTCCCGAACGGCATGGGCCATGACTCACCGGATGCCGAAAATGTTTCTTTGCCATTCGTCAGCACCGCACGGACCCCCCCGGACCGTAGCGACTGCCAACGCGCCGTAGCGGCGCGAAAAGCGTCCCCGCCGCCCACAAACACCTCGACTGGAATCCGTCCGTCGCCTTGAATCAAGCTGTCCAGAAAAGCCGGTACGTGCTGCCGCGATATCTCGGCCCCGCCTAGCAGGGGTGCGAAGTTCACCTCGTTGATGATCGCCCCATTCTCATGCCAGGGTTGGCTGATGTCCTGGCTGATGATGTCGATTCCGGCAACATTCAGTCCGAACAGGGCCGATGCGGCCAGCGCTACCCTGAGGTTCTCGGGATGGATGCGCTGTGTCACCTCCTCATCCACGCCCCCCCACTCGGTCGATTCGATCCTGCGCAAAGGCACCCTCGTGCCATCGACTGGTATGGAAGACGCCGTGAATCCTGCTGCGGCCATGGCGGCCAGCGCCATCGCGTCCAGCGGCCTGATGGCCGAACGGGTCCATGGCGGCAGGCGCTGCTGCGTTTCGAATTCCCGGGCCACCAGTTCGGCAACGGTCTGCCTTCCATTGCCGGTCACCGACATCGGCATGCGCTTGACCGCATAGAGCAGTTGGCCATCCCTCACGAACAGGCGGTGGCAAACACCTTCCACCTGCTGTTCAATGATGGCCTGCTTGGCCTTGGAATGGCGCACGGCCTCATCGAAGGCCGCCCGCAGAACCTGGTCGTCGGCCACGTCAACGGCGACGCCTTCGCCGCGGTCGCGGTCTATCGGCTTGACGACCACTGGCCAGCCGATGCGCCGGGCAGCACGGCGGGCGTCGTTATAAGTTGCCGCCACGGCGTGCACTGCGGCGGGCAGGCCTGCCGACCGCAGCAAGCCCCCGGTGGCCACCTTGTCCTGAGACAACTTGGCGCCCATCGCCGAGTCAAGCACCGTGGTGCTCCGGTCGACGCACCGGGCCCGCGCACCCCAGCCCAGCTGGAATACGCCAAGGCCAAGATGCCGAAACGGCACACCTTTGGCATGCGCCGCCTGAAGCACTGGCATGGTGGACTTGCCCGTCAACAGCATGCGCGATAGCGGCGCGACGATCGGGTCTTCGATGAGGGTGAAGAAGACCTTCAGGTTTTCGTGGCTCAATTCATGTTCGTTCGCCCATGCCCCGAGCCTGAAGGCGGCATTGATCGCCGTCTCGTAAGCAGCGCGCGACAGATGATCGATCCGGGCCAGCGTCACCTGGCCTTGCCAGCTCGTGCTTCCGCCGCCCATGGGCTCGATTGACCTGATTTCGGGCGGGTCAAAGACGGGGATTCGGGCAGCCTGCAACAGCGCCCTCGCGAGCAGCAGGCAGCGCGACAGCCAGGTCCATGCCCTGCCTGAATCGGCCCCGACCGGCTCGGACAAAAGAGCCAACTCTTTCGCTGCGGCCAGGTCGATTTGCAGGGCCTCGGCAAGCCATGCATCGAGCCGTGCCAGGTGCGCCTGCTCCGGAACGTCAAACGCAATCCTGAAAGGCCTTTGCATTTGCTTGGCTGGCGACGCTTTCGGCACGCCTGATGCCGCCACCTCGGGTCTGCCGGCATTCGCCAACCGGCCGAGCCGCAGGGCAATCGTCGCCTTCAATTCCTCGCGATCGGGCTTGCCCCGGTCGTTGCGCGGGATGCGGTCAAGCATCACCACCTGGTGCAGGGCGTGCCCGCCCAGGCGCTCGCGCGCGAACGACAGCAGCGCCTGCGCATCAACGCGCGCGCCCTCGACCAGGCTCACGGCGCAGACCGGTACATCCTGGTGCACCGCGTGCTTCAGCGGCATGGCCGCCGCCTCCCGTACGGCGGGGTGCGCCGTCAGCACCTGTTCAATCTCCGCCGGGTAGATGTTGATGCCGTTGACGATCATCATGTCGTCGCTGCGACCGAGGTGAATCAACTGGCCGTCCGGGGTGAGTCTGCCCAGGTCGCCGGGGTAGAACCAGCCATTTTTGAACGCCCTGGCCGTGGCAAGTTCATCGTCGAGGTAGCCATCGATCATCGTCGGACTCTGGATTCGAACCTGGCCAGGCTGCCCGGCAGGCACCGGCGCGTCATCATCATCGACAACTTCCAGCCGGAAGCCGCTCTGCGGCCGCCCTACCGTTCCAGGCACCTGGTAGACGTCCTGCCATTCGGTTGCGCACAAGGTGCCGCTCTCGTTGGTGCCGTAGAGCACGCACAACCGCGAGCACAGCCTCTCACGGATGCGGTGGCGCAAGTTGGCCGAAACGGTCGAGCCAATCAGCATCAGGGCGGTTAGTGACTCCATGGCGGCTTGGGTGCTCGCGGGCAGCGACTGCAGCAACTGTTCGGCATGCATCACCGTGCCATAGAGCGCCGTCACCTTAAATCTGTCGACCAGGTCCGCAACGCCTCGGCAATTCTTGTCGTGCAGGACAAAGGGTGTGCCCTTGGTGAGCGCTTCCAGGAAGCGCATCTTGGTTGTGTAGAAGTCCAGCGGGATGAGCGATGCAAATACATCCCTTGCCGCATAAGGGAACAAGCCTTGGCCGGCTTTCATGCGCGCCCATTGCTGACGGTGCGTGATCGGCAGGAGCTTGGCGCGGCCGGTCGAGCCCGACCCGCTCACGATAATCCACGGCGCCGGCGGGTCCTCGTCTTTCAACCCGGGCTCTGGCACCGTGGGGTTCAACCGCTCACCCTCCGATCCAATGAGAATCCTCGAGATTCCGCTGTATTGCAGGCCGCCCATATCGGTTGCCAGATGTCGCGCCCGAACCTGTTGCAGCAGCTGCTGGCGTTTCAGGAGCGGCGTGTTCAACGGCAGGCTGAACACCGTGGCGCCGATTCTGGCGCTGGCCATCATGCAACAGAACAGGTCCAACTCGCTATCGAAGGTGTGCGCAAGCACATCCCCGCGGCCCACGCCGCAGCGGCGCAGCTGACCGGCAAGCTGCCAGACCCGGGCGTTCAACTCCTCGAATGTCAGCTTGCGATTTTGCAGAATGATGGCCGACGCCGGGCCGAGCGCCGCAGCCTGGCTTTCGAGCATGTCACTGATGTTCATGGGTCAGGCGCGTCCGCGGCGCAAGAGGCCCTGCCTGGTTCAGGAGGCAGGGCTTCTGCAGCCAAGCGGCTAGCGTGATCAGCCTAGATTTTCAGTAAACACATAGCCACCGTTGTAGAAATTATCGGCGCTGAGCGTGGTCAGGTCATTCACACCCATCAACTTGATGAGCAAGTCATTGCCTGCATCGTAGTTGTAGTCACCCGATGTGTTCATGAACACATAGGTGTCGGTCCCATCGGTGGCGACAAAGATCTCTCTCCAACTGCTGAGTACATTTTCAGCTTCCGCCTTGATTTCGGTGAAGCTGGAAAACGCGGTCGTGTAGTACGCCAAATCGACGTACCAGTTCGTCTGCAGCGCGGTGAAGTCGATGACGTCACCGCTCGAGCCCCACGCAAAGTCGTGGATATTGTCCATCTGGAGCTCGACCGAATCGGAGAACGACTTGTAGGCGAAGGCGTCCCGCCCTGCGCCACCGAACATGTCGTCGGCGTCTCCCGCACCTTCGATGCGGTTGTTGCCAGCGTCGCCGGTGAGCGCGTCGTCGAAGTTGGAGCCGATCAGGTTTTCGATCAACATCAAAGTGTCGTCCGTTGCATCGCCGCCACTGCCCGTGCCCGTACCCAGGTTGACCGTGACTGCCGCGGCGCTGCCAATGTAGCTTGCGGTATCGAGGCCCTCGTTGCCGACGAGAAAGTCCGCGCCAGCCCCGCCTTCGAGCACGTTGTCATCGGCGTTGCCATAAAGGCCGTCGTCGAAGTTTGAGCCGATCAGGTTTTCAATGGACGTGAAGCTGTCGCCCGTCGCATCGCCGCCAGCCCCGAGGCCGTCAGGGTCATCAATGCTGGCAAGGCTAACCATCACCGCCTCGGCACTTCCAATGTAGCTTGCCGTATCCGATCCGCCCCAGCCGCCGTTCAGGCTGTCAGCGTCCGGCCCGCCTTCGAAAACATCGTCAGCGCTGCTGCCGGTCAGGCTGTCCGCAAACGAACTACCGATGATCCTGTCGAAGCCGTTGTAGTTCGCCTCCAGGCTGATGGTGACACCAGAAGTCGCCGACGATGCGTCAACCGTGTCAAACGTGTTGACGTAGTTGCCGACTGGATCCCGGCCGCCCTCGTCATAAATCGAACCATCGTCCGCGTCGTACACGACGGTGTCATTGCCCGCTCCGGTCATGATCCGGTCAACACCCGCGCCGCCGTCGATCCAGTCATCGCCCTGGCCGAAGACCATATACGGAGCGTATAACAACGTGCCATCAAGGATGAAGTTGTCCTGGGCGTCGCCGATGAGGACGTCATCGAAGGACGTTCCGAGCAAGCCCGCAATGTTAGTGTAGCTATCGCCTGCGGCATCGCCCGTATTGAGGCTCGGGTCGGCCAGGCTGACCGTGAGACCTGCGGTGCTTCCCGCATAACTGGCAAAGTCCGGGACTCCTTCAACCGCGCCACCTCCGTCGAGCTGGTCGGCGCCCGCGCCGCCTTCCAGGAAGTTGGTGAGCGCATCGCCCGTCAAGACGTCGCCAAACTGCGATCCAAGCACGACATTGATATTCGACAACTGGTCGCCCTCGGCATCGCCACCGCTGCCTGTGCCCGTACCCAAATTCACCGTCACGGCAGCGGGACTGCCCGCGTAGCTGGCTGTATCGCCCAAGTTGATTGACCCACCGCCATTGATGATGTCTGCCCCGGCGCCGCCTTCGATGACGTTGTCCCAGCTACTGCCCGTGAGTGCATCGCCCTCCGCGCTGCCGATGAGGTTATCAAAGCCGCGGTACTGGTAATAAGACAAGTCGATCACCACCGGGTCGGCGGCTGTCGATGCGTCGATCGTGTCGATGCCGCCGCCGTAGGGTCCTGCACCGTCGTAATCATCGAAATATTCATACACTTCGTCGGCGGCGTCGTAAATCCAGGTGTCGTTTCCATAGCCGGGATTGATGTAGTCGTAGCCGACGCCACCATCAATGACATCGTCGCCGTCGTTGCCGTAGATGGTTTGGTTATTGCTGTCTCCTTTGATGACGTCATCGAAGCGGCTGCCGTCGACAGTTTCGAAGTTGCGGTGGGTCGTGGTGAGGTCGAGATTCATCCCGACTGGGGAATCCTCGCCACTGATCACGTCCCAGTCAAAACCACCATCGACCGATGTGTCGTTGGGGTCGTACACCACAAAATCATTGCCGCCACCCGCCTTGATGGTGTCATTGCCAGCGCCCCCGTCGAAGCGGTTGTCGGCATTGTCCCCCGTCAGCGTGTCGTTGAAATTGCTGCCAATGACGTCTTCGAAATTGAAAAAGATATCCCGGTTGGAACTCAGGTCGATCGTGACGCCTTTGCCGCTTCGCACATTGGTCGCCGCGGCCGAGGACGCATCGATCGTGTCGCGTCCGCCGTCGCCCTCCACCCGGAGATCGGTGGCGTCGTAGACGACCCAGTCGCTGCCGGCGCCCGCGTCGATGATGTCCCGGCCCGCCCCGCCGTCAACGAAGTCTTCGCCCCAACCGCCATAGAGGGTGTCGGCGCCTGCTCCGCCGAGCAGTTCGGCGCGGCCCGAAGGGTACTGGTTCATGCTGCCAACCAGGCGCGCGTCAATCAGGTCGTTGCCGTCACCGCCTTCGATGTGGTTGAAGTAGCCTGTGCTGCCATAGATGGTGTCGTTGCCGATATCCCCATATAGATAGGCGTAGTTGGTGCTTCCCCTTGCGTCAATCAGGTCGTCAGCGGCGCCGGCATGGATGTCCCAGTACGAGTACGAGTCTTCACCCCCACTCACTACCGTCGGGTAGATTGTTTCGGAAACAATCGAAGCCGTTTTCCCCTTGCCCGTGAGGTAGGTGGCATCGCCATCGAGATCTCGCAGCAAGAACGTGTTTTTTGTTGAGTATTCCATTTTTCTTCCTTCAAAGTTGGGGCCCGTGGCAGTTCGCTCAGCGCTGTGTCAATTGACATGCCGTTGCCCCTGCGGAGCAGGTCGGTCATTGCGCTGATGCTGCGACCCGTTTAAATTTAGGACGCGTCAATGCTTGCAACAGGCCAGAAAGCTACTGGTCTTGGCCATAGCTTTCTCTGACCTTTTGGCGGTTTCTCTAGATTGAGAGCCAGGATGCGACGACTGCCTGGTCTGGGGAGCCTGTCGCCTAAACCAGTTGTTCGATCAGTCCGGCCTCCACCGCATAGGCGAGTAGGCCATTGCGATTGGGGACGTCAAACTTTTGGTAGATCGAGGTCAGGTGGTTCCGCAAGGTGCTTTCGCCGATGTGGAGTTTCAAGGCAATGGCCTTGCCTGACTCGCCGCCGTGGTGCACGACGGCGGCGAGGATTTTTCGCTCCCTGTCGGTGAGCAAGGCCAGCGGGGCACTGAGTGGGTCATCGGCATCGGCACCCGGATAGACCTTTCCGGTGACCAGGCGCTCCGTGGTGGCGCGATTGAGCCAGAGTTGCCCCTCATGAACCTTCTCCAGCGCCCGCAACAACAATTTGGGTGTGGTGCGGCGATCAATCACGCCGCGGGCGCCCAGGGCCGCAGCCCTTCCTGGCAAACTGCCATCGTCCTGACCTGTCAGAAGCAGAATCCTGGCGCCGCATTGGGCCTTTATTTCTTCAATCAGGACAGGGAGATGACCCCGGCCGTCGTCAACATCGAGCAGGATAACCTGCGCTGCCGCAGTGACCAGCGTCGATCCGGCTTCCTCTGGCGACGCCGCCGACCCGACCAGTGCGAAGCGTTCTGGCCGTGATGCGATCACCGCGACAAGACCTTCCAGCAAGAGGCGATTGCTACTGATCAGAAATATGCGAATCAGCAATCAGGCTCTCCACTTTTTGCAGAAGTTGATCGCAGTCAGGACGTGAGCTTTGCGTCCATTTGTCGACTATTCTGGCGCGAGGGGTGGTTAGTGAGTTTGAGTATGCTCAAACAACGCTATCAAAGCGAGGCACGTCATAGTCGGGCAGGCGATGAAGCGACCTGAAGGTCTAGGCAGGTGGCTTCCGCTTGAGGCCCGAACTACAATCCCTGACCGATTGATACGAGAGTTCTAATGTCGCAAGCGCGTTCAATTTCAGGCGTAGGCGTTTCTTCGTGGTTCCGCCCGCGCATGCTCGTTGTCGCCACGACCTTTGTCATGGCGACCTCCGCGTTGGCGACAGATCAAGCAACAGTTAGCCAGTTGCTGCGCAGCGGCAAGCTCGCCGAGGCCATGTCCGCGGCCGATCAATTCTTGGCGGCGAAGCCGCGCGATCTTCAAATGCGCTTTCTGCGCGGTGTCATCCTTGCCGAATCGGGCCGCAACAGCGACGCCATTGCGGTGTTCGTCAAGCTCATTGAGGACTTTCCGGATCTTCCCGAGCCCTACAACAACCTGGCGGTGCTCTACGCGGCCCAGGGCCAACACGAGAAGGCACGAGGTGTGCTGGAGGCTGCCATCCGGACCAACCCCAGCTACGCGACCGCGCATGCGAATCTCGGCGACGTCTATGCCCGCCTCGCAAGCCAGGCCTACAGCAAGGCCCTGCAGCTGGACGCGAGCCAGACCGACGTGCAACCTAAATTGGCGTTGATCAAGGAGCTCTTTGCGCCGACGGCCGGGAAATCCGCAACCCAAATGGCGGCCGCAACGCCGGTGGCCGCTCCAGCACCTGCACGCGCGGCCACGCTGCCGCGCACTCCGGCCGCTCCGCCCGCATCGGCTGCTCCGCCCGCTCCCGCGCTGGAGCCCGCGGCGATTTCGCGCGGGGCTGGCGTGCCAGTCGCTGTTGCAGGTACCGCCTCTTCCCAGGAGGTGGAGGCCGCTGTCAACGACTGGGCAACAGCCTGGTCCGCCAAGAATATTCAGGCCTACCTCGATGCCTATGGCAAGGATTTCGCCCCCTCGGGCAATAAGTCGCGCAAGGCTTGGGAGGAGGAGCGTCGGGCCCGAATCCTCGGGAAGGCCCGTATCAGCGTCAAGCTGAGTGGCCTCCACGTCGCGGTCGACGGCTCCAAGGCGGTCGCGAAGTTCAAGCAGGCCTACAGCGCCGATAAATTGAACGTATCCAGCCAAAAAGTGCTCGATCTGATCAAATCCGGAAATCGCTGGCTCATCGTCCGGGAAACAACCGACCTCTGAGCACCCAGTGGGCGATGGCGGCTGTGTCTAGCGGGTGATGAATGAGACCAAGACTGTTCTTCCTGTGGTGCGTGAGCGGTGCATTGCTGCTGTCATTGGGTAGCCCTGCAGCCGCCAAGAAGCCTGTCCGCAAGAAACCCGCTACGGTCGCCGCGAGTCATGACGCTGAAGCACAGCTGGTTCAAATTTACAGACTGATCGGCCAATCACGCACGGCGGAGGCCCTGTACAAAGCCGAGAAACTGGTCGCGCGTCATCCCAATTTCCAACTGGCCCAGCTGGCCTACGGAGATCTCCTCGCGATCAGTGCCGGTCCTGTGGGGACATTCGGCGACGTGCCAGCCAGTTTTGGGGACGCGTCGGCGGAGACTGTCGCGGCCTTGCGCGAGGAGGCCCGCTTGCGCATGCGAGCGGCACTACACCCTCCGCAACCTGGCACCGTGCCTTCCCAGTTTGTGCAATTGCCGCCAAGCACGCGCCATGCGATTGCCGTCGACACATCCAGGGCGCGCCTCTACGTTTTCGCGAACACCGGCTCGGGGCTGAAGCTCGTGGCCGATTACTATGCATCCATCGGCAAGTATGGCGTTGGCAAAATCGTGGAAGGCGATCGGCGCACGCCCTTGGGCGTATACCACGTCACGTCGAACCTGAACGCAAAGTCTCTCAAGAGTTTTTATGGCAGTGGTGGATTGGTCATCAACTATCCCAATCCCTACGATGTTCACCGTGGCAAGACCGGCAGCGGAATCTGGTTGCACGGAACACCGCCTGCGCAGTTCGCGCGCCTACCCAAGACGACGGATGGCTGCGTTGTGCTCTCCAATCCTGACTTGCAGCAGCTTTTGAAGATTGTGGAGATACGCGGCACACCTGTCGTGATCGCGTCTTCCCTGCAATGGGTAACGCCCGACAGCCTCTCACCTCGCAAGCGCGATTTCGCAGAAGTCCTGGAACGCTGGAGGCGCACCAAGGCACAGGGCGATATGAGCCAGTTGCTGGCGTTCTATGCAAAGGATTTCACGGCGGGCAACAAGAGCGTCGCAGACTGGCGGCAATCGGTGGGGCAGGATTTCGCGCGCGCGCGCGGCCGGGACATCCAGCTGAAGAACGTTTCCCATGTGCAGTGGCTGGAAGGCGCCGACACCATGGTGGTGAGCTTCGGTGAGGTCGTCAAGGGCGAACGCCGCGGCTCCTTGAAGCGCCAGTACTGGATCCGCCAGGGCGAAAGCTGGAAAATTCTTTCTGAAACCATGTAGGGGCACTCGGTCACCATCAAGCGGCAAGGCCAAGGAGGGCAGGCATGAACGACCGGATATCGGACCTCCCTGCGCCGGGCCGCATCGTGCTCTCCGGTTTCGTTCTTGATCTTTCGGCCGGCGAGCTGCTGACGCCGGACGGCCGGCTCGCCGGCCTGCGCAAGCAGGCGCTCGAGGTTCTGCTCCTGCTCGGCAGCCGTTGCGGGACCGTGGTCACCAAAGACGAGCTCATGCGCGCGGTCTGGCCCGGCGTCGTCGTGGGCGAAGGCTCGCTCACGCAGGCCATCGCCGACATCCGGAAGGTCCTTGGCGACACTGACCATCGGCTAGTGCGAAACGTCGCGCGGCGCGGCTATATGCTGGCCGCTGAAATGGCGGCGCCATCCGCGTCCGGGCACACACAACCCCGCCCGTGGACGCGCCATCCGAAATTGGCGGCTGGCAGTGCGCTTTCAGCGATGCTGCTCGCCGCGGCGCTGTGGGCGGCACTCTACTGGCCGTTCGGGCGAGTCGAGGTCTCCAACCTGCCTTCCCTTTCCATCGCCGTGCTGCCCCTGGCGGCGGAGGGCAGCGACGCGGACAGCAGCTGGTTCGCCGATGCGCTGCATGGCGACCTGACCGCGGAGCTGGGTCAGTTATCAGGCACGTCCGTCACTTCCCGCGAGACGGCCGCCACCTTCAAGGGCAAGCCCCTCGATCCGCGCGCGGTGGCCCGGGAACTCCAGGTGCGTTACGTCGTGCACGGCTCCGTGCGGCGCGAAGGCGAGCGGGTGGGACTGCGCCTCACCATGGTCGACGGCGAAACTGGCACGCAGCACTGGACCGAACGTTTCGAGATGGACCGCGCCGAACTGGGTCCGTCCCTGGTAGACATTGCACGGCGCGTGGCGCGCAGCCTCAGCGTGCAGATGTACCGCTCGACCGGCGAGCGCAGCGCCCGCCTCGCGCCCGAGCAGGCGCGTGCCGACGACCTTGCGATGGAAGGGTTCAGCATCTACTTCCGGGGTGTCACGCCTGAAAACCTGAAGCTGGCGGGCGAGCGGTTCGACGCCGCGCTGCGGCTGGACCCGCACTCGGTACGCGCCTGGGGCGGCATCCAGACGATCAATGGCGTGGCAGGCGGGCTCTTATGGATCCCGCGGGATCGGGCCGTGTCGCGACTGGAGGACGCGGCCAGGCGACTGAACGAACTCGACCAAGACCATTACTTCACGCACAGCGCCAGGTTGTTCGTGGCGTTCCTCAAGGGCGACTGGGAGGCGCAGTTGATGGCGAGCGAGACGGCCACCGAGCGATTTCCCAGCCACCCGGCGCCCTACAACCTGCGGGCGCTGGCACAGGCGGCACTGGGCCAGTTCGACGAGTGCATCGACTCCGCGCGGCGCGCCATCCGGCTCGGGCCGCGCGACAGCGGAGTGGGCATTTCGCATTTCGTCATCGGCACCTGTCATTTCATGAAGGCGGAGTACCCGCAGGCGGCGACGGCAGCGCGCCTGGCCCACCAGGTCAACCCTGCGCTGCCGTCGCCGCCCGTTCTGCTGGCGGCCGCGCTGGCGCGCAGCGGAGAAATGGTCGAAGCACGCGCCGTGGCCGCCGACTACCTGCGGCGTCATCCGTCTTACAAGGCCCAGGACATCGGCAAGTTCCTTCGTGGCCGCGATGCGCGCTACCTCGAGGGCCGCGACCGCGTGATCGAAAGCCTGCGCCAGCTGGGGATGCCGTGACCCGCGCAGGCTACTGCTTCCTCAACACGAAGGGATAGGGCCGCGGCGGATCCTTTTCTTCCTGCCAGGTGCCGCGAATCTCGCGGCCGCACGATCCTTCGGCTACTTCCCCGGTCCACACGCCGCTGATGTGCGTGCCGTCGGCCGACTCCTCCATCATGAATTCGCCATCGTCCAGCTCGCCCGCGAGCAGCGATCGTTCGCCGTCGCGGTTGATCATGCCGCTGACGCGGCCTTCATCCTCGGGATGCTTTTCCATCAGCACTGTGGCGCCGCGAGGGAGACCCTCGAACTCGGCGCGCCACAGGCCGAGCAGGTGTCCCTGCGAGACCTGGTTTGCAGCCGGGCACGGCGAAGCGGCGAGGGCGGCAGAGCCCGCCAACAGGGCGCCCGCGGTAAGCGCGGGCAGGAACGAGCGACAAATCATGGTGGCAGGACTATAGTGGCTGATCCACTCCGGGAGACAGCCATGGGACATGATGAACTGCCGCTGGACGTGGCCATCATCGGCGGCGGCCTCGCCGGTGTGATCGCCCTGCATTACGCGCGCCGGGCCGGCCTGCGGGCGTTGGTGTTCGAGAAGCGGGCGGGAGTGGGCGGGCTGTGGCGCGAACTGCCGGCCTGGCAGGATATCCAGATCAGCGCGTCCGACTGGCAGCTGGGCGACTTGCCGCTGGCGGGCACATTCCAGCCGCAGATCCTGGCCAATATCGAAGCCTGGGTTGAGCGCTTCGGGCTGGCCGACGGCATCCGGCTGAATTCGCCCGTGTCCCGCGTGCGGCAGGAGCAGGGCGGCTGGGCGTTCGAGACGCCGCAGGGCACGGTTCGCGCGAGACACCTGATTGCCGCGACAGGCGCCCACAACGTTCCGCTCATACCGCCCGTGATACGCGAGGCCAGCACGGTGCGCGAATTGCATTCGAGCGCTTTGCGCGATCCGGCCGAAGTGGCCGGCCGCGACGTGGTCGTTGTCGGCGGCGGCGCCTCGGCCTACGACCTGCTCGATCTGTGCCTGGCCCACGGCGCGCATACAATCACCTGGGTCTATCGCGGCCTGCGCTGGTTCACGCCCACTGGCAAGCCCAAGCACGTCGCGGGCAGCGTGCGGGGTTTCGCGCGGCTGCAGGCGAGCGGCATGACGGCCGCGCAGCAGAACGACGCGATCCGCGCCGAGATGCTCCCGCGCTACGCCAAGTTCGGGCTGCAGGAGATCGTTCCGGCGGCGCCGTTCGACGTGCTGCACGACCAGCTGATCCCCGGCCGCCATCGCATGCTGGCGAACTTCGGTTCGATTAGGCGCCTGCGGGGCAGCGTCGAGAGCGTGGCTGGGCGAACGGTCACCGTGAGCGGCGGCGAGCAGGTCGATGCCGACCTGCTGCTGTGGGGCACAGGCTATGCGGTCGACCTGTCGTACTTCGAGTCGCCGGCGATCGCGGCGATTCGAGACTCGCGTGCGCTGGCCGCCCGATGCGGCGGCCTGGTCCGCAGCCTGGACGCGGACAACCTGTACTTCCCCGGCGTCGGCCTTGACGGCATCGGTTCGGCGCCCTGGGCCTACTCGCTGATGTTCCGCACGATCATGTCGCACATTCGCGGCGAGGCGCGGCTCGACACGATGCCAGTGCCGCACAAGGTCAATCACTTCGCGCTGGTGGATTACCTGGCCGCGCGCGACCCGGCCAGCTACCCCGCCGGGGAATGGCAGGCGCATTACCGCTCGATCGCGCTCGAAACGCCGGACGATCGGCCCTATCCGATCCCCTGAGCGGCGGCGGAAGCCGCGGTGTCGAGAGCCTTCTTCGCGAACTCGGCCCGAAGCGCCTTGAGCTTCTCGCGCGGGTCTTCCTTCACCGTCGCCTGCGCAAGCGCCATCTCCGCGATGAATCGGCTGGGCTGCGCGGCGATCATCTCGCGGCCCTTCTTGCGCTTCTTCGTCCAGCTCACGGCGAGCGAGCGTTGCGCGCGCGTGATGCCCACGTACATCAGCCGCCGCTCTTCCTGCAGCCGCTGCAGGAGGCCCTCGGACATCGGCCCGTCCGCGCGGCCGGTGGGGTTGTCGTCATCGCCCAGCTTGAAAGGCAGCAGTCCCTCGGTCACGCCCACCAGCATGACGTGCGGCCACTCCAGGCCCTTGGCGGCGTGCAGCGTGGAGAGCGTCACCACGTTCTGGTCCTGCTCGCGCTCGCTGATGGTGGACAGCAGGGCGATGGTCTGCGCCACCTCGAGCAGACTCTTCTTTTCCGATTCCAGAGTGACGCCAGCGGTGTCGTCGACGGTACCGCCGGCGCGCGCCGACATCCAGTCGCAGAATTCCAGCACGTTGGTCCAACGCGCGGCGGCGACCTTCTCGCTCTCCTCGCCGTCGTACAGATGTTTCTCGTAGTCGATGTCCTTCAGCCACTCCAGCATGAACGCGCGCGCGTCCTGCGCGCCATGGGTGTGGCGGGCGCGGAACTCCAGGTCGTTCACGTAGCGGCCGAACTCGTGCAGGCTGCCCACAGCCTTGCCCGGCAGCACGGAACCCAGCGACGACGAGAACAGCGACGCGAACAGACTCTGCCGGTACTTGCTCGCGAACGTGCCCAGGTTCTGCAACGTGGTGTGGCCGATGCCGCGCTTGGGCGTGGTGATGGCGCGCAGGAATGCGGGGTCGTCGTCGTTGTTGATCCACAGGCGAAACCACGCACACAGGTCCTTGATCTCGGCGCGGTCGAAGAAGCTCTGGCCGCCCGACACCTTGTAGGGGATCTGCGCTTTGCGCAGCGACTGCTCGAACACCCGGGCCTGGTGGTTGGCGCGGTAGAGCACCGCGAACTCTTTCCACTCTTGCCCCAATCCGTTGGCGCGCGTGGACTGGATGCGCGCCACCACACGCTCGGCCTCATGCTCCTCGTTGTCGCAATCCACCACGCGCACCGGCTCGCCTTCGCCGAGTTCGGAGAACAGCGTCTTGGGAAAGAGCTTGGGGTTGGGGCCGATGACGTTGTTGGCGGCGCGCAGGATCGCGCTGGTGGAGCGGTAGTTCTGCTCCAGCTTCACCACCTTCAGCTGCGGGAAATCCAGCGGCAGGCGCTTCAAGTTGTCCAGCGTCGCGCCGCGCCAGCCGTAGATAGACTGGTCATCGTCGCCCACCGCCGTGAAGCGGCCCTTGCTGCCGACGAGAAGCTTGAGCACCTCGTACTGGGTGGCGTTGGTGTCCTGGTATTCATCGACCAGCACGTGGCCCAGTTGTGCCTGCCACTTGTCGCGCACCGCGTCGTGCTGCTGCAGCAGCTTGAGGGGCATGCCGATCAGGTCGTCGAAGTCCACGCTTTGATAGGCCGACAGGCGCTCTTCATAGCGCGCCATGATCCGCGCGGTGATCTTTTCGTTGTCGTCTTTCGCCTGGGCTTCGGCCTCGGCGGCCGTGAGGCCCATGTTCTTCCACAGGCTGATCGCCCATTGCCACTGGCGCGCGGTGGCCGCATCGGTGGTGCCGCCGGCGTCCTTCAGGATGCTCGTCACGTATCAGGCTCTTGGCGCGCTCGCGCATCTCGGCGGCAGCCTTGTTGGTGAATGTGATCGCCGCGATGCGTTTCGCCTCCAGCCCCGCCTGGATCAGTCGCCCGATCTTGTGCGTGATGACGCGCGTCTTGCCCGAACCCGCGCCGGCGAGCACGAGGCATGGCCCGTGCATGTAATTGACAGCTTCTTGCTGCGCGAGGTTCAGGCCTGCGGACATCGGGAAAGTGCGGGGGGTACTACGGGAGGGGAAGCCGCGAATCATACCGGCGCCCCGCGTCAGGTCCCTGACACGTGGGCCCGGCGTGTTGCGAGGACAATACGCCCCGTGCTTGACATCCTGCTGGTCACCTTCCCGTTCTTCGCCCTGGTCCTGGCCGGCTATATCGCCGCGCGCCAGCGCATGCTGCCGCTCGATGCGATTCCGGGCCTCAATTCCTTCGTGCTGTACTTTGCACTGCCCTGCATGCTGTACCGCTTCGGCGCCAGCACGCCGGTGGCGCAGCTGCTGGATGCGGCGGCGGCCTCCGTCTGGGTGCTGTGCGCGCTCGCATCGGTGGCCTTCGTGGTGTGGGCCAGCCGCAATTCGCGCGTCGGCTGGAACGACGCGTCCTTCGGCGCGCTGGTGGCCGCGTTCCCCAACACGGGCTTCATGGGCGTGCCGCTGCTGGTCGCGCTGCTCGGCGCGCAGGCCGCCGGGCCCGCCATCCTCACGATCCTGATCGATCTGGTGATCACCAGCTCGCTGTGCATCGCGCTCTCCCGCCTGGACGGCGCGGACGTCCACGGCGCCGAGGTCGCCGCGATGAAGGCACTCAAGGGCATGGCGATCAACCCGATGCCGTGGGCGATCCTGCTGGGCGCCGCGGCATCGGCATTGCAGTTCGAGCCGGTGAAGCCGGTGGCGCAGACTATCAGCCTGCTCGCCGACGCGGCATCGCCGGTGGCGCTGTTCACGATCGGCGCAGTGCTCTGGCGCTCGCAGTACATTGCCGCGCTGGAAGAGCACGATCCAATGCCCCGGCGCGACTTCGTGCCTGTGGCGCTGTTCAAGCTGCTGGCGCATCCGCTGATGGTGTGGGCCGCGGGCAGCCTGGCCATCGTGATGGGCTTGCCGCTGGATCGCTTTGCGTTGACGGTGATGGTGCTGGTGGCGGCACTGCCGTCCGCGAGCAACGTCGCGCTGCTGGCCGAGCGTTTCGGCGCGGACACGGGCCGCATTGCGCGCATCATCCTGCTCACGACCGCGGCGGCGTTCCTCACGTTCTCTGCGGCGGTGGCGCTGGTGCGGTGACGAGCGGGAGATAACGATGGGCGATACGGGAAAGCTCGAAAGCACGTTCAACGTTCCCAGGATGGACTGCCCGTCCGAGGAGAACATGATCAGGATGGCCCTGCAAGACGTTGAAGGGGTTCAGGCCCTCACCTTTGACCTTGCCGACCGCAAGTTGACCGTCGTGCATCGCGTGCCCGCGCAGGAGATGCTGGAACGACTGGAGCCGCTGGGCCTTGGCGCGACACTCGCGGCATCCCGAAGCGTCGACTACGATGACGCGCAAAAGGGCATTCCGGCCGACGATGCCGCCGAGGCGAGGGTGCTCTGGCTCCTCCTGTCGATCAACGCCACCATGTTCGTCGTCGAGATCGTGGTCGGTTTCCTCGCCCAATCCATGGGGCTCATGGCCGATGCACTCGACATGTTCGCCGACGCCGCCGTCTACGGCCTGTCGATCTTCGCGGTCGGCCGCGCTGCGGCGATGAAGATTCGTGCGGCTCATGTGGCCGGATGGCTGCAGCTCATCCTTGCCGTCCTGGTGCTGGGCGAAGCCGTTCGGCGCTTCGTCTACGGCAGTGAACCGGTTTCCAGCCTCATGATGGGGATGGGTTTGCTGGCACTGGGGGCCAATGTCGTTTGCCTGCTCCTGGTCGCCAGGAAGAGAAACGCAGGGGCGCACATGAAGGCCAGCTACATTTTTTCTGCCAATGATGTGATTGCCAACGCGGGAGTGATCGTCGCCGGGCTCCTCGTGGCGGTCACCGGGTCGAACTACCCGGATCTCGTCATTGGAGCGATCGTGGGGCTGTTCGTCCTGAACGGCGCAAGACGAATCCTCAGGCTCCAGTGACGGCAGCCGTACTCTGCACGAACCGCTCCGTCAACGCAGCGACATCGCGGTAGAAAGCCGTCTGCGCACCGTCCTTCACGGCCTGCGTGAAGGGCACGATCCAGGCGCCCAGGTGCTGCGCGAGGAAGCGTCTCTGCAGCCGTGTCATTTCGCGCAAGGCGCGGATGTCCCCGTTGCGCTCCGCCTCGTTGCGGCGGAAGATGGTGAGGTAGAGGAATTCCAGTTCCACGGCCACGTGGTCCGGCAGCTCGTGGAACGCCGCGTCGATATCGAAGCCGCCTTCCTGGTAGAGCGCCTGCACCGCCATCGTCGAATCCTGCATCAGCGTGGTCTCGCCGCCGAGCCAGAAGCTGCCGTTCGGCCGCGCCAACGGCGCGATCGGGCCGAGGAAGAGGCGTGTGTAATCCACCAGCAGGGCCTCGAGGTCCTGCGCCGCGAAGTGCCCTCCGATCGGCGCCGCCAGCGCGGCCAACGCGGGATCGATCCGCCGCGCCGCCTCCACCATCGAATCGAACAAGCCCTCTTCCACGAACTCCGGCCCGGGCTCGTAGTAGCAGGCCGCGATAAAGCGGCACAGGTCCTCGCGGGCCACGGACGGGTCGAGTTGAAGTTCGAGGTCGGCCATCATGCCCGCGCGCTGTATTTGCCGATGTAGTGCACGTTCGGCTTCGTGCCTTTTTCTTCGAGCAGGCGGAAGGATTTCTGCGTCTTCAGCAACTGGGAAATCTGGCTCTTCGGATCTTCCTGGTCGCCGAAGATGCGCGCCTGCGTCGGGCAAACTTCCACGCAGGCAGGCTGCAGGCCGTTGAGCGTGCGGTGGTAG
>JAQZBU010000146.1 GCA_029237735.1 Ramlibacter sp. | reverse complement strand
GGCGCGGCCGATGCCCTCGTCGACCAGCCTGTCCGGGCCCCACACCTTGAACCACCAGTCCTTGCCGTACTCCTCGTCCACCTTGCGCATGGCGCGGCGAAAATCGAGCGCTTCGAGGATCGACTCCTCCACCAGTGCCGTGCCCCCGGGCGGCTCCATCATGGCAGCGGCCACGTCGCAGCTGGCGATGATCGCGTACTGCGGGCTGGTCGACGTGTGCATCAGGAAGGCCTCGTTGAACAGGTGCCGGTCGAGCTTGCGGTTCTGCGAGTCCTGGCACAACACGTGGCTGGCCTGGCTGATGCCGGCCAGTAGCTTGTGGGTGGACTGAGTCGCGAAAGTCAGAGACTCCTTGGGTCGCACCCGGTTCTTGCCCATCGCGTGGTAAGAGCCGTAGAAGGGGTGGAAGGCCGCGTGCGGCAGCCAGGCCTCGTCGAAGTGCAGCGTGTCCACGTAGCCATCGAGCATGTTCTTGATGGTCTGTGTGTTGTACAGAACGCCGTCGTAGGTGGACTGCGTCAGCGTCATCACGCGAGGCTTCACCGTTTCCGGGTCCACGCCCTTGAGCAGCGGGTTTGCCGCGATCTTGGCCTTGATGGCCGCCGGCTCGAACTCGCTCTGCGGGATCGGGCCGATGATGCCGAAGTGATTGCGCGTCGGCTTCATGAAGACGGGAATGGACCCGGTCATGATGATCGCGTGCAGGATCGACTTGTGGCAGTTGCGGTCCACCACCACCACGTCGTCCGGCGCCACGGTGTGGTGCCACACCATCTTGTTGCTGGTGCTGGTGCCGTTGGTGACGAAGAAGCAATGGTCGGCGTTGAAGATCCGAGCTGCGTTGCGCTCGCTGGCTGCCACGGGCCCGGTGTGGTCCAGCAGCTGGCCGAGTTCCTCCACCGCGTTGCACACGTCGGCGCGCAACATGTTCTCGCCGAAGAACTGGTGGAACATCTGGCCGATCGGGCTCTTCAGGAAAGCGACGCCGCCCGAGTGACCGGGGCAGTGCCAGGAATAGGAGCCATCCTCCGCGTAATCGAGCAGCGCCTTGAAGAACGGCGGCTGCACCCCTTCCAGGTAGCTTTTCGCCTCGCGGACGATGTGGCGCGCCATGAACTCCGGCGTGTCCTCGAACATGTGGATGAAGCCGTGCAGCTCGCGCAGGATGTCGTTCGGGATGTGGCGCGAGGTCTTGGTTTCGCCGTACACGTAGATCGGCACTTCGAGATTCTTGCGCCGCACTTCCTCGATGAACTTGCGCAGGTTCAGCACGGCCGGGTCCAGGTCGGGACCGGGCGTGAACTCCTCGTCGTCGATCGACAGGATGAAAGCACTGGCGCGGCTTTGCTGCTGGGCGAACTGGGAGAGATCGCCGTAACTGGTGACGCCCAGCACCTCGAAGCCTTCGCTCTCGATGGCCTGTGCCAGCGCGCGGATGCCCAGGCCGGAGCTGTTCTCCGAACGAAAATCTTCGTCGATGATGACGATGGGAAAGCGGAACTTCATGACAGGGGCCTCTCGGGCGTGCGGGCCGAAAAAATGGAAAACAGGCGCGAAGTGTATGAAATAACCCGGGGCCCTTCTTGCGCGTGGTCGGAATTGACCCAAAATGTGGTGCGATCAATACAAAGTATGAGGAGTGAGGCCCTATGCCCGAATCCACCATCTGGTGGCTGCTCACCGGCGTCGCGGTGGCCGTCGAACTGCTGACTGGAACGTTTTACCTGCTGATGCTGGCTATCGGCCTGGCGGCGGCGGCGCTGGCGGCTCACACCGGCGCGTCGATCACGCTCCAGCTGGTTACCGCCGCCCTGGTCGGTGGCGGAGCGGTGGGTGCCTGGCACCTCAAGCGCGGCCGGCTGCCGCGCGGGCCGGCCGCCTCGGCGAACCGCGACGTGAATATGGATGTCGGCGAGACACTCCACATCGAGGTTTGGAACACCGACGGCACCGCCAACGTCAAGTACCGCGGCGCGAACTGGACGGTCGTGCCTGCCGAAGGCGCGCCGCAGACGGCCGGAGCCTACCGCGTGAGCGAAGTCATCGGCAACCGCCTCGTCGTCGAAAAAATCTGAACCCAGGGAACAAAAGGAACCAAAACCCATGGAAATCGCACTCGTCCTCTTCGTCATCGCCGTCATCTTTGTGGTGCGGGCCATCAAGGTCGTCCCCCAGCAGAACTCCTGGGTCGTCGAACGGCTCGGCAAGTACCACGCTTCGCTCACCCCCGGCCTGAATTTCCTGATCCCGTTCGTCGACAAGGTGGCCTACAAGCACAGCTTGAAGGAAATCCCGCTGGATGTCCCCAGCCAGGTCTGCATCACCCGCGACAACACGCAGCTCCAGGTGGACGGCATCCTGTACTTTCAGGTCACCGACCCGATGCGCGCGAGCTACGGCTCGTCGAACTACATCATGGCCGTCACGCAGCTGGCGCAGACATCGCTGCGCAGCGTGATCGGCAAGATGGAGCTGGACAAAACGTTCGAGGAACGCGACATCATCAACGTCCACGTCGTGCAGGCCATCGACGAGGCCGCCTTGAATTGGGGCGTCAAGGTGCTGCGCTACGAAATCAAGGACCTCACCGGCGAGCGCGAGGCCTTCATCGCCCGCTCCGAGGGCGAAAAGCAGGCTGCCATCAACCAGGCCCAGGGCGAGGCGGCCGCCATCACGGCAGTCGCTGACGCCACGGCGATGGCCATCGAACGCATCGCGGCGGCCATTCGCCAGCCTGGCGGCGAGCAGGCGGTGCAACTGAAGGTGGCAGAGCGCGCGGTCGATGCCTACAGCAAGGTGGCGTCCGACGCGACCACAACCCTCATCGTCCCGAGCAACATGACCGAGGTGTCCGCGCTGATCGGCTCGGCCATGAAGATGATCCAGGGCGCTAGGACGACGGCCTGAAGCCAGAATTCCTGGGGTTTGGTGGAATCAGCAGGTCGTCGTCGTGCCGGATGGCGCTCAGCGGGCTGGGCCTGGACCGCAGCCCGTCGGGCAGCAAATCTTCGAACATGCCGCTCACGAGATCGATCTTCTCGCGGGCGGCGGCTTCGCCGTGACTGCCGGCCAGCACTGCCATCAGGTCGCCACGCAGGAACCACAGGGCCTGCACGTCCGATGCGTAGCGGATGCGGCGCACGAGCTGCGGAAATTTCGCGTCCTGCAGGTCGGTCATCATGCCCAGCATGGCTTGGCGGATGTCCTCGATGCTGTATTCCATCGCGGCTGTCGGTGCGGATTCCGGATAGCCCGCCGAGAAGATGGCGTGGAGACTGCTTCTGAGATTCGGTTTGAACCAGCGCATGACTGCCTCTTTTCTGAAAGTCAAACGACCGGCCGGCTGCCCGCCGGTCCGGCCTCACCCGCGTCAGCGGCGATGTCGAAGATTTCGGTGATGGCCAGGCCGGCGATTGCCCGCAGGCCCTCGTTACCCGGCGCGCTCAGGTCGGCCAGGTCTTCTACCCGCGCGTAGATGGACCGGACGGGTTCGGGACTGCCGTCCGCGGTGACCCGCCGCACCCCGTAATCAAGGCGGCGGCGCTCGTGGGCGCGCAGCTTGCTGACCAGGTTGCGGGTGGCCCAGATGGCGCCGTCACGGGACACGATGGATGCGCCGGCGGCATGGTTCACCGCGTCGCCGAGCACCGTGAACTCGCCTTCCGAGCCAGGGCGCAAGGTGCCATGCCATTCCAGGCCCTCGTCGATCCCGGTGTTCAGGCACAACGGGGTGCTCCAGCCCTTGCGCAGCCCCCAGTCCTTGCCCAGGCGCCGCATCGACTCACGCACCTCATGCGCCGCCAACAGGGCGTTCCACAGGTAGTTCGTGCCCGCGCGCGGCAGGAAGTAGCAGACCATGCCCTCACCCGGATGCACGCCTCGCGTGCCGCCATGGCGCTTGAAAATTGGTTCCACCGTCTGCCAGATGTTGTTGATCAGCTCGAAGTACTCTTCGGGCGGCAGTGAGGCCCACAGGCCGGCGGCATCCTGCAACTCGGTCACGAGCACGGCGACTTGCGTCAGCGCGGGCGGCTGGGCGCGGCGCGGTTGGCTTGTGGCGGCAGGCTCGGCGAGCAAGCCAGGCATGTCCACTGAACCGGCCCCGCTGGGAACGTAGAGGAAGAGGATTCCCTCCCTGAAATTCAACGCGTACAGGTGCAGCGGCGCGGCTGGGCCGGCACCAGCCGGAGTGACCGGCGTGCGGACGACCAGCGGGAATTCGAACGGCTCTGTCTCGTTGTACAGGCGCTCCATGGCGGCAAGTTCGCCGGGCGGGACGCCGCTGGCCAGGTCCGCAAGGCCCGCGCCAAGTTGCCGGGCCAGCCCAAGGTGAAGCCGCAGGATGGCGGCACGCGATGGCTTTGAAACGGCAAGACCGCGTCCGGGCTGCAACAGGAATTGGAAGATGCCTTGCGAGACGGCCGCTCGCGGCAGGGGAACGAAGTTCGGCCAGTCCGCGGAGGCTGCCGCGTCATTCATCCATACCAGCTCGAAACGGCTGTTGACTAGGTAGGCGGGATGGCTGATTTCACCGAACGACAAACGAGGCATCTCGCCCGGGCCGGGCGCCGGGGCGGGGCTGCGACCGGTGCTCGCCGGCTGTTGATGCGCCGCCGCGGGACGAGCCTGCGCTGCGACGCCCGTGAAGTGTTCGGTAATCCGCGTAAGGCTCCAGCCTTCGCGCTTCAGGCGCTGGATCTCCTCTATCCGCTCCACGATCTCGGGCGGGAAGTAACCAATGCGAGGCGCGCCACCGTCCTGCGGCCCGGGTGGCAATACCTCCGGCCGAGGAACGATTCCGCTTGCGATGTAGTTGTTGAGAGTGGCCCGGGATATCCCGGTCTTCTCCAACACCTCTTTGCTTGATAACAAGTAGCGCCTCAACAATTAGTCTGTCTAAGACATAGTGTTGGACAGTGTAAGTAGACTGTCAAGGTGTAGCTGTGCAATTCGGCATGCACATTGGCAAATTAGCCACACTTAGACAGATATATCTGTCTAAGACCGACTGTCTTAGACAATTGGCGGCCGCTCCTTATTCGGGCCGCGTTCTTCAGCCATGAGGCTAGCGTCCAAGCGGCCCCGAGTTGCTGCACGCGCGAGGTCAGGCGCTCGGACTCGGCCCCCAGCTGATCGCAGTCATAGTTCTGGTACTGCAGGGGCGAGACATACGTTGTTGCAACGCGGGAGCGCGTCGGCCTCATGATGTCAGCCCACAGGCTGCGCGATTGGCCCAACGCGAAGCAAGGCCAAGGGGCTTGCTGAGGCGGCCTGGCTGATATCCCGGGCTGGAACGAAAAAGCCCCGACTGACGGGGCTTTCCGGGGCGTCCATCAGCTTGAATAGACGAGCCCAAGAGTGTTGACTGGCGGAGAGGGCGGGATTCGAACCCGCGGAGGGCTATTAACCCTCACACGCTTTCCAGGCGTGCGACTTAAACCGCTCATCCACCTCTCCTGCGAGCCCGCGATTGTAGCAGCGGCAGGCCGCTGATCAGGCGATCTTGGCCGACTTGGCCCGTCGGGCCTGCTGCGGATTGGCCAGCATGGACAGCAGCAGGTTGACGTCTGCCGGCTTGACCATGTGAAAGTCGAAACCCGCCTGGGCCGACCGCGAGCGGCTCTCCGCCTCGCCGTAGCCCGTCAGCGCGATCAGCAGCGCATCCCGCGATTCGGGCTGCGTGCGAAGGCGATGTGCCACCTCGAACCCGTTCATGCCCGGCAGCCCGATGTCCAGCAGCACCACGTCGGGCTTGAACTCCTCGGCGACCTTGAGCGCGGCCATCCCCTCGCTGGCGGTGCGCACCTGGTAGCCTTCCATTTCCAGCAGCGTCATCAAGGTCTCGGCCGACGCAGCGAGGTCGTCCACCACGAGGATGCGGGCCGGCGCTTTCGCGCCGCCGGCCGGTTTGCGCGCGCGCAGCGATGCGTCCGAAGCCTCAGCCGCGCCCGCCAGCTGCGCCGGCAAGGTGATCACTATTTCCGCGCCCCGCCCTACGCCTTCGCTATACGCAGCGACGCGCCCGCCGTGCAGTTCCACCAGGTGCTTGACCAGCGTGAGCCCGATACCCAGGCCGCCCTGCGCGCGGTCCAGCGACTGGTCCGCCTGCGCGAACAGGTCAAAGATGTGAGGCAGGAACGCCGGATCGATGCCGGCGCCATCGTCCTTGACTGAAATCTTCACTTCGCCATCGGCGTAGCGCGCAGACAAAGTGATGTGCGTACTCGGGCCGGAGAACTTGGACGCGTTGTTGATCAGGTTGGACAGCACCTGTGCCAGGCGCACGGCGTCCCCGTTCAACACGACCGGCTGCTCGGGCAGCTCCACCCGCAGCATCTGTTCACGCGCGGCTACCCGAGGGGAGCTCGCCTCGACAGAGCGCTCGACCAGCGAGGCCAGCGTCAGCTTCTCGGGCTTGACCACGACCTTTCCCTGGACGATCCGCGAGACGTCGAGCAGGTCGTCGATGAGCCGCGCCATGTGGTCTGCTTGCCGGCCAATAACGTCGCGCGCCCAGTTCATGGTGGGTTGCGTAACGTCGTCGCCCTGCATGATGTGCACCGCATTGCGAATCGGCGCCAGCGGGTTGCGAAGCTCGTGCGCGAGCATCGCCAGAAACTCGTTCTTGCGCCGGTCGGCCTCCTGCACGGCCGTGTACAGGCGGGCGTTCTCCATTGCGATGGACGCGCGGCTCACAACTTCCTTGGCCAGCGCCACGCGCGAGGAATCAAGCCGTTCGAAAGGCGCACGCAGCACCAATGCGCCGCGCACGCGACCGCCGGCCAGTAGCGGGCAGATTGCCGCTGCCTGCGAGCCCTCGTGCCACAGCTCGAAATTCTTCTTCTCGAGGGATTTGGTCAGCGCCGCGCGCAGGCTCTCCGGCATCGTCTCGCGTTCGTCGTTACCCAAGGATGGGTGCGTTTCGATCCGGGTGATCGTTCCGTCGGTGACGAGCGCCAGGATGGCGCGCTCAGCCAGCATCGGCACGGCCACGTCGAACATGGCCTGTATGGTGTCCTCGATGTTCAGCGATCGCGACAGCAGCTGGCTCGCCTCGGCGAGGTAGTCGGCGCGATGGATCGCTTCTTCCGCCGCCGCCCTCGCCGCCTCGGATCGCGCGAGGGCCTCGCGAGCCGCGGCCTGTTGCTGCAGTTGGCGGTTCATGCGGAACAGTTCGACGAACACCCGCACCTTCGAGCGGAGCACCTCCGGCACGACCGGCGACGGGATGTAGTCCACCGCGCCCAGGGCGTAGCCGCGCTTGGCCTGGCGCTCGTCCACGTATGCCGTGATGAAGACGATCGGGGTCTGCGCGGACTTCTTGTACTGGCGAATCAGGCCGGCCGTCTCCAGGCCGTCGATGTCCGGCATGTTGACGTCCAGCAGGATCACCGCGAATTCCTGCTCCAGGATGTAGCGAAGGGCTTCCTGCCCCGAGCGGGCACTGATGATGTTCTGGCCCAGCTCATCCAGGATGCTGCGGAAAACGACGTGCTTCTCCGGGAGGTCGTCGACCACCAGGATGTTGACCTTCTCCTGTTCCAGGGGCTGCGTTATGCCCGGCGCGACGGCGCCGGTCACTGGTGCAACCACGCGCGCAGGACGGCCAGAAGATCCTGCGTGTTGACCGGTTTCGAGAGATAGTCCCATGCGCCTGCTTCGATACATTTCTCGCGATCGCCCTTCATGGCTTTCGCTGTAACAGCCACCATCGGCAAGTTCTTGCCGGCCGGCAGCTTGCGGATCTCCTTCATGGTCGCCATGCCGTCCATCTCCGGCATCATGATGTCCATCAGGACGACCTTGATCTGCGGATCAGTTGCCACGCGGGTGATCGCATCGCGGCCATTATCGGCCCAGACGATGTCCATCCCGTGTTCTTCCAGCACGGTGGCGAGCGCAAAAATGTTACGCATGTCGTCGTCCACGATCAGCACGCGCTTGCCGGCCAGCGGCTTGCTCGATTCATGGATGTTGTTGATGACGGAGCGCTTGGCCTCCGGCAGCCGGGCCAGGTTGTGATGCAGCGCCAGGAGCGTGCTGTCGAACAGCTTCGGTACGGTGTGCGCTTCCTGGACCACCAGCGAATCGTCGGAGTGCCAGTTGTACTTGCCCGCGTCCTTGCCGGCGCCGCGATAGATGAGCAGCTGCAGCGGGCCGATGCCGGACTGCGCCGACAGCAGCCGCCGGCAATCCTGCGGCTCGATGCCGGGGAAGCCGTCTTCCAGCACAACGGCATCGAACTCGCCCTCCTCGAGCGCCTCGACGATCTTGTCGGCGCTCTTGGCCACGGTCACGCTGACCTGCTCGTCCTCGATCTGCGCCAGGAATTCCTTGCGCGCCGCCAGGTCCTTCAGCGCGACCAGCAAGCGCTTGTGAGGCCGTGCCAGATAGGAATGCAGCTTGTCGAGCATGTCGTCCAGGACTTCCTTGGACTGGATCGGCTTTTCCACGAAGGCCATCGCGCCGGAACGGAAAGCCCGTTCGCGAGAGTCATCGGTGGAGATCACGCACACAGGCAGGTGACGCGCCCCCATGTCCTGCTTGATGCGGTCCAGCACGCGCCAGCCGTCCATATCAGGCAGGTACATGTCCAGCGTCACCGCCGAGGGCTTGTACTGCGTTGCCAGCGTCAGTGCGCCGGCGCCCATCGAGGTCACCAGACCCTTGAAGCCCTTGGCCCTCGCGGCGTCCAGCAGGAAGCGCGCGAATGCGAGGTCGTTCTCGACAATCAGCAGAACCAGATCGCCTTGCTGAATCGTGTCGCGGTCGTCATTCGCTTCGTTGGCGGCGAGACCACCGTCTTCCGCTATCACAACCGCCTCCACAAACGGTTCCGGGCGAAGCATGCGCTTTATGCCGGGCACAGTCAGGTCCGCCCTCGACTCCGGCAGCTGTTGCGAGCGGCGCACGCCGCGCGTGCCGGAATAAACCAGCGGCAGGTATAGCGTGAAGGTGCTGCCCTGGCCGGGCGCGCTGGACAGCCGAATCTCGCCGCCCAGCAGTTTGGACAGCTCCCGGCTGATCGCCAGGCCCAGGCCGGTGCCGCCGTACTTGCGGCTGGTCGAGCCATCGGCCTGCTGGAAAGCCTCGAAGATGATCTGCTGCTTGTCGCCCGAGATGCCGATGCCAGTGTCCGACACGGCGAACGCCAGCACCTGCTGCGAGCGGTTGAGCTCCTCGTTGTCCGGCGTCCAGCCGGTGAAGACCTCTTCCACCGTCAGCGTCACATGGCCCTGGTGCGTGAACTTGAACGCATTGGACAGCAGGTTCTTCAGGATCTGCTGCAGGCGCTTCACGTCCGTGATCATCGAAGTCGGCAGGTTGACCCCGGTGTGGATCATGAAGTCCACGTTCTTCGCCTCGGCCACGTGGCGGAACGTGCGTTCCACATACAGCTGCAGGTCCGACAGGCGCAATTCGTTGACGTCCACCACCACCGTGCCCGATTCGATCTTCGACAGGTCCAGGATGTCGTTGATCAGCATCAGCAGGTCGTTGCCCGAGGAGTGGATCGTCTTGGCGAATTCCACCTGCTTGGGCGACAGGTTGCCGTCCGGGTTCTTCGACAGCTGGTCCGACAGGATCAAGAGCGAGTTGAGCGGCGTGCGCAGCTCGTGCGACATGTTCGCGAGGAACTCCGACTTGTACTTGGAGGTCAGCGCGAGCTGCTTGGCCTTGTCTTCCAGCGCTTGGCGGGCCTGCTCCACTTCCTGGTTCTTGCGCTCCACTTCGTGGTTCTGGTGCACCAGCAGCCGGGCTTTCTCCTGCAGCTCTTCGTTGGTCTGCTGCAGTTCCTGCTGGCGGCTCTGCAACTCCTGCGCGAGCGACTGCGACTGCGTCAGCAGGTCTTCCGTGCGCATGTTGGCCTCGATCGTGTTGATCACGATACCGATCGATTCCGTCAACTGGTCCAGGAACGCCTGGTGGGTCGGGTTGAAGCGCTCGACCGACGCCAGTTCCACGACGCCGCGCACCTGGCCTTCGAAGATGATGGGCAGCACCAGCACGTTCAGCGGCGCCACTTCGGTCAGGCCCGAAGAAATCTTCAGCGTGTCGGGGATGTTGGAGGTGAGCAGGATCTTCTTGCGGTCGTAGGCGCACTGGCCGACCAGCCCCTGGCCCAGGTCCACCTCCTTGCCGTAGGAGCCGTGCCCGTCAGAGGCGTAACTGGCCATCAGGCGCAGCTTGGGCTGCTCGTGCGTGTAGCGCAGCACATAGAACTCGGCTTGCTGCGCCCCCACCACCGGCGCCAGTTCGGACAGGATCAGGTGACCCACCGCCACCAGGTCCTTCTGGCCCTGGAGCATCCGGGAGAACTTGGCCAGGTTGGTCTTCAGCCAGTCCTGCTCCGTGTTCACCTGCGTGGTGTCCTTCAAATTGCGGATCATCTCGTTGATCGTGTCCTTGAGCGCGGCCACTTCGCCCAGCGCCTCCACCGTGATGGACCGGGTCAAGTCACCCTGCGTCACGGCCGTGGCCACCTCGGCAATCGCTCGCACCTGGGTCGTCAGGTTGGCGGCCAGCTGGTTCACGTTTTCCGTAAGGCCTTTCCACGTACCGGCCGCGCCCGGCACCTTGGCCTGCCCGCCAAGCTTGCCTTCCACGCCCACTTCGCGGGCTACCGTCGTCACCTGGTCGGCGAACGTGGCGAGCGTGTCGGTCATGGAGTTGATGGTGTCGGCCAGCGCGGCGATTTCCCCCTTGGCTTCCACGGTCAGCTTCTGGTCCAGGTCGCCGTTCGCCACGGCCGTCACCACTTTGGCGATACCCCGCACCTGCGAAGTGAGATTACCGGCCATGAAGTTCACGTTGTCGGTCAAGTCCTTCCACGTGCCGGCCACACCCTGCACATCCGCCTGGCCGCCCAGCTTGCCTTCGGTACCCACTTCACGCGCCACGCGCGTCACTTCCGAGGCGAACGACGAGAGCTGGTCCACCATCGTGTTGATCGTGTTCTTCAGCTCCAGGATTTCGCCCTTTACGTCCACGGTGATCTTCTTGGAGAGGTCACCGGCCGCCACGGCCTTCGTCACGTCCGCGATGTTGCGCACCTGCGAGGTGAGGTTGCCGGCCATGAAGTTCACGTTGTCGGTCAAGTCCTTCCAGGTACCTGCCACGCCCTGCACGTCGGCCTGGCCGCCCAGCTTGCCTTCGGTCCCCACTTCGCGCGCCACCCGCGTCACTTCGGAAGCGAAGGACCGCAGCTGGTCCACCATGGTGTTGATCGTGGCTTTCAGTTCCAGGATTTCGCCCTTCACGTCCACCGTGATCTTCTTGGAGAGGTCGCCGGCGGCCACGGCCTTCGTCACGTCCGCGATGTTGCGTACCTGCGAAGTGAGGTTGCCCGCCATGAAGTTCACGTTGTCGGTCAAGTCCTTCCAGGTACCCGCCACGCCCTGCACGTCGGCCTGGCCGCCCAGCTTGCCTTCGGTACCTACTTCCCGCGCCACCCGCGTCACTTCGGAGGCGAACGACCGCAGCTGATCCACCATCGTGTTGATGGCCACGGCCGTCGTCACCTCCGCGATGTTGCGCACCTGGGCCGTGAGGTTCGAGCCCATCGAGTTCACCGAGTCGGTCAAGTCCTTCCAGGTACCCGCCACGCCCTGCACGTCGGCTTGGCCGCCCAGCTTGCCTTCGGTGCCCACTTCGCGGGCCACCCGCGTCACTTCCGAAGCGAACGACGAGAGCTGGTCCACCATGGTGTTGATGGTGTTCTTCAGCTCCAGGATTTCGCCTTTCACGTCCACCGTGATCTTCTTGGACAGGTCGCCGGCCGCCACGGCCGTCGTCACGTCCGCGATGTTGCGCACCTGCGAAGTGAGGTTGCCGGCCATGAAGTTCACGGAGTCGGTCAAGTCCTTCCACGTGCCGGCCACGCCCTGCACATCCGCCTGGCCGCCCAGCTTGCCTTCGGTACCCACTTCGCGCGCCACCCGCGTCACCTCCGAGGCGAACGATCGCAGCTGGTCCACCATGGTGTTGATCGTGTTCTTCAGCTCCAGGATTTCGCCCTTCACGTCCACCGTGATCTTCTTGGACAGGTCCCCGGCGGCCACGGCCGTCGTCACCTCCGCGATGTTGCGCACCTGGGCCGTGAGGTTCGAGCCCATCGAGTTCACCGAGTCGGTCAAGTCCTTCCAGGTA
>JAQZBU010000024.1 GCA_029237735.1 Ramlibacter sp. | reverse complement strand
GCGCTCCAGGCCCATGCCGGTATCGACGCAGGGCGCGGGCAGGTTCTTCACGCTGCCATCCGGCTGCATGTCGAACTGCATGAACACGTGGTTCCAGATCTCGATGTAACGGTCGCCATCCTGGTCGGGGCTGCCGGGCGGGCCGCCGGCGATGTGCGGGCCGTGGTCATAGAAAATTTCCGAGCAGGGACCGCAGGGGCCGGTGTCGGCCATCATCCAGAAGTTGTCGGAGGCGTACTTGGCGCCTTTGTTGTCGCCGATGCGCACCACGCGCTCGGGCGGCAGGCCGATCACCTTGGTCCAGATGTCGTAGGCTTCGTCGTCGTCGATGTACACCGTGGCCCACAGCTTGTCGGCGGGCAGCTTGTAGACCTGGGTCAGCAGCTCCCAGCCCCACACCAGCGACTCGCGCTTGAAGTAATCGCCAAAGCTCCAGTTGCCCAGCATCTCGAAGAAGGTGTGGTGCCGCGCCGTGTAACCCACGTTCTCCAGGTCGTTGTGCTTGCCGCCCGCTCGCAGGCACGCCTGCACGGATGCCGCGCGCACGTAGGGCCGCTTGTCGGTGCCCAGGAACACGTCCTTGAACTGCACCATGCCGGAGTTGGTGAACATCAGCGTCGGGTCGTTGCCCGGCACGAGAGGGCTGGAGGCCACCACGGTGTGCCCCTTGGACGCGAAGAAGTCCAGGAAGGTCTTGCGGATGTCGGCGACGGTGAAATTGGGGTTGCTCATCTTGTGCTTTGGGGGGAGTGCGGCGCACCTTGTGGTGCGGCGCACGTAAATGCTTGATTCAGCTGAACATTTGATTATAAGTTTGGGGTGAGTTGTCCAAATCAACGCAAGCCTTCGCCCTTGAGGAACGAAAACACCGCCCCATCCGTGCAGTAAGCCACGTTGAACCGCAGCCAAGGCCCCGGCGCCAGATCGATGGAAAACAAGTGCCCCGGCCCCAGCATGATGTCGTTCTCGGCCGCCTTGTACGACAGCTCCGCCGCGCTAGGCAGGCCCGGGTGTTTCGCCCACAGGAACATTCCCGCCTTGGGCTCGCAGAACAGCTCGAACCCGATATCCAGCAAGCCATTCGCCGCCTGCTGGTGCGCCTGCGCCAGCTTCTCGCGCACGCTCTTCAAGTGCTTGCGCCAGCGCCCATCCACCAGGGCACCGTAAGCCAGCCGCTCGGAGAATTCGGAGGACGTCAGCCCCGACAGCATCTTCATCTGCGCCAGGTCCTCCAGCAAATCGGCCTGGGCCGCCATGTAGCCGACGCGGATGTTGGGCGAGATGGTCTTGGAGTAGCTGCTGATGTAGACCACCCGCTCCAGCTGGTCCAGGCTGGCCAGCGAGGGCCTCGGCTCCGGGTCCAGGTCCACGTAGATGTCGTTTTCGACGATGACGAAGTCGTACTTCTCGGCCAGCTGCAACACGCGGTGCAGGTGCGACAGCTGCGCGGTGGACCCCGTCGGGCTCTGCAGCCGCGGTTGGGTGAAGAAGACCTTGGGCCGGTGCTGCTTGATGCGAGACTCCAGCACGTCAAGATCCCAGCCTTGCGGCGTGCGCGGCGCGCCGATCAGGCGCGCGCGCAGGAAGCGAAGCGACGACAGCAGATTGGCGTAGCCCGGTTCGTCGACCAGCACGGCGTCGCCGGCGCGCACCAGGCGCCGCGCGGCCAGGTCCAGCGCCTGGCTGGAGCCCTGAGTCAGCAGCACCTGCTCGGCCGTGGCGGCCACCTCGTGTTCGGCCAGGAAATCGCGCACCAGCTGGCGCAGCGGCGGGTAGCCCTTGGGCTCGCCGTAGCCTCCCAAGTCGATGTCCTCGTTGGCGAGGTTGCGCAGGCTCTTCTTGAGCCCGTCGGCGAACAGCCACTCGCTGGGCAGCCAGCCGCAGCCCGGCTTGCTGCGCAGTGCACGGTTCTCGAAGATGCGGCGCATGTACCACATCGAGTCGAAGGTGTAGTTGCCGCGTGTGCTGGTCTGCGCCAGGGCACCGGTGGCGCGGCTGCGCACGAAAAAACCCGAATGCGGGCGCGACGCGAAAAAGCCCAGCGCCACCAGCCTGTCGTACGCATCCACCACCGTGTAGACGCTCACCTCGTGCGAGTGCGCGAACTGCCGGATCGACGGCAACTTGGCGCCGGCTCGCAGCTGGCCGTCCTCGATCATGCGGCGAAAGCCTTCCACGATCTGGGTGACCAGGGGGGTAGGCAGGCTGCTGTCGAGCGTGAACATCGGGGAAGGCTAAGGGTTTATATGTATAGGCCGGGGGACCTGCACAGTGCATCGGCCCTACAGGCACATCTGTATATGTTAGTCCCGGCGCTCTCTACCTACAGTCATGGCAACCCGGACGCAATTGCCTGCGCCCTGCACTGCCAAAGGAATGACATGCAACGAGAGCTTCACCTCACCAACGCCGCCCTGATGGCCCGCCGCCAGGCCGCCGTGCCCCGTGGCGTCGGCCACGCCTACCCGATCTTCGCCGCCCGGGCGGAAAACGCCGAGGTGTACGACGTCGAGGGACGCCGCTACATCGACTTCGCCGGCGGCATTGCCGTGCTCAACACCGGCCACCGCCACCCGGCGGTGATTGCCGCGGTGAAGGAGCAGCTGGACCGTTTCACGCACACAGCCTTCCAGGTGCTGCCGTACGAGCCGTACATCGAACTGGCGGAGCGGCTCAATGCCATGGCGCCGGGCGACTTCGCCAAGAAAACCATCTTCCTGACCACCGGCGCTGAAGCCGTCGAGAACGCGATCAAGATCGCGCGCGCCCACACCGGCCGGCCTGGCGTCATCGCCTTTGGCGGCGGCTACCACGGCCGCACGCTCCTCACCCTGGGCATGACGGGCAAGGTCGCGCCGTACAAGACGGGCTTCGGCCCCTTCCCTGCCGATGTGTTCCACGCTGTCTTCCCGGAAGCGGCGCGCGGCGTGACGGTGGACGACGCCATGGCGTCGATCGCGGCGATCTTCCGCAACGACATCGAGGCTGCGCGGGTGGCAGCGATCATCATCGAACCCGTGCAGGGCGAAGGCGGCTTCAACGTAGCGCCCCCGCAATTGATGCAGCGCCTGCGCGAGCTGTGCGACACGCACGGCATCGTGCTGATCGCCGACGAGGTGCAGACCGGCGCGGGCCGCACCGGCACCTGGTTCGCGATGGAGCAGATGGGCGTGGCGGCGGACCTGACCACCGTCGCCAAGTCGCTGGCAGGCGGCTTCCCGCTGTCGGCGGTGATCGGCCGCGCGGAGATCATGGACGCGCCCGCGCCCGGCGGCCTGGGCGGCACGTACGCGGGCAGCCCCATCGGCTGCGCCGCGGCGCTGGCCGTGCTGGACGTCTTCGAGAAAGAGAACATCCTGCAGCGCGCTCACGCCGTAGGCGAACGCCTGACCTCCGCGCTCAAGACACTGGCACAGCGCCACCGCTCGATGACCGCGCTGCGCGGCCTGGGCGCGATGGTCGCTTTCGAGGTGTGCCGGGACGGCGACGTGAACCAGCCCGACGCCGATCTGGCCAAGCGCATCGCGGCCGAAGCCGGCAAGCGCGGGCTGATCCTGCTCACCTGCGGAACCTGGGGCAATGTGGTGCGTATCCTGGTGCCCCTCACGGCCAGTGACGCGCTGCTGGATGAAGGCGTTGGCCTCCTCGGCGACTGCCTGAACGCCTGTGCCGCCTGAGGCAGCCATGCAACCCACCACTCTCGCCTCACCCGACGCGCAGCAGCGCGATGGCGCGGCGCGTGCGCCCGCGCTCAAGCTTCTGCAGCCGCCGCTGGTCAGCTTCACCGACGTGAACAAGACTTACGACGGAACGGCGCTGGTCGTGCGCGATTTAAACCTCGAGATCAGGCGCGGCGAGTTCCTCACACTGCTCGGCCCATCGGGTTCCGGCAAGACCACCACGCTGATGATGCTGGCCGGCTTCGAATCGCCGACCGCGGGCGAGATCAGCCTGTCCGGCGTGCCGATCACGCGCACGCCGCCGCACAAGCGCAACTTCGGCATGGTGTTCCAGAACTACGCGCTGTTCCCGCACATGACGGTGGAACAGAACGTCGCCTATCCGCTCAGCGTGCGCGGCATCAAGGGCACGGACCAGAAAACCAAGGTTGCCACGGCGCTGGACATGGTGCAGCTCGGCGCGCTCGGCTCGCGCTACCCCGGCCAACTCTCGGGCGGGCAGCAGCAGCGCGTGGCGCTGGCGCGCGCGCTGGTGTTCGAGCCGCAGCTGGTGCTGATGGACGAGCCGTTGGGCGCGCTGGACAAGCAGCTGCGCGAGCACATGCAGATCGAGCTGAAGGAGCTGCATCGCCGCCTGGGCGTGACCTTTGTCTACGTGACGCACGACCAATCTGAAGCGCTGACGATGTCTGACCGCGTGGCAGTGTTCAACGATGGCATGGTGCAGCAATTGGACCGCGTCGATCGCCTGTACGAAACGCCGGCCAACCGCTTCGTCGCCAGCTTCGTGGGCGACAACACCATCCTGGACGGCGTGGTGGTCGGCAGTGCCGGTGCCGCATGCGTCGTCGGCCTGGCCAACGGCTGCCGCGTCACGGGCGTCAACGTCAATGGCGCGAAGACGGGTGACGCCGTGCGCTGCTGCATCCGCCCCGAGCGGATCGAGTTGACCGGCGTGCTGAACCAGGCCAACACCTTCGAGGCCACGGTCAACGACGTCATCTACTTCGGCGACCACCTGCGGCTGCGCTGCTCCGTGCCCGGCCAGCCCGAAGCCACGGTGAAGCTGCCGCTGGGCCTGCACGACGTGCCGGCACGCGGCGAAGCGATCCTGCTGTACGCCGCCGAAGAGCACCTCCGCATTTATCTCTGACCCCCTTCCCATTCAACCCAGGAGACACGCATGAACTTCAAACCCCTCGCAATCGCCGCCTTGGCGGCGGTCTTGCTGCCGGCGATGGCGCAGACGCAGTTGACGATCGTCAACTTCGGCGGTGCCAACGCGAACGCGCAGAAGAAGGCGTTCTACGAGCCGATCGAGAAGAGCGGCATCAAGGTCGTGCCGGTGGAATACAACGGCGAGCAGGCCAAGATCAAGGCCATGGTCGAGACCAAGAAGGTTACCTGGGACATCGTCGAGGTCGAATCGCCGGACGTGGCGCGCGGCTGCGACGAGGGCCTGTTCGAGAAGCTCGATTACTCGAAGATCGGCGCCAAGGGCGACTTCGTGCCCGCAGCCGTCACTGAATGCGGTATCGGCATCTTCGTGTGGTCCACCGTGATGGCCTACAACGCCGACAAGCTGAAGACCCCGCCGGTCACCTGGGCCGATTTCTGGGACGTGAAGAAATTCCCCGGCAAGCGCGGCATGCGCAAGGGCGCACGCTACAACGTCGAGTTCGCGCTGATGGCGGACGGCGTTGCGCCGGCCGATGTCTACAAGGTGCTCGCCACCAAGGAAGGCGCAGACCGCGCGTTCAAGAAGCTCACCGAGCTCAAGCCCAACATCCAGTGGTGGGAAGCCGGCGCGCAGCCGCCGCAGTTCCTGGTGGCCGGCGACGTGGTGATGAGCACGGCCTACAACGGCCGCATCGACGCCGCCGCCCGCGAAGGCAAGAACCTGAAGATCACCTGGACCGGCGGCATCTACGACCTGGACTACTGGACCATCACCAAGGGCACGCCCAACAAGGAAGCCGCGCTGAAGTTCATCGCCTTCGCCAGCTCCCCCGACGCGCAGGCCGAGTACGCGCGCAACATCGCCTACGGCCCGACGAACAACAAGGCGCTCGCCAAGCTCGACCCGAAGGTGCTGGCCAACCTGCCGACGGCGCCGCAGAACGCCAAGACCGCGGTGCAGTTCAACGTGAAGTTCTGGGCCGACCAGGGCGAAGAGCTGGAAAAGCGTTTCGCCGCCTGGGCCACGCAGTAAAGGAGTTGTCATTGCGGCCCCCAGGTTGTCATTGCGGGCTTGACCCGCAATCCATCCCACCGCACCCGCACTCAACGATGGATGCCGGATCAAGTCCGGCATGACAACCCTCCAGTCCGGCACGGCAAACATATGACCACCCTCACCCTCCCCGGCATCGCCGACGCGCGCGCACTGCGGCAATCCGTATCGCGCGGCGAACGGCGGCGCAGGCTGCGCGCCATCGCGCTCACCTTGCCGCTGCTTGTCTTCCTGCTGGCCACTTTCCTGGTGCCGATCGCCGCGTTGCTGAAACGCGCTGTAGAAAACCCGGAAGTGGCTAACGCGCTGCCGCGCACGGTGGTGGTGCTGCAGGATTGGAACCGCGAGGGCGTGCCGCCCGACGAGGCGTTCGTTGCCATCGCCGCGGACCTCGGCGCCCTGCCGGACCGCGCCGATGCGGGCGCGCTGGCGCGCCGTCTCAATTCCGAAGTGGCCGGCGCCCGCTCGCTGGTCATGAACACCTACAAGGCCCTGCCGCTGGAGGGCGCCGCCGGCCCCGCCGACGTCAAGGCACGCCTCGTCGCGGTGGACGAACGCTGGACCGAGCCCAAGTACTGGCAGGCGATCGCCAAGAACGGTTCACGCTGGACCGGCGACTATCTGCTGGCCTCGGTGGATTTGCGCCGCGACGCCCAGGGCGCCATCGAGCGCATGCCGCCTGACCAGCGTGTGTTCGGCAGCATCCTCGCGCGTACCTTCGGTATCAGCGCGGTGGTCACGCTCTGGTGCCTGCTGCTCGGCTACCCGCTGGCGTACTGGCTCAGCACCCTGCCGCCGCGGCGCGCCAACGTTCTCATGATCCTGGTGCTGGTGCCCTTCTGGACTTCGATCCTGGTGCGGGTTGCTGCCTGGATCGTGCTGCTGCAATCGGCCGGCCTCGTCAACCGCGCGGTGATGGCGCTCGATCTCATCGAGCAGCCGCTCGCGCTGTTGTTCAACCGCACCGGCGTCATCATTGCCATGGTGCACATCCTGCTGCCCTTCATGATCTTGCCGTTGTACAGCGTGATGAAGGGCGTGCCGCCGACCTACCTGCGGGCAGCCATATCCCTGGGCAGCTCGCCGCTGGCGGCGTTCTTCCGCGTGTATGTGCCGCAGACGTATCCCGGCATCGGGGCCGGCGGGCTGCTGGTGTTCATCCTGGCCATCGGCTATTACGTGACGCCAGCCCTGCTCGGCGGCGCGGACGACCAGATGCTGTCGTATTACGTGGCGCAGTACACCAACGTGAACGTCAACTGGGGCATGGCCGCCGCGCTCGGCGCGCTGCTGCTCGCCGCGACGCTGGTGCTGTATGCGGTGTACCGCCGCGTCGTCAAGTCCGAACTCAACCTGGGCTGAAGCCATGATGCGCGTGTTGCCCGTCTTTCCCGCTTACGCCACCGCGTTGGACAAACTCGGCTGGTGGGCCTTGCGCGTCGCCTGCGTCGCGGTGCTGGCCTTCCTGCTTGTGCCGATCGCGGTGATCGTGCCGCTGTCCTTCTCGGATTCGTCGTTCCTCGTCTACCCCATCCCCGGCTGGTCGCTCAAATGGTACGAGAACCTGTTCACCTCGGGCGACTGGATACGCGCGGCGCGCAACAGCTTCATCGTCGCACCGATGGCGACGGTGATCGCCACCGTGCTGGGCACCATGGCGGCAGTGGGCCTGGCGCGCACCGACTTCCCGTACAAGGGCGCACTGATGAGCGTTCTGATCGCGCCGATGGTGGTGCCCATCGTCGTCGTGGGCGTCGCCACCTACCTGTTCTTCGCGCCGCTCGGCCTGGTGGACAGCTACGCGGGCCTGATCGTCGTGCACGCGGCGCTGGGCGCACCCTTCGTGCTGACCACCGTGCTCGCCACGCTGCAAGGTTTCAACCACAACCTGGTGCGCGCATCGCTCAGCCTCGGCGCCGGGCCGCTGCGCACGTTCTTTCGCGTGACGCTGCCGGTGATCGCGCCCGGCGTGATCTCGGGCGCGCTGTTCGCGTTCGCGACCTCGTTCGACGAGGTGGTGGTCACGTTGTTCCTGGCCGGCCCCGAACAGGTGACGCTGCCGCGGCAGATGTTCACCGGCATTCGAGAGAACATCACGCCCACGATCGCCGCGGTGGCCACGCTGTTGATCATTTTCACCACCAGCCTGCTGCTCGTGCTGGAATGGCTGCGCGGCCGCAGGGCCAGATGACCCCGCGCAACCAGCCGCAAAGCGGCAACGCGATGCCACGCTTCGCCGGCCTGGCGACGATGATGCGGCTGCCAACCGCTGCCTCGCCGCAGGGGCTGGACGCCGCCTTCATCGGCGTGCCGCTGGACATCGGCACCTCCAATCGCCCCGGCGCGCGCTTCGGCCCGCGCGAGATTCGTGCCGAGTCAGCGCTGCTTCGGCCCTACAACATGGCGACCGGCGCCGCGCCGTTCGACACGCTGCAGGTCGCTGACCTGGGCGACGTTGCGATCAACACCTATTCGCTCGAAAAATCGCTGGACATCATCACGGCCTTCTACGACGAGGTGCTGGCCGCGAACTGCCGCCCGATCACACTGGGCGGCGACCACACCATCGCGCTGCCCATCCTGCGCGCAGTGGCGAAGAAGCACGGCCCCGTGGCCTTGGTACACGTCGATGCTCATGCCGACGTCAACGACACCATGTTCGGTGAAATCGTGGCGCACGGCACGCCGTTTCGCCGCGCGGTGGATGAAGGGCTGCTCGCCTGCGACAAGGTCTGGCAGATCGGCCTGCGCGGCACGGGATATGCGGCCGACGACTTCGACTGGCCGCGGCGACAGGGCTTCACCGTCGTGCAGGCCCACGAGGTCTGGTACCAGACGCTCACGCCGCTCATGGCACAGGTGCGCGAGCGCGTTGGGCCGAGCCAGCCGGTGTACATCACCTTCGACATCGACGGGGTGGACCCTGCATTCGCCGGCGGCACGGGCACACCGGAGATCGGCGGCCTCACCGTCCCACAGGCGCTGGAGATCGTGCGCGGCTGCCGCGGGCTGAACGTGGTAGGTGGCGATCTGGTCGAGGTGGCGCCGGCGTACGATCCCAGTGGCAACACGGCCCTGCTGGGCGCGAATCTCGCTTACGAAATGCTGTGTGTGCTTCCGGGTGTACGCTATCGGTGAGAGTCACTGTTGTAGAGAAAGAAGGCAATCCATGGATATGAAGACTTCCCCCCTCGCCCTGCTGAAGGACCCCACCCTCCTCAAGACCGACGCCCTCATCAACGGCGAATGGGTCAAGGGTGACACACGCTTCGATGTGCACGACCCCAGCAACGGCGCGAAGCTGGCCGATGTGGCCAACCTGGGCCCGAAAGAAGCCGAGGCCGCCATCGCCGCCGCCAATGCCGCCTGGCCGGCCTGGCGCACGAAAACGGCCAAGGAGCGCAGCATCATCCTGCGCAAGTGGTATGACCTGCTGATGGCCAACCAGGAAGACCTCGGCCGCATCATGACGGCCGAGCAGGGCAAGCCCTTCCCCGAAGCCAAGGGCGAGGTCGCCTACGGCGCGAGCTTCGTTGAGTGGTTCGCCGAGGAGGCCAAGCGCGTCAACGGCGAAACCCTGCCCCAGTTCGACAATAACCGCCGCCTGATGGTGATCCGCCAGCCGATCGGCGTGTGCGCCGCCATCACGCCCTGGAACTTCCCGCTGGCAATGATCACGCGCAAGGTCGCGCCGGCCCTGGCCGCTGGCTGCCCCGTCGTCATCAAACCGGCCGAGCTCACGCCCCTGACGGCGCTGGCCGCGGCCGAACTCGCGATGCGCGCGGGCATCCCGGCCGGCGTGCTGAACCTGCTCACCGCCGACGGCCCCAACAGCATCGCCGTGGGCAAGGTGTTCTGCGCGAGCGACGTTGTTCGCCACATCAGCTTCACCGGCTCCACCGAAGTGGGCCGCATCCTGATGGCGCAGAGCGCGCCCACGGTCAAGAAGCTCAGCCTGGAGCTGGGCGGCAACGCGCCCTTCATCGTGTTCGACGACGCCGACATCGATTCGGCCGTCGAAGGCGCCATGGCTAGCAAGTACCGCAATGCCGGCCAGACCTGCGTGTGCGCCAACCGCATCTACGTGCAGGAAGGGGTTTACGACCAGTTTGTCAAGAAGTTCTCGGCCAAGGTCGAGGCGCTGAAAGTCGGCAACGGTTTCGAGGACGGTGTGGTGCAAGGCCCGCTGATAGAAGATGCGGCGGTGGAGAAAGTGGAGCGCCACGTAGCCGATGCCATCGCCCAGGGCGGCCGCGTGACGGTCGGCGGCAAGAAGCTGCAGGGCCAGTTCTTCCAGCCCACGGTGATCGCCGACGCGACGGGCAGCATGCTGTGCGCGAAGGAAGAAACCTTCGGCCCGGTGGCACCTGTCTTCAAGTTCAAGACCGAGCAGGAAGCGATAGCGGCCGCGAACAACACCGAATTCGGACTGGCCAGCTACTTCTACAGCCGCGACGTGGGCCGCATCTTCCGCGTGAGCGAAGCGCTGGAATACGGCATGGTCGGCATCAACGTCGGCATCATCGCCACCGAGCACGTGCCTTTCGGGGGAGTAAAGCAGTCGGGCCTGGGCCGCGAGGGTTCGCACCATGGCATGGACGAATACGTCGAGATGAAGTATTTGTGCATCGGCGACGTGTTGAAGTGAGCCTGTTGAAGTAAGGGTGCTGAAGTAAAACTGGCGTAATCACTTCGAATCCGCGGCTAAACTTGCGCGGATGTCGATGCGAGCGCTCGTTTGAAAATCTTCTACGGATGGAAGATCGTCGGCGCCGCGGCGGGCATCCAGCTGCTGATCGGTGGCCTGCTGCTGCAGGCTTTCGGCGCCTACGTGGCGGTGCTCTCCGACGAGAAGGGCTGGAGCAAGACGGCCCTGTCCGGCGGCGCCGCGCTGCAATCGATCGAGGGCGCACTGCTCGGCCCTGCGCTGGGCTGGATCATTGACCGCTTCGGCCCCCGCACGATCATTCAAGCGGGCATCGTGCTGTTCGGCCTCGGCTTCATGGCGCTCAGCCAGATCGACACGATCGGCGGCTTCTACGGCGCCGTTCTGCTGATCGCCGTGGGCGCCAGCCTCGGTGGTTACTTTCCCCTCACTGTCGCAGTGGTCCACTGGTTCCACCGCAAACGGGCGCGCGCGCTGTCGTTCATGAGCCTGGGCCTGGCGCTGGGTGGCATCGTGGTACCACTCGTGGGTTGGGTCATGCAGACTTACGGCTGGCGGGTCACGGCCTTCGGCTCGGGAGTGCTGGCCATCCTGGCCGGGGTGCCGCTGGCACGCGTGGTGCGCCGCACGCCCGCGGAAATGGGCGAGACGGTGGATGGCCTGCCGCCGGCACCACCCCGCGCCGATGACGACTCGGCCGAGCACGAGCTGCCACACCGCGAGTTCACCGCCCGCGAGGCATTGCGCACCCGCGCGTTCTGGCTATTGGCACTGGCGCACGGCTTCGCGCTGCTGGTGGTGACTGCCGTAAACGTCCACGCCATCTCCCACATGAAGGAAGGCCTGGGCTACTCGGTGGCGCAAGCCTCGCTCGTGATCACGCTCATGACGGTCGCGCAGGCGGCCGGGATGCTGGCGGGCGCCGCCATTGGCGACAGGTTCGACAAGCGGTATGTGGCGGCGGCCTGCATGCTCGGCCACATGGTGGGCTTGCTGCTGCTGACCTACGGGTCGCATCCGGCGCTGGTCGGCGGCTTCGCCGTGGTGCATGGCGTGGCCTGGGGCCTGCGCGGACCCTTCATGCAGGCCATGCGCGCTGACTATTTTGGTTTGCAGGCCATCGGCATGATCATGGGCCTGTCGGCTTTCATCATCGCGATAGGCCAGGTGGCCGGCCCGATGGTGGCCGGCATGTTCGCCGACGCCACCGGCAACTACCGCGCGGGCTTCACCGTGCTGGCCCTGGTGGCGGGATCGGGGTCGATGCTGTTCATGCTGGCGAAGAAGCCGCGGTAGGCCAAGCCGCTCTCCTATAATCGCCCTGAACGCGGGTGTAGTTCAATGGTAGAACGGCAGCTTCCCAAGCTTTAGACGTGGGTTCGATTCCCATCACCCGCTCCATAGTTTCGTAAGTACGCGAGGCCCCATCAATCGCGCCTGAGGTTAGTGGCCCCGCACAGATGGATCAGCCACCCAGTTCTCGACCTTCAATCCCTTGACGCGCCGGAACTCGCGCTCGTTGTTGGTAACCAGCGCGCACCCGGCTGCGCGAGCGTGCGCGGCAATCCACAGATCGTTGTTGCCAATGGGCGTGCCCGACCGTTCCAGCGCGCCGCGGATATCGCCGTAGTGCACGCCCACAGCGTCATCGAGCGGCAGAACCTGGATCAGTGCTTGCAGTTGCTCCAGCGCGGAGAGTGCCTTGGCTCTTGCCTTGCTCTTCTCGGCGCCGTATCTCAGCTCGCCCCAGGTGACGACCGACATCGCGAGTTCGTTGGCCGCGAGTGTCTCGAAACGGGCGCGAACTGACGGCGGGTTGTGCTTGGCGATGTAAATACAGATGTTGGTATCCAGCAGGTAGCGAGCGGCCATTAGAACAGCTCTCGCTTTTGCGGCGGCGTGTCACCGCGCCCCTGGCTCATGAAATCAGCGGGCAGGCCGACGAGTGCGTCGAAGATGCCGGCGGCACTTGCAGGCGTTTCGCGCAGGACGATGTCGTCTCCCTGCCGGAAGATCTCCACCTGGTCCGACTTGAAGCGGAACTCCTTGGGCAGGCGGACGGCTTGGCTGTTGCCGGATTGGAAGACGCGCGCGATGGTCATGTAACACCTCCGGCTTGATGGATGGATATACTCAAAGTATATACTTATTGACCGCTGCTGCCAAGTCCCCACAAACCGCCATGTCGACTTGACCCGGCCGCCTGCTCCGACGAACATCCACAGCGTTGTCCTTTCGTCATCGGAGTCCCCGCCCCATGCCCAGCCCCGCCCCGCCGCTTCGCGAGAACCTGTTCCAGGAGTGTCTCGACATGGCGATTGGCGAGAGCGCCGCGATGGCCTCACGCGCGATGGCCGAGGCGGGCAAATCTCTGGCGCAAGCGGCCACGGCATCGCAAGATGTCTCCGACCGGGCCCGGCTTTCGGAAGCAGCCTCCGCGCTGAAGCGCCGGGGCCAGACGGCGATCGATGCGTTTCCCGCCCTGCTGCGCGAGGAGATCGCCGCGGCCCCGGGCGCCGCGGCGCCATCACCCAAGGTGATCAGCTTCGAGGCGCTCGAACTGATGGCGGAAGACCAGGTGGACGACACGGTGGATCTCATTCGCGGGCAGCAGATCGTGATGTCCGCCGTTGAGCCGGACCTGGTGCAGCTCAACGCGCTTGCCAGTGCCGCCCAGGGCCTTCACTTGGTGAAGGCATCGTCGAACCCGTTGCGCCCGGAGGTCTGGGTGCGCGCCTTGCACCGCGCGCTGGGCCGGTGCGCGGCGGACCCGGCGACGCGCGCCTCGTGGATGCCCCACATCAGCAGCGCACTGGGCTGCGAGGTGGCGGCGCTGTACCGTCGCCTGTCGCAGCACATGATGCAGCATGGCGCCTCACCGGCGGCTTACCGCATCGTGCCGCCGCCGCCCGAAGCGCGACGCCGCGTGGATGGGGCGCCGCAGGGCCCGACACTGCGCGACCTGAAGCGCCTGCTGGTTGGCGTCTCGCGCGAGGCGGGCGCCAGTCAAAACCTGACGCAGCCCGCGGGCCAGACGATGAACGGGATGACCATGCCTGCCGCCATGGAAGCCTTGCAGGACATGCAGCAAATGGGCGACGTCGTACGCCGCATGCAGGAGCGTTGGCGGCAAGGCGTGTGGCAGGCCGAGCCCGCAAAGCCGGGCGAGCAAGGCGCGACGGGCACCTTCACGCCCACCCAAACCCTCGCGCGTGAGGTGGCCCGGCAGATGATCGCGAACGTCGCCGCCGACGCGCGGCTGCTGCCGGACGTGCAAGACGTCGTGCGCGAGCTCGAGCCTGCGCTGCTTCGCCTCGTGATGCTTGACCAGCGGTTCTTCGTAGAGCGCACACACCCCGCGAGGGAACTGCTGGAAGAGGTGACTCAACGCAGCCTCGGCTGGCCCAGCCCGGATACCCCAGGGTTCGCCGAATTCCTCGCGCCGCTGCGGGACGCCGTGCAAATGCTCTCGCAGATGCCGCTGGAGGATGCGGAGCCTTTCGCATATGCGCTCGCGGTCCTGCGCCAGACCTGGGCCGACTCCGAGAAGCGCAAGCGGCAGCAGCGGGCCTCGATGGCCCGGGCCCTGCTGAAGGCCGACGCGCGCAACCATGCCGCCTCGGACCTTGCCACGCGCCTGCGCGAGCGGCCGGACGTCGCATCGGCTCCCGCGCACATCCAGCGGTTTCTGCTGGGGCCCTGGTGCCACGTGATGGCTGCCAACGCAGACGGCCCCGCCCCGCAGGGCTATGCGAGCTATGGCGACATGGTCAACGACATCGTGTGGAGCGCGCAGCCGCGGCTTGCGGCGCAGAATCCCGCGCGCCTGGAGCGGATCGGCGCTCCCTTGTTGCAGGCCATGCGCTCCGGGCTTGCGGGCATCGGCTATCCGGCCAGTGAAACGCAGCAGTTTGTCGATGGCCTTGCCAGCGCGCACACCAGGGCGCTGGGCGGTGCCATGCTGGACGACGCGCCTTCTGCCGTAAAAAGCGATACCGGCGTCGACTGGCAGCAAGAAAGCGTGGCGTGGCTGGCGCCCCATGAGATGGCCGATTCACGGCTCATGCAGGCCGGAGAGTCGGTGCCCGCAACGGAGTTCCAGGCAACGCGACCCGAGCCTTCGGCGCAACAACACACCCATGCCGCCCCGCCGCCGGTGGACTCGCTCCAGCCGGGACACTACGTCGAGGTACTGGTGCGCGGCAGCTGGAGTCGCTGGCGTCTCACCTGGGCCAGCCCGCACGGCTCGATGCTGATGTTCACCGATGCCCAGGGCCAACCCGAGTCGATGACACGGCAAATGCTGGAGAAGATGGTGGAGCTGGGCGCGGTGCGCCTGCTGCCTTCGGCCAGCGTCGTCGACGGCGCGCTCGATGCGGTTGCGCTGGCTGCGCTGGAAACCAGCGCCAGGTTGCCCGGTTAAAGACCCTCAGTCACCCATGTGGTGCCACTGGTCCTCGGGCAAGGCGCGCACGAACTGAAGCGCATCTTCGGTCAACGCATTGGCGGCGGCCCAGTCGATCACGCTCCTGAAAATCAATCGCTTGGCCAGCGACGTCGTGTCGCGCCAATCGATCGGGGACAGGGGCGCTGCCAGCCTTACGAGCGCAGCGGCCTGCCCCCTTGCACGCAACATCGCGTCGAATGCCTGCCACTGCACGGGCTTCGGACACACGCGGTTATTGCGCTTGCATTCCTCAAGCAGTTTGTCCAGCCCGGTTGCCCCGGACACGGCCGCCGGCTGAATGGGAGCGCCGGGATGCGTGCCAGGTCGCGTCAACGGCGATGGCGCGCCGGCCTGGGTCATGGGCACGGTGTCAGCGTACCGCGCGTGCTCCTTGTCGCGCACCTCGGCCCACAACTCCCATGTCGTCTCCGAGCTTTTCTCGACGACGTCCGGCTGCGGTATGGGTGCAAAAGGGTCAAATGGCTCCATGCCGTCGGGAGCATGGCCGGCCGTTGGCGGCTTGGACGTGGACATGTCGCCATATTAGCCCAGCGACCGGCGTTACGTTACCGGCAAACGAGACAACTCGTTGTCCAGATGTGCGCACGCGGCCGCATAAGCCTCGCGGGTTGCTTCCAGGTGCGCGGCTGCGCCACCCAGGGCCGTGGCCGGCGCGGCCATGGCGTGTTCAGCCTGCGCGGCCACCCGCGAGAGCCGCACGGCACCGAGGGTGCCGGCCAGCCCCTTGATCGTGTGAAAGAGCCGGCCCGCTTCTTCGCGTTCGCCCTGTGCCAGGAGCTGGTCGAGCCGGGCCAGCATCGACTCGGCGTCCGAGCGCGCCTCGGGATAGAGCTGCCGGTAGAAGTTCATGTCGCCACCGAGCCGCCGCACGGCGGCAGCCAGGTCGACATCGACCTGCGCTTCGGAAACCGGCGCCGCCGCTGCTTCGCCCTGGCCCGCCCGCGGTACGTGGTGGAGCACGGTTGCGACCAGTTCGTCGAGATCGAATGGCTTGCCCACATGGGCGTCCATTCCAGCGGCAAGGCACGCTTCGCGATCACTCGCCATCGCATTGGCGGTCATCGCCACGATCGGCAGGGCGGTGAAGCCGGCGCGGCGGATTTCGCGCGTCGCCGTGTATCCGTCCATGACAGGCATCTGCACGTCCATGAGCACGAGGTCATAGACACGGCCCTGCGCCGTGACGCGGTCCACCGCCTGGCGGCCGTCTTCGGCGATGTCGACAACCGCTCCACGCGAGACCAGGAGTTCGCGCGCGACCTGCTGGTTGTTCCGGTTGTCTTCGACCACCAGCAACCGAAGGCCGGACAGTTGCTGCTCCGCGGATTTAGCGGGCCCGGCCGATGGGGCCGCCTGCCCCATCGCCTCCTGCACGGCGTCGCGCAGCATCGACGCTGTCACGGGCTTCACCAGATACCCGTCGAGGTTCGCGCGCTCGGTATCGTCCAGCGCGGCAAAGCGCGCGCGCCCCTGGGCCGACACCATGATGATGAGAGCGCCGTGACCCACGCCGGGCAGCCGCCGTATCAGTTCAGCGGCCCGCATCCCGTCGATTTGCGGCATGCGCCAATCCAGGAAGACCGCATCGTACGGTTCGGCGGCTGCCTGCAATTTCGCGAGCGCCTCATCGGCGTCCGGCACCGTATCGGCGGACCAGCCCAGGCTCTGCGCCTGGGCGGCCAGCGTGGCCCGAGCAACGGAATTGTCGTCCACGAAAAGCACGCGTTGCACCCTCACCGCCGGCGCGGCGTCCTCGACCGGGCCCGTGTCCGCGAGAGGGAGATCGAGCACGAAATGGAAGCGGCTGCCCCGGCCCGGTTCGCTTTCGAGCCGCAAGGTGCTTCCCATCAGCAGCACGAGCCGCTGCGAAATCGCCAGGCCCAGGCCGGTTCCTCCGTATTTGCGCACTGTCGATGCTTCGGCCTGGGTAAACCCGTCAAAAATGCGGGCCTGCTGTTCGGCCGCGATTCCGATGCCGGTGTCCTTGACTGAAAATTCGAGCCGTACGCGGCCGCCCTCGCGCGCGAGCTGGCGCAATCCGATGATGACTTCGCCGTGCTCGGTGAACTTCACGGCGATTCCGCCCAGGTTGATCAGGACCTGGCGCAGGCGCATGTCGTCGCCCACCAGGACGTCGGGCAGCGCCGCATCGACATCGAAGAGAATCTCCACGCTCTCCGAGCGCAGGTTGGCGGACAGGATGACGGACAGGTCGCGCAGCAGCGTCTCGAGGCGGAAGGGCCTCGGGTCCAGCACCAGCTTGCCCGCCTCGACCTTCGAGAAATCGAGGATGTCATTGAGCAGGCCCAGCAGCGAACGCGCAGCGCCGTCGGCCTTCTCGACGTAATCGGCCTGCCGCGCGGAAAGTGCGGTGCCGCTCAGCAATGTGAGCATCCCGATGATCGCGTTCATGGGCGTGCGCAATTCGTGGCTGGTGTTCGCAAGGAACTGGCCCTTCGCCGCGCTGGCCTGCCTGGCGGCCTCGCGCGCCTCCTTCAACTCCGTGACGTCCAGCGCCAGCACGAAGAACCCCTGCACCTCACCGGCGCGGCTGTCGGGAATGTAGTGCACCAACATGGTCCGGGTGGTGCCATCCGCGACTTTTTCGTCGCGCTCGAAGGCGAGGTGCGTTCCCTGCAACGCCGCGTCGATGTCGGCCCGGTAAGCCTCCAGGCGCTCCTTGCCCAGCACTTCGAGCATGGTGTGGCCGATCATCTCCGCCTGCGTCTTGTCGAAGGTCTTGCCGAACGCGCGATTGGCGAACACGCAGCGCAGGTCGCGGCCCCAGTAGGCCACCCGCCCCGGCAGGCTGTCGGTGACCACGCGCATCAGCTTCTCGCTGGCTTGCAGCGCCTCCTGCGCCTGCTTGAGGTCGCTGATGTCCTGAAGCGTTCCGATCAGGCGCGTGGAACGGCTTCCTTGCCGCTCCACCTGCCCCACGGTGCGCATCCACCGCGAAACACCCTTCGCGCTGACCAGATTGAGCTCCAGGTCCCAGGTCTTGCCGTCGCGCACCGCGTCGTGGGTCGCGCGCTCGATCAGCTCGCGCGAGCGCGGCTCGAAAAAGCCGATGAACTCGTCGATCGACGGGGTCGTGTCCGCAGGCAGATCGAAAAGCCGCAGAGTCTGGGCCGATAGCCGCACCGCCAGCGTCTCGAGGTCGACCTCCCAGCCGCCCACATTCGCGATGCGCTGCGCCTGCTCGAGGAACGCCTCGCTCGAGCTCAACTCCTTCGCGACTCGCCTGAGGTCCGCCGTCATCCCGTCGGCCATCGCCTCGGCGCGCCTGCGTCCGCTGGCGAGTTGCCACACGGACAGCGCAAGCAGGGCACTCAAGAGCGCGCCCACGACCGCCACCTTCAAAGGCAGCGTCGCCGCGGAGCTCGCCTCCAGCTCGGGCGTGCCGGCCAGGTCGAGCGTGAGCGACTGCCCGCCTATCTCGATGGTGCGCATCGTGCGCAGCTGCCGGCCGTCCCAACCGTTACGCATGCCTGTGCTCAGCCCCTGAAGGGGATCATCCGCCGAGTCGAACAGCAGCCGCCCTTCCGCCATCGGCCCATCGTAGAGCCTGAAGTCCAGCTGCGCGCCGAACGTGCGCCGAACATCCGCCAGCACGTCCGCCGCGACAATGGGGGCATACAGCAGCCCCACCAGCAAGCTGCGGCGGCCCGCCGCCGACTGCGGATCCACACCCTTGCGGAACACAGGCATCAGCATCAGCCACCCCGCGCGGCGCTTTTCGTCCTGCAGAAGTGCGATGCGGTCCGTCAGGGCCATGCGTCCCGTGGCGATCGCGCGGTCCAGCCCCTGGCGTCGCACGATTTCCTGCCCGAGGTCGAGGCCCCAGGCAACGGCATTGGCAGCGCGCGGCTCGATGTCCGTGACCACGAACAGGTCGGGTGCACTGCCGGACGTCCTGACTTCAAAGTTCGGGTCTGCCTGGCGCATGCGGGAAGCGAACGCGTCAAGGTCCGCGCGTTCGACGCGCGAGATCACGCCAAAGCCGCGAACGCCCGGAAATTCGCCTTCCAGATCGCGCGCCGAAACCCAGTCACGAAACTGCGCCGTCGTCAGCTCACCGAAGGACTCGTAAGCGGCGGCCAGGCCCCTGAGGCCGTAGGCCGACTGGTTGATTCGCCGCAGCACGTCGTACTCGAGCCTCTTTACGGTGCCGTCGAAGCGTGCCTGCGCCTCGGCACGCACGGACATCGAGAGCGCCGAGGTCACGGCCCAGGTCACGGCCAGGCCGAGCGCCAACGCAAAGGCCGCGGCGAGCGCCGCGCGCCGCGCCGGGACGGAGGCGCCCGCCTCGCTCATCGCAACGACAGCACTTCGATCACGTCCAGCGGCTCGCCGCCGCCCATCGGCGTCGCCCGCGCGCTTCGGCCGGTTTCCAGCTGGCTGGCCATGGTGCCGACGAAGGCCGGCGACGCGGTGATGGCCCACAGCGACGTTCGAGCGGAGTCGAACATCGCATCGAGCTCCTGCATCGTCGTGCCGGTGGCGAGGGAGGAATCCGGCCCACCGTGCAGCGGGTCGCTCATGCGCAGCACCGCGACCGGCCCGCAATGCAGCGCGATGCTGGCTGCAGGCCTCGCGTCGCCTGCCGCCTGGCCCGCATCGCCCGCACGCAGCTGCGACAGTTTCTGCAGCAAGCCGAGGCTTGCTCGCACAGCGCGCACGGATGCGCGAACCCGAATCGAGCCGGGCTCATCCACGTAAACAGCCACGATATCGTTGCCCGCCGGCAGCAGGTGTGCCGCATTGAACAGGTGAAGCGTGTCGCGCGCCGCATCGTAGGCGCGCCGCACCAGTGCATTCACATCCTTGCTCGATGTCGCCTGTTGCGACAGCGATCCGACGATCCCCGCCTTGAGCACCACGGCATGGTCGTACCTCAGCTCCGCATCGCCGTTCGCGTCCACGTTCCAGCGCGCACCGATCTCGCGCACCAGGCGTTGCTCGTACTGCGCCGCCAGCGACTCGCGCTGCTCTTCGAGAGCCGTGACGAAGGACGTGTTCATCGAATTGATCAGGCCCTCCTGGAGCGTGCGGCGCTTGGCCAGCAAGGCGCTCACCGCCTCGGTCAGTTCGTCGAAACTGAACGGCTTGGCGAGATAGTCGTCCGCGCCCGCGTTCATTCCGATGCGCATGTGCGCCCTCTCGGCCATCGACGTGAGCATGATCACGGGAATTCCGGCGATGCCGTCCTCCTGGCGCAACGCCGCGAGGAACTGGAAGCCGTTCAATCCGGGCATCAGGACGTCGCACACGATCAGGTCGGGATGGTTGACGCGCGCGGACTCGAGCGCCTCGTTGCCGTCACCCGCTTCAAGCACCTCATGGCCCCCGCGAGTAAGTGCTTGCGACGCGACCATCCGTTGGATGCGGTCGTCGTCGACGACCAGGATTCGTGACATGAAGCGATCTTACAGCGCGGGTACTCGCGCAAGGGAAAACCCTATGTACGCATGCCGTATGCCTCTCTACACTCCTGAATTAGCGCTAACTTTTAGCGCTCACTTCCCGTGACGCCCAACCGTTTACCCCCGGAGACCTCGATGCCAATCGCCAAGAATTGCAGCGCCGTAGCCATCGCGATCGCGACCCTGCTGGGTTCGCTCGCCAGCAGCACCGCGCTCGCACAAGACAAGCAAATCGTCACCTTCGCGGCGGCCAGCTTCGCCGAACCCGGACGCGGCGACAAGATGCGCGCGTGGATTGCCAAGTTCAACCAAAGCCAATCCAAGGTCGAGGTTCAGCCCATCGCGATCCCCTTCTCAAGCTTCGTCAGCACCATCTTCACGCAGATGGGCGGCGGCGCAGGCCCGGATGTCGTCCGGTTCGACCTGCCCGAGTTCTACGCCGCGGCCGACGCCAAACGTCTCGCACCGCTCGATGACTACATCTCGGACAGCGCTTTCAAGCTCAGCGCGCCTGACAAGTACATGAAGATCGGCGGCAAGCGCTACGGCGTGGTGTTCGAGGTGAGCAACTATTCGATGATGTACAACACCGCTCTGCTCAAGGGCAAGGCGCCGGCCACGTTCGACGAGTTCCTGAGTGCGACCAAGGCGGCTACTGCCGAGGGAAATTTCGGCTACGCATTCCGCGCCACGATGGCGGAGCGCGGAGGCATGTGGTACGACCTCACGAACTTCGTTTACGGCTTCGGCGGCCGTTGGAGCGACGACAAGGGCAACCCGACGCTCAATAGCCCGAAGGTCATCGAGGGCGTTGCCGCCTACAAGAAGGTGTACGACGCCAACGTGATCCCCAAGGGTGCTGATGCTTCCACCTACCGGCGCATGTTCGCCGAAGGCAAGATTGCCACCGTTATCGACAACGGTGGTGTCGCCGCCAATTTGGCCACTGCCGGCAAGGATCTGAAACTTGGCGCAGCGCCCTCACCGTTTCCGACCCGCGCCCAAGGCATGATCCTGGCGCCCATCACCATCAATGCCAACGCCAAGAACAAGGACGGCGCGGGCGCCTTCCTGCGGTGGGTCTTGTCGCCGGAGGCGCAGAAGGAACTTCAGCAGATTCATGGGGCTTCGAGCGTGGCCACCTCAGTCGAGCGCACCCCGGAGGAATTGGCCAAGTGGCCATGGATCACCGTGTATGACGCACAGACCCAGAACGCCGTGCCCGCACTCCCGCAAGGTCTCGAGACCAAGGCTCCAGAGATCCAGCAGATCATTATCGAGCAGGTCATCAAGGTTCTCCAGGCCGGCGCCGATCCGACGGCCGCGATGAACGACGCGCAAAAGACAGTGTTGACGCGCGTCCTGAAGCGCTGACCCGTTCTCCTCCCAAGCATTGAACCGTCACTGCGGGGCCGCCGACGCGGCCCCGCATGGGAATAGCCATGGCCTCACACTCCCTTGCGTCACAGCCCTCGTCCCCGGCAATCGCCAAGTCGGGTGGCAATGCTACCGCTCGCCTTGATGGGCATCCGTTGATGCCCTACCTGCTGGTGTTGCCGGCCACGCTGTACCTGACCATATTCCAGATCTTTCCGCTGCTGCAGGAGCTCTGGCTGAGCTTCACGGCCACGTCGCTTCTGTCCGCGAGTCAAAGCGAATGGGTCGGCTTGAGCAATTACAAGGACTTGTTCAGCGACCCGGACTTCCGCAAGTCTATTGGGGTGACACTGATCTACACGGTGGTTTGCGTCATCTCAGCGATCTCGCTGGGTCTCTTGTCCGCATTGCTGCTCGACGCACCCTTTCGGGGCCGTGGCTTCGCGCGTGCTGCCATCACTATTCCCTGGGCGGCACCACCGGTTGCGGTCGCCCTGATCTCCATCTGGATCTACAACGCGCAGTACGGTGTGTTCGGTCACGTACTACGCTTCTTCGGCCTCAAGTCGGGATCGGTGAACTGGCTCGACAGCATTGACTACGCACTTCCTGCGGTGTTGATCACAACGGTGTGGCAGATATTTCCCTTCGCGTCGGTCGTGCTCCTTGCCGCCCTGCAGGGCGTGCCACAGGAACAGCGCGAGGCCGCGATCATCGATGGGGCCGACCGGTTGAGCGTCTTCAAGGCCGTGGTGTGGCCCACGATTCAGCCTTCCGTGATGCTGTTGGCCCTCTTCTCCACGATCTGGTCGCTGCGCCGTTTCGACTTGATCTGGCTGCTCACCCAAGGCGGCCCGGTGGGCGCCACCAACACGCTCGTCATCGATGTGTACCGGCGGGCGTTCGTCAACCAACAACTGGGCCAGGGCGCTGCCGTGGGTATGGTCGGCGTAGCCCTTGCGCTCCTCGTCACCGTCGTGTATTTCCGATACACCTCGCGGGTTGCCAAAGCAGGTGGGCGTACATGAACCCGATGTCTGCCCGACACGCCCTGAGGCTCATCGCGGTTTTGGCGCTGCTTGGCGCCGCCGTGTTTCCCATTTACTGGATGTTCGTGACTTCGTTAACGACATCCAAGGACTTGTTCGCTACCCGCCCCAATTTGCTTCCCACATTTTCGGAGTTGCATGTCTACGCCGACGTCTTCTCGATCAAACCCGTCGCAAAGTGGCTGCTGAACAGTGCCATCGTCGCAGTAGGCACCACGGTTGCAAGCATTGCGCTGTCGATATTTCCGGCGTACGCGTTGTCGCGGTTCAAATTTCATGGCAAAGGCGCAATCGGCTTCGGCCTGTTCACGACGCAGATGTTGCCGGAAGCCATGCTGGTCGTTCCTCTCTATGCGATCTTTGCCAAGCTGGCGTTGCTCAACTCCCTGGGCGGCCTCATCCTCGCCAACACGGCCTTCACCGTACCGGTCGTCGTGTGGATTCTCAAAGGCGCGATCGACGGCGTGCCGCTGGAGATCGAGGAAGCGGCGCGCGTCGACGGCTGTACCCGTCTGGGCATCGTGATGAGCGTGGTGATCCCGTTAATCGCCCCCACCCTGGCGGCAGCATCGGTCATCGCGTTTTTTCACGGCTGGAACGAATACGTGTTCGCACAGACGTTCATCACCGAGGACCGCCTGCACACCGCTTCAGTTGGACTGGCAGGTTTCGTCGGCGAACTGAGTACGCCGATTCATTCCGTCATGGCGGTTGGGTTCATCTACACCTTACCCGCTGTCGCGTTCTATCTCATGGTCCAGAAGCATGTCGTGGCGGGTATGACCGCCGGCAGTGTCAAGGGCTGAGTGCAGGAAAAAATATGGCGTCAATCCAATTCAAGAGCCTCAGAAAGACCTTCGGGACGGTATCTGTTGTCAAGGACATCTCCCTTGACGTGAAAGATGGCGAGTTCCTCGTCCTGCTTGGGCCTTCGGGCTGCGGCAAGTCGACGCTGCTGCGCATGCTGGCCGGCTTGGAGACCGTGAGCGGAGGCGAGATACACATCAACGAGCGGCGAGTCGATCAATTGCCGCCGACCGACCGGGACATCGCCTTCGTATTTCAGTCCTATGCGCTCTACCCGCACATGACGGTGCGGCGCAACATCGCCTTTCCGCTGATCATGCGCCAGCACCGCTGGTGGTTCCATCTGCCCCTCATCGGGGGATTCGCCAAGCGGCGAATCGAGCGCTCCCCAGAGGTCGCCGATCTCGTCGAGCGTACAGCCAGGACTCTTGCGCTCACCGACCGCCTCGACCAGTTCCCACGCACACTCTCAGGCGGCCAGCGCCAGCGCGTGGCGCTGGGGCGCGCGATGGTCCGTCAGCCCCAGGTGTTCCTGATGGACGAACCACTGTCGAACCTTGACGCCAAACTGCGCTCGTCCATGCGTGCCGAAATCTCCAAACTTCACCAGCGGGTGGGTGGCACTTTCGTTTATGTGACCCACGACCAGGTAGAAGCCATGACGATGGGCTCGCGAATCGCCTTGCTCAAGGACGGCGTGGTTCAACAGCTCGGCACACCGCGCGAGATCTACGAGTCCCCGGCCAACACCTATGTGGCGCGTTTCATCGGCACGCCGCCGATGAACCTCCTGCATGCGGAGATTCGTGACGGTGACATCCGCATCGGGGAGTTCTCACAGGCTTTGCCGCACCATCTGCGCGCCGCGTTGCCCGGCGAGTTCAGCGGGTCTGTGGTCGTCGGCATTCGCCCGAACCGTTTTGCCCTCGCCTCGAATTCCCAGCCCGCACTCGGCGGCACTGTTTCCCTGATCGAGCACGTCGGGTCCGAATCCCTGGCGGCGGTGTCGCTCAGGGCCACGCGCACGGCCAACGATGAAGAAGGCGCCACGCCCAATGAGGTGATGGTTGTACTTCCCGGCTATTGCTCGCTCGCTGCCGGTGAGCCTGTCGCGCTCCATGTCGACTTGAGCGAGGCTGTCTTGTTCTCGGAGCAAACGGGCCAGAACCTGGCTTTCTCCGCACCTAACGCCGCCACCCATTGAACGCTCACACACTCATGACTCACACCCCACGCAACATTCTCGACGGCTACCGTGTTCTCGACTGCTCCATCGCCATGGCCGGCCCTTTCGCAGCCCAGAGATTGGGCGATCTGGGCGCCGACGTTATCAAGGTCGAACCCGTCACCGGCGAATGGCAGCGTCACGTTTCCGCAGGGGGCGCCACCGGGAATCGAATCAACGTATCGTTCCTGTCGCTCAATCGCAATAAGCGCAGCCTGGCGGTCGACCTGAAGCAGGAGGAAGGCAAAGCGGCACTTTATGACCTGGTCCGCACGTCTGACGTGTTCCTGCAGAACTACCGTCCCGGCGTCGCCGAACGCTTGGGCGTCGACTACAAGACCCTGTCCGCAATCAACCCGAAACTTGTCTACGTTTCGATGTCGGGCTACGGCGAGGACGGGCCGTACAAGCTGCGCCCGGGGCAGGATCTGCTTTTGCAGGCGATGAGCGGTGCCATGCTGTCCACGGGGCGCGAGGGTGAGCCCCCTGCACCCGCGGGCCAGTATCTTGTCGATGCCGTCACGGCTTCTACTGCGTTCGAAGCGGTGCTCGCTGCACTCCTGTATCGCGAGCGCACCGGCGAAGGGCAACTGGTGCAAGTGAACATGCTCGACTCGATCGTGGCTTTGCAGATGCAGGAGTTTTCGGTTTTCACGGTCGCCGGCAAGCCGCAGGAACGTTCGGCCGAGCCCCATGCCCATGTCTATATCCGAGCCCCCTACGGCGTCTTCCAGACAAGCGACGGGTATATCGCCCTGGCGTTTCCCAAAATGTCGACGCTGGCACAGGTGATCGATGCACCGCAACTCGCCGAGCTCAACGATGAAGGCGACACCTTCACGCACCGGGACATGATCTACGCCGTCACCCGGGAGCGGCTGATGCACAAGACCTCCGCGCAATGGCTGGCCGCATTCGATGCTGCGGGCGCATGGGCTGGGCCGGTGTACGGCTATGCCGACGTGGTCGAGGATCCGCAGATCAAGCATAACGGGACGTTCGTCGAATACGACCACCCTACCGAGGGGCACCTCAAGACACCTGGGTTTCCGATCCGATTCAGCAAGACACCATCGCGCGTCGAGCGAGGCGCGCCTCTTACAGGGCAGCACACACGAGAGATCCTGTCGGACATCGGCTGGAGCGCGGACAAGATAGACCGCCTGATGGGCGAGAAAGTCATCGGAGAAGAAAAGCTGTGAGCGCGATGTCGTATACCGGGCTGACGTGGGACCATCCGCGCGGATACGTGGCCCTGGAGAAGGCAGCCGAGCAGGCCCGTGCGGAGGGACTTCCGCTGCAGTGGAAGCGCCAACCGCTGGAGGGCTTCGAGTCCCATCCGATCGAAGATCTGGCAGACCAGTACGACCTGATCGTGCTGGACCATCCGCACATCGGCGATGCGGTGGCGGCCGATTGCCTCCAGCCATTGGAGTCGCTCTTCGATGCGCCTGCCCTGCAGGCCTGGAAGGAGCAAAGCATTGGCAACACCTTTGAAAGCTACCTGTACGGCGGCAAGCACTGGGCGCTTCCGCTCGATGCGGCGTCCCAGGTGGCGGCCTATCGCGAGGACAGGCTCGAGGAACCTCCTCCTGCAACGTGGGAGGCAACCATTGAGTTTGCACGCCGTCAGCCGGTGTCGCTCTCGCTGGCCGGGCCTCACGCAATCCTGACGTTGTTCAGCATGAGCGCGGCATATGGCGATGCTCCGGCGGCCGGTGATCCCGAGCGGCTGTTCGAGGGCAAGGGTGCCGGCGCTGCATGGGAACTGATGCGGCAGCTCTATGCACTCAGCTACAGAGGGTGGGCAGAGCGCAATCCCATCGCCATCCTTGAAGCGCTGGCACGAGATGCGCAGGCCGTGTATTGCCCCCTCGTATATGGCTACGTGAATTATTCCGTCGCGAAGGATCAACGGCATGCAATTCACTTTGCCGACGTTCCCGCCGGACCAGCGGGCCGCCTGGGTTCGGTGCTGGGCGGCACGGGCCTCGCGGTCAGCCGGCACACGAAGGTGAGCGACGCGCTCCTGGCTCATCTGGCCGGACTCCTGAGCCCGACGACGCAGCGAGACTTCATACCCTTTGCCGAAGGCCAGCCCAGCGCGCGACTCGCCTGGTCAGATGCGAACGTCAACAAGGCCTGGGGTGGGTTCTTCGCGCAGACGAAAAGAACATTGGAACAGGCGATAGTGCGGCCCCGGCACCCACGCTACGTGCCGTTCCAGACGGCCGCCTCCGCATTCGTGCGCCAGGCCCTGGCCGAGAGCCTGGGGGCCACGGAGGTTGTCAACGCCCTGCAGTCGCTCTATGAGCGTCATCGACCTGCCAACAGCGAAGTCTAAGAGATAGAAAGAGAGACACCATGGACCACATCAAGCTCGAGGTCGATAAGTTCATCGCCTCCATTACTCTCAATCGGCCGGAGAAGCTCAACTCCGTCACGCCCGCCATGTCGGACGCCCTCGTGGAAATGATCGAAGAGTTCAACCGTCGCGATGACGTGCGCGTCCTGGTGCTGTCCGGCGCCGGCGAGAAGGCCTTTTGCGCCGGCAGCGACATTGCCGAACTGGACACCTACAGCAGCCCCTGGGAATTTCGCAACCGCCCGGACTATTGCGACGCGATTCGCGGTTCGCGCAAGCCCGTCGTCTGTGCGATCAACGGCTACGCCCTGGGCGGCGGCCTGGAGACTGCCATGTCCTGCGACATCCGGATCGCCGCGGATCACGCCCGCCTGGGCTCGCCGGAGGTCAAGCTGGGATGGATTGGCGGCGGCGGCATGGCCTATATGCTCGCGCACAGCGTCGGGCCGTCGAACGCGGCGATGATGCTCATGGGGGGCGACCACGTGAGCGCCCAACAGGCGCTGCAATGGGGCCTGGTCAGTGAACTGCATCCCGTCGCGAATCTGCTTGCGCGCGCGATGGAGATCGCGGCGATCATCGCGTCGCGACCGCCAGTGGCCGTGGAAACGGCAAAGGCCAACCTGCGTGCCGCCTACGCCATGCCGCTGGAGATGGCAATTCGGTACGAGCGCGATCTGCAAACCGTCTGCTTTGCCACGGAGGACGCGGCCGAGGGTCGTGCGGCGTTCAAGGAGCGTCGTCAGGCGTCGTTCAAGGGGCGTTGAGCGCAGTGCCAAATACGTGGATGATGCTGAGACCCCGATTCGCAAATCATCAATGACCAGTCAATCGAATCCGGCGCAGGAGCCCTACGTTCGCAAGCGTTTTGGAACGAATGCCGTGACGATGGCGGACGTGGCCAAGATGGCCGGCGTATCCGCGCAGACGGTTTCCCGCGTTCTTCGCGAGCCCGAGGGTTGCATGCCGTCGACTCGCGAGCGTGTCCACGCCGCGATCCGCGCCACCAAGTACGTGCAGAATCTGGCCGCCAGCAACCTGGCATCCAACCGCAGCATGACCGTGGCCGTGGTCTTGCCGGTGATCGCGGCGTCGATATTCGCTGAAACGGTTCAGGGCCTTTCGGAGGCGCTGCTGCCTGAAGGCTATCAGCTGATCATCGGGCACACCGACTACGACCCGGTGCGAGAAGAGTCGCTGGTTCGCAGCCTGTTGGGGCGTCGCCCGGATGCGTTCTTTCTTGTCGGCACCAAGCACACCGAAGCAACGCGTGAGATGCTTGCGCGAGCGCAGGTTCCGGTGGTGGAAAGCTGGTCGTGGACGAATCGGCCCATCGATCAACTGGTGGGGTTCTCGAATCGCGCAGCGCTCGTGGAGACGGTGGCCTATGCCAGGCGCAGGGGTTATAAGCGCCCGGTGTTCGTCGCGTCGTTCCAATCCGGTGACGACCGCGCGCAGGAACGCCTGGAGGGCTTCCTGGAAGGAATGACGCGCCAATACCCGGGCCAAAGCGTGCGCACCTTGATATTGCACGACCTGCCCTATCGGCTCAGCACAGGGCGCTTGCTCCTGGCCAAGGCGCGCGAGCAATACCCCGACAGTGACCTCTTCGTCTTTTCAAGCGACCTGTTTGCAGCCGGTGCGCTGCTTGCCTGCCAGCGTTCGGGCATTAAGGTCCCCTCCGAGCTTGCGATCATCGGATTCGGCGACTACGAGATGTCCGAGGAGTTGGTCCCCGCGCTCACGACTGTCGCCGTGCCGACGAAGCGCATTGGACAGGATGCGGCAAAGATCATTCTTCAGCGACTGAAAGGCGGCAACGCGGGACCGCGCAAAGTCGATCTGGGCTTCGAATTGGTGGCGCGCGAAAGCGCGTGACCGTGATCGCACTGGCGGTCAGCGGATCTGGCCCCTTACCTCCCCGCCTGGAAACTGGGTGCTGTGCGCGTTGTAGTACAGGTTGCCCTGCTTGTAGGCCCTGAGCTGTTCGGCAGTCAGCCGGGTATTGGCCGGAACGACCCAGACGTTGTTGCCCGCATCGGTTAGCGGCACGATGATCGGGCCATTGACGCCCGGCGCTCCAATATGGATATGCGCGGCGGTCGCCGCCAAGCCTGTCAATGTAATGCGACCGCTGGCGGCCCGGGTCAAGGGATCGATCACGAGCGTTCCCGTTCCGGTGGCGACGGACGATGTGGGAGGCACTTCCTCGGCCGCGCTCAGGCGCGCGAAGCCCACGAGTTGGCCGATCTGGCCGCGGATCTCGCCGCCGGGGAAGGCGGCGCTGTGCGCATTGAAGTACAGCCCCCCGGACCTGAGCGTGGCGAGCTGGGCCTCGGTCATGGTCGCATCCGCGGCGGATACCCAGATTCCGCTGCCAGTCGCGGTTTGGCTCAATGGAAAGATGATCGGCCCGTTGATGCCGGGGGCGCCCTCGTGGATATGCGCCGCCGTCGCGGCCATGCCCGATACGGTGATGCGCGCGGTGAACTTCCGGGTCGCCGGATCGAGGCTCAAGAAGCCGCTGCCGGTTGCGGCCGATGCGGGAGGCGGGACCTCCTGCGCCGGTGACATCTGGGCCGTGAAAACATCGCGGCCGATCTGGCCTCGAATTTCGCCGTTCGGGAATGCCGGGCTGTGGGCGTTGAAATACAAGCCACCGGCTGCAAGGGCCGTGGCCTGCGATTCGGTCAGCCACGTGCCGGCGGGTATGGACCAGGTGCCGGGAGCGGTTTCGACCAGGGGAATGATGACGGGACCATTGACGCCCACGGCTCCTTCGTGGATATGTGCGGCGGTGGCCGTCATGCCGTCAAGGGATATGCTGCCCCGGATGTCGCGTGAGGGGGAATCGAAAGACAGCGTGCCGGCGCCGAGGGCGCCGGTGGCCACGGGCGGGACTTCCTGCTCCCCCGACATCGAGGCCCTGAACACGGTGGTCACCTGCGTGTTACCGTCACCACCGCAGCCGGCCAGCCCGAATGCGAGCGCGGCGGCCAGGAACCACTTCAACGGGTCGAAGAGTGACATGAGTCGGGCGAGCGTCATGAGACACCTCCTGGACACGACAAACATTGATGAGTTGCGAGGCCGACCGAAGCCGGGACGCAAATCAAGGATAGACGACGAAGTGTTCTCGAGCAGAACACTTTTTTTGGCTAACCCAGCCATTGCGGCAACCCGCGCACCAGCAGCAAGGCGAGCACCCCCTGGACCGTCACGTAGTGCCACATCACGACGGTGTTGTCGAGGGTCGCTCGGGCATCCTGACGGAGGCGGCCACTGGCGGCCCGCACCACGACGTAGCCGCCCATCACCAGCAGGATCGCCGCATGGAAGCCCTGCCAGCTGAGCAAGGCAGCCACCGTCGCTCCCCAGGCGGTCGCGTGGGGCTGCAAGCCGGCCTGGACATGTCCAGTCAGGTCGAGCGAGAAAGAGAGCAACACGCAGGAGATGGCCGCCGTCACCGCGAGCATCAGCATCACCTGCGCGCCCTTGTCCAATTGCCGCACGGCCCACGCGACGGCGAGCGATCCCGCCACCAAGGCCGCACCCGAGCCCCAGGCCCACGCACTGGCCGGCAGCGCCGCGCCGGGGGGCGGGCACACATCCAGCGCCATCGACAAGTGGATGTGCGTGAACGCCAGCGACGCAAAGATGCTCGCGTCCACGCACAAAAGAACAATCATGGCCCACCATGAGTGCGAAGCCCTTCCGGTTGCACCGACGGTGACGGAAACGCCCTCCCCGATCGCCGCGCGCGCACTCGGCGGTGGCTGATCCGACCCCCACAGCCACGCGACGATCGCGCCCAGTGACATCAAGCCGAACGCGAAAGCTGGAACCACCCACGACACAGTCAGGAGCAGGAAGAACCCCGCTGTCCCGATTGCCGCAACCAGAGGCAACCAGCCATCGGTCGGCAATCGCAGCAGGTGGCGGATCTCGGCCTTGCGCGGGCTGGTGACCAGCGTCTCGCGGCCGCCGAACATGGAGCCAGGCAGCCAGTAGCGGCCCTCCTCCACTTCCCTGGGCAGCGCGGGCCGATCCCACAAGGGCTCTCGCGAAGCGATCTGCGGGATGCTGCGCACGCCATATTCCTGTTGCGGCAACCATTCCAGTGTCGGCGCATTCCACGGATTGCCGTGCGGCCGCTCCGGCCGCCGCAGTACTCGAACCAGGTCGATGAAGCATACGAGCACACCCGCCGCGAACATGAACGCCCCGGCCGTGGACAACGCATTCCAGAGCGTCCAGCCCAAGCCTTCCGCGTACGTGTAGACGCGGCGCGGCATGCCCGCCAGACCGGCGATGTGCATGGGGAAGAACGCCAGGTTGAATCCGACGAACATCAGGCCGAACGCCCAGCGCCCAGCCCGCTCGGACAAGCGATGGCCGTTGTATACCGGCGTCCAGTAGTACAGCCCCGCGAACAGCGGAAACACCATGCCGCCGATCAGCACATAGTGCAGGTGCGCCACGATAAAGTACGTGTCGTGCACCTGCCAGTCGAAAGGCAGCACGGCCACCATCACCCCCGTGAGTCCGCCCAGCACGAAGACGAAGTGAAAGCCCAGCAGGAAGACAGTGGGCGCGTTGATCTGCGCCCGTCCTTTCCAGAACGTGGCGATCCACGCGAACACCTGCACCGCGCTGGGGATAGCGACCGCAAAGCTGGCCGCCGACGTCAGGTACAGCGCGAGCGGTCCCAGTCCTGCGGTGAACATGTGGTGGATCCACAGCAGGAAGCTGATCACACCCACGGCCGCCAGCGCCCACACCACCGCGCGATAACCCACCAGCGGCGTGCGCGCCAAGGCGGGCACCATCATCGACACCATGCCGGCCGCAGGCAGGAAGATGATGTACACCTCCGGATGGCCGAAGAACCAGAACAGGTGCTGCCATACCAGGGGGTCGCCGCCGCGCGCAGGGATGAAGAACGGCCAGTCGAAAGCGCGCTCCAGCTCCAGCAGGATGGTGCCGGCGATAATGGCCGGGAAGGCGAAGACGATCATGAACGCCGTCACCAGCATCGCCCAGGCGAACACCGGCATGCGGCCCAGCGTCATGCCTGGCGCGCGTGTGAAGAGAATGCCGATGATCAATTCGATGGCTCCCGCGATGGCCGAGATCTCGATGAAGCCGATTCCCAGCAGCCACCAGTCCGCGCCGATGCCGGGCGAATGCTCCTTGCCCGTGAGCGGCGGGTACATGAACCAGCCGCCATCGGGCGAAGCGCCAAAGAAGATCGTGCAGAAAAAGGCCAGTCCGCCGATCGCATAGGCCCAGAACGCGTAGGCCGAGAGGCGCGGAAACGGCAAGTCGCGCGCGCCCAGCATGTTGGGCAACAGGTACACCGCCACCGCCTCCACCACCGGTACCGCGAAGAGGAACATCATCACCGTGCCGTGCATGGTGAAGAGCTGGTTGTAGAGGTTGTGGCTGACCAGTGTGTTGGCGGGCAGCGCAAGCTGCGCGCGCATGACGAGGGCCAGCGCGCCCGCCAGCATGAAGAACAGCAGCGCGGTTGCGATGTAGAAGACGCCGACGTGCGTGTTGTTGACCGCGCAGAGGCGTCGCCAGCCGCTGGGCGGCGTCCACGCGCGCTCCAGTGCGTCGCGCTCGCCCACGGGGCGCGGCAGCTTGTTGGGAAAAGCGTCGCTGTGTTCGGTCATTTGAGCGAGCCCAGCCAATCGGCGATGGCGGCCAGCGTTGCCGTGTCCAGCCGCTCGTACGAAGGCATTCGCGCGCCGGGCTTGTGCAGCTGCGCATGCGCAATCCAGTCGGCGCGGCCCTGCGGTGTGTTGGGCAAAGTGCCCGCGGCCAGCTGCATGCGGCTGCCGACATGCGTGAGGTCGGGACCGAGCTTCGCCTCGCCTGTGAAGCCGCGCACCGTGTGGCAGGCGTTGCATCGCTGCGTGAGGAAGGCGTCACGGCCCATTGCCTGCTGCGGTGTCGCTGCGGTCGTAGCGGGCCGCATCTGCGCCGCACGCCACTTCGCGAACTCATCAGGCGACTGCGCAACCACACTCAGCGCCATCAGCGCATGCTGCTCGCCGCAATACTCCGCGCACTGGCCGCGATACACGCCACGCTTGTCGGCGGAGAGCAGAAGGTGCTGCATGCGGCCGGGCAGCATGTCCGTCTTGCCCGCCAGCTGCGGCACCCAGAAACTGTGGATCACCTCGGTACTGGAGAGCGCCAGGTACACCGGCTGGCCGGTGGGGATGCGAATCTCGTTGGCCGTGTAGAACTCGCTGCCTGTCGCCGCGTCGCGGTAACGCACCTCCCACCACCACATGCGGCCCGTGACGCTGATCACCAGCGCGCCAGGCGGCGGCAGAGGCTTCCATGCGGGCGCCATCGGCAAGCTCCACGCCATCAGTGCGGTCAACACAACGCCCGGGAACAGGATGCCGCCGCCAGCGAGCCACAGCACCGGCCTAACCGCGCCCGCGCGCCTTCGCAGCGCCCAGGCAAGCAGCAGCATCACTCCAATAAAGATCGCCGCGCCGCCGGTGAACAGCACCCAGCCGACGGTGGCTATCGATTGCGCGGCGGGCCCCGCCGCCTGCATCACGCCCCCGCTCATCTGAGCGACGAGAGGTAGTCCGCCATGGCGCGTGCGTCGTCAGGCGACGCGCCCATGTCGGGCATGGCGGTGCCCGGCACCAACGCTTGCGGCGATTCGATCCATCGCGCCAGCACATCGGGCCGGTTGGTCAAGCGCCCCGCGATGTAGCTGCGCTGGCCGAACGATGCCAGCGAAGGCCCGACCTGTCCGCGCGACGCGGGAACGCCGGGAATCGTGTGGCAGCTGCCGCACTGGTATTGCGCCATCAACTGCCGGCCGCGCTCGACGCTCGCGTTCGTGCCGGCGCCCGCGTCGCAGCCCGACAGTAGCGATGCCGCGGCCGCGGCAGCAATCGCCGCGCGGTGGAAGGGGCAGGACATGCGGAGAATTCTGGCCCACGCATCGCGAGCCGTGGGCGAGAATGACCGGCCGATGCAAAAAAGAACCGTGCTTCTTGCAGTGGCCGCCACCACGGTCGCGCTAGGTGCGAGCGCGGCCCTCGTCGTCGCCACGGTGGTGTTCGGCGGGCTCTACAACGTCGCAGCCACCGAACAGCATTTCCAGCCCATCCACACGATGATCGAGAAGGCGATGCGGCAGTCCGTCAGGCTGCGCGCGCGAACGATCGAAGAACCGCCGCTGGCGGACGAACGTATGCAGTTGCGCGGCGCCGCTTGCTTTCGCGCCAAGTGCGAGCAGTGCCACGGCGCGCCCGGCGTAGCGCAGGACGACATCGGCAAGAGCATGCAGCCCCTGCCCGGCCCGCTGGTGGATGCGCGACGCCACTGGCGCGCGCGCGAGCTCTATTGGCTCACTCGCCACGGCATCCGCATGAGTGGCATGCCGGCGTGGGAATTTCGCCTCTCCGACCAGGAGCTGTGGGACGTGGTGGCGTTCATGCAGCGGCTGCCGGATTTGAACGCGGCTCAGTACCAGGAGTGGATCGCCAGAGCGGCTGGCGCGCCGGCATGTGGGCGGGAGGTGTCAGCGTCTGGTGCGACGGCGATGGCTTCGACGCTGCCGAATGTGGAACGCGGACACCAGGCGCTGTCTCAATACGCCTGCAATGCCTGCCACATCATTCCCGGCGTCACCGGTTCGGATACGCATGTGGGGCCGTCGTTGGAAGGCATAGGCTCACGCAAGCTGATTGCGGGAACGCTTGACAACACACCGGAGAACCTGGCGCGCTGGCTGCGCGAGACGCAAAAGGTGAAGCCGGGTACGGCAATGCCGCAGCTGGGAGTGGTGGATGGCGATGCGCGGGATATCGCGGCGTATCTGGGCACGCTGCGATAGGTGATCGAGCCCCCAAGGTTCAGGGCGCTATTCGGTCGTACCGCCATCAAAGTGCTCGTGATCGGCTTCAGCCTCGGTGCGAGTATGGTGAACAGTTCCGTCCTTGTGGTGCGGGGGCGGTATAGAGAACGCGACGGAACTCGTTGTTGTCGACAGCAACCTGCTCGATGTCCTGCATAAAGCCTTTCATGATCCACCTGACTTTCCCTTGCAAATTTTCAATAGGGGCAGCGCCCTACATAGCGGACCCACCCGCGGAAGCCCAGTGCGCTTCCCTTGCACCCCCGTTCACCATCTTGCCGTCGCCCTGCGATGCGCGCAGCGCACGCGCCGGCGCCCCGGCGACATGCTGTGACTCCGGAGCCGCCCCGGCGCTCTCCACCCACTCGCCCCCCACCAGCTCATCCAGCACCCTCAAGCGAACCGGGTCCGCGGGGTCGTCCGGAAACTTGCGCGCGAAATAGGCACCGGATCTTGCCAGTTGT
>JAQZBU010000023.1 GCA_029237735.1 Ramlibacter sp. | reverse complement strand
CTTCGGTAAACACCTGCTTTGCTGGTCAGGACTTGTCTGAGTGGACAGGGTCGCGAGGCAGACATTGCCCTGCGTCATTCAAGCGCGACGGAATCGCAGCCATCTGGCGACACTCTGGATGTCCGGCACAGGCGGAGCGCGTAGTGGACTGCGCCGACATAACGACGCTAACCAGGGTCGAGCGCAAAAAAACTGTCACCAGACTGTCACCACTGCGAAAAGCCAAAAAGCCTGCTATCCAAAAGATAGCAGGCTTTTCAAGACCCTTGCGGGATGAGTGGTGGGCCCTGAGTGACTCGAACACTCGACCTACGGATTAAGAGTCCGCTGCTCTACCAACTGAGCTAAGAGCCCACTCGAAACCGAAAAAAAGAGGCTGTGGTGGAGAGGAGGAGGATCGACCCCACCCGCGCTAAGTTGTTGATTCTATTAGAGCCTTGTCAGGTCTTCTGTAGCAACTCTTTGCGTGAGCCGCTGATGATACCAAACTCCCCGCTACTAGGTCAGCCGCGGGGTTGCGGCGTGGCGTCATAGCTAATGCCGCGCAGGCCCGCCGAGTGCAAGCCTCGCGATGGCTGCGGATGCATTGCGCAGGTGCATTGCTGCACCTGCCGCAGTGCGATCAGTTGCGGTAAGGCTTGGCCGGGCGCGGCTCGGGCGCCATCATGGGTGCGGGTGCCGGGGGTGCAACGTAGGCAGGTGCCGGCGCCGGGGGCCGGGGCGGCGGTGCAACGTACACCGGCGCGGGTGCCGGCGGCGGAGCGACGTACGCGGGTGCCGGCGCCGCCTGCGCCACGCGCATCGGGGCGCCGAAGCGGTAGATCAGGCCCACCGAAAACAGGTCCGCATGACCGCGGTTGCCCACGGCGTCCTTCAGGCGATAGCGCTCGGCCTCAGCGCGCACGGCCAGCGAGTCGGTGATGTCGTACATCAGGCCCAGGCCGGCCTTGAGGTTGGTGCTGCGCTGGCTCGGGCTGGCATTGGCGTAAGGCATGGTGACCGCACCGGTGGCGCTGAAGCTGTCGCTCGCGCGTATGGTCGTCACGCCAACGCGGCCGAGTGCGGAGAGCTTGCCGGTCAGGGGAAGCGTGCCGACGAGGTCGAGGTTCAATCCCTTGAGGCGCATGTCCCCGCTCAGCGTGCCCGCTGGAACGGTGGTGGCGGTATAGCCCGTCTTGCCAAGGTCGAAGTAGCCGCCCTCGACGCCGATGTTCGGCGTGATCTGGTAGCCGCCAAACAGCTTGTAGCCCGTGCCACGGTCGCGGTCGTCGATCGACACAGCGCCCAGTCCCTGGCCAAGCAGGCCGTTTGCGATGCGATCGTCGTCGATGGTCGTGGCCGAGCGGCCGACGCTGGCGCCGCCGTACCAGCCGCTGGCCGGTGCCTGCGCCAGAACGGGCGTGGTGCTGAAGGCGGCCAGTGCGGCCAGTCCGAGCAATCCCGATGCGTGTTTCTTGAGTTTCATACGTGCTTTCGTGGATGTGGGGTTGTGCGGGTTCAGGGCGCTGGCACGTTGATGACGGTGTTGACCATGGTCACGGAAGCGCCGAGCGAGAGCACGCGGCCGTTGAGGGTCACGAGAGTCACGTTGCCGGGGGTGGAGATGGCCGCGCCCGACTGGGCAATGATGGTGCCCACCATCGTGCCGCCGCCGGCGGCATTGATCGTCGCCGCGCTGCCAACCTGCCAGAACACGTTCTTGGCCTGCGCACCATTCGCGAGGATGATGCTCGACGGGAAAGCCGCGCCCGGTCCGCCCACAGTCAGCGAAGTCGCCATCTGGAACACCCAGGTGGCATTGGCATTGCCCTGCGCGTCCAGTGTGAGGTTGCCGCCCTGGATCATGAAGCTGCCTGCCGCCGAGGTGTATACGCCGGGAGCCAGCGTCTTGTTGGCCAGGTTGCCGGCGCCCGGGTCCGGGCCGCCCGGCATCGCCACCAGCGCGTTGTAGGCTGCCAATGCATCGGCGCGAGCCTGCGTCGCGATGGCGAACGTCGTTGCCGTGCCTTCGGTCGGGCAGGCCACGGTGGGCGGCGGTGCGGCGGTGTAGATCAAGCCGTTGACGGTGCCGATGTTCAGCGGCGTCTCCGTGTAGGTGCAACCCGGGCCGGCGTCATGGAAGCCGGTCACGGCCGTGGAGACCGCGGTGGTTCCGACGTTGCCATCGATCACCGTGTTCAGGCCCTGGTTGGTCACGCCGGCGGTGCCGCCGAACGCGCCGAACAAGGAAGCCGCGCCAAGCGCGACGGCCGGCGGCGCGGGCGGAACCGCGCAATTGACGGCCGTGAAGGTCCAGGTCTTGTCCGCGAGCATGGTGTTGGCGGGAACAGCCAGGTCGGCGGCGCCGCTGGCGCCACCCTTGATCCGTGCCGTGTACAGAACGCCGGCCGTGAGCGGCGCTGCAGGCTTGAACGTCGCGATGAGGCCCGTGCCGTTATCCAGAACCACCGAGGACGCGACGACCGGCGCCGCGCCGGTCACGGTGAACACCGACGAGTTGATCGTCGTGGGGTTCATGCGCAGGCCGGAGGGCACGTTGAAGGTGGCGTTCACGGTCGCATCCGTGCAGACAGAAGCGGCGCCTGCGGCGGGATTCGTCGAGAACACGGAAACGTTGCCGACAGGCGCCGCAGCGGCCGCCGTCGTGAACGACCACACGTAGTTGCTGGCCGCTGGCAGTGCGGCCTGGTTACCGGCCAGTGCATTACCGGCGAGATCCGTCGCACCGGTGGTGACGGTTGCGACATAGGTCGTGTTCGCGGCGAGCGCGGCGGCCGGCGTGAACAGAGCCGTGCGGTTGCCGACGGCGTAGGTCACGTTGCCGGTGGGCGCTATGCAGGGCGCCGTGCAGGCCAGCGTGAAGGTGCCTGTCCTGATCGTGGCCGGTGCCATGTCTTCGGTGAACACGGCGGTGATCGCGGTGTTGGTCGGCACTCCGGCCGTCGGGCCGGGTGACGTGGTGGCCGGCACGGTGAGCGAAACCCGCGGCCGCGTCGTGTCCACAACCAGTCCGGTGCTGAATTTCCAGGCGTACGGCGCGGCCAACGCAAGGCCGGTGGCCAGGCTGGTGGCGCCGGTCACGGTCGCGGTGTAGGTCGTGCCGGTGGCCAGCGTGCTGCCGGCCGCGAGCGCAAAGGTGGCGATGCGGCCCGTGGCGTCCAGCGACACGGTGCCCGCCGGGTTCACGCAGGGCGCGGCGCAGGTCACGGTGAAGCTCGACGCTCCGCCGATGGCGGCCATCGCTTCGCTGAAATTCGCGGTGATGAGCGCGTTGTTGATGGCGACTCCAGTCGCGTTGTTGGCGGGTGCGACGGCGGTCACCGAGGGCGCGGTCTGGCCGGCGCCCGTGCTGTCGAAACCGAGCACGGGGTCACGGCCACCGCCGCCACCGCCGCAGGCGGCAAGTACGCCCACCAGGATTGCCGCGAGCCACGGCCGGATGCTCTGGAGTCTTTTCATTGTTCGGTTCCGATAGGTTGAAGTGCGATGTCGAGATGAGGGCCCCGGGCCGCCTCATCCGTGACGCACGATGCCCTGTCTAATGTGGTTACTCCGTGCGCTGACGCGCTTAACGCGGCCGGTGGGAGCACTAGTTGCGAGAAGGGACGCCGGACTACGTCCGCGCCGGAGCGCGTCCTACAAAAGCGGGCGGCGCGAGGGCAGCGTCACCGTGGGGCCGCGTGATCGTCCCTTACGAAGAGGTCGAAGATGTGGTGAGCATCGGAACAGGATCGAAGCAGAGCGTGTGTCGGTCTTACAACATCATCCAAACTATGGGCTTTGTCCTACAACCTCGGCAGTTTTTCCCACTTACGCTGCGCGCAGCTTATGACGGACGAAACACCATCGGGTTCTGGCACTGAAAAGGTCAGCCAGGAAGCTGACGTTCGGCACCAAAGCACAGGCGAAGGCGCTGAGAGTGCCATGGCCGTGCTCCGCGACAGGCGTGATGTCGATCGCCTGATCGTGCGAGCGGAACTGGACACAGGTTGCGCTGAGTCACCCGGATGAGTTTTGCCGATTTCGACCAGCGCCTAGCCCAGGCGATGGTCTGGGAGGTTCACTTACTGATGCGGCGCGCCGGTAGGAGGGGGATCAGGATGACGCAACTTGAGCGCTAAGAGCATGGCCAGCTCCGACGCCGCCAGCCACCTGCCGTATGCGATCACGCGTTCAACCGGTTGCAGGGTGGAGTCATTCGCCCTGTTCCAATAGGCGTGTTCCTCTGCAACCGCTGCTGCATATTGGGCTTGCATTGAATTCCGGTCAGGGCCAAGGTCCATGGCTCCGAAGTATGGACGTAAGGCTGAAAATTACCTTACTCGGCAGGCCCCAACACCTTGTAACTTCGTCTTCAATGCGCCGCTGCCACTCAGGCTCGCGTCACCGTATCATCAACACGCACCACAATTTCATCGCTACTGAGGATGTGAACGTCGAGGAACCGGGCCTCGAAGTCGGCGTAATTCAGGCGGCCGAGGCTTTCAGGCCAGACTGACAGCTGATCGGCGTTTCGCCAGTCGGAGTAGCTCAGCCCCTGCCGTGCCCCGGCTTGTTTGAGTGTCGCTGCGTAGGTCTTGTCTTCGATTGCATCCGAAGCGCCAGCACTCTTGCACAGCGCAAGAATAATGACCCCAAGCACGGCGTAGAAGGACAGCCCCGCAATCCAAACCCAACCGACCCCGGTGAAGGAGTCGAAGTCGTGCGTTGCGGCACGCGATGCGGCGCTCATGGTGAGCAGTATCAGAACAATGAAAGGCGTCCTTCGCATGGTGTTCTCCCCTTGTGCGCTTCGGAATCGAAAGGCGGGGGCGGCCAGGAGACCTCGGCGCTTTGCTGGGGCCTCGAACGCCCCACCCCCATAGCTCGAAATGTTCAGCCAAGTCGGGACGCCTTTCATGGGACATAGGTCCCTTTGTTGGCAGTAGCTTTGTCCCAAGCGCGACTGGCACGCTGATGCGAAAGAAAAGCGGGAGCGCCGGCACCGGCGCGGGCCGGAAGACTGTGGTGGAGAGGAGGAGGATCGAACTCCCGACCTTCGCATTGCGAACGCGACGCTCTCCCAGCTGAGCTACCCCCCCACAGCAGCGCGTATTTTAGCAAATTACGCGGAGCCGTTCCCGGCGGGAAAGCGCATTTATGCCAAATCCGTCGCAGCTGTCTTGGCGGGGCGGCTCACTGCATGCCGTTCCGGCTGGCCAATTCCACGAAAAGACCTGCGTGGTCGAGGTCCGAGAGCCCGTGCTCGACGCCATCCGCATACAACTGCTCGAAGAGCGCAGTCACCGGTGCGTCAAAGCCTACCTCCTCGGCCGTGGCAAGCGCGTTGCGCAGGTCTTTCAGCTGCACCCCCATCCGCGCGCGGGGCGCGAAGTCGCGCTCCACCATCCGCTGGCCGTGCACTTGCAGGATTCGGCTGTCCGCGAAACCGCCGGTGATCGCCTCCTTCACGCGGGCCATATCGGCGCCGCCCTTTTGGCACAGAAGCAATGCCTCGGCGACCGCGCCGATGGTGACGCCAACGATCATCTGGTTGGCCAGCTTGGCGAGTTGCCCGGTGCCGTGCGGGCCGACATAAGTGGCGCGCCCGAACACTTCCAGAATCGGGCGTGCGCGGTCGAAGTCCGCCGCCTTGCCGCCGACCATGATCACGAGCGTTCCGGCCTCCGCGCCGCCGGTGCCGCCGGACACGGGCGCGTCGAGGTGGCTCACGCCGAAATCGCCAAGCCGCGCGGCGTGATCGCGCGCCTCGCGCGGCTGGATGGAGGCCATGTCGATCACGAGGGTGCCGCGCTTCATCGCGGGCGCCGCGCCCTGGTTGAACAACACGTCTCCGACCACGGGGCCGCTTTCCAGCATGCTGATCACGATGCCGGCGCCCCGCACGGCCGAAGCAGGCGTGTCGTGCACCGTCGCGCCAAAGGGAGCGACACGTTCCGCCTTGTCGCGCGACCGGCTCCACACGTGAACGGTGTGGCCGGCCTCGCACAGCCGGCGTGCCATGGGAAATCCCATGAAGCCGATGCCCAGCACCGCGATGTTCATTGCGCTTTCCCCTCGATGATGGAACGAGCCATCATCGAACGAGCACCGGCGTGAAGGCTGTCAGGCGGCTTTCAACACAGGTGCTGTGAACATCGCTTCCATTTGTTTGCGGATCTTGTAGGCATGTGTGGCCGTGTCCATCGCCACGTCAGACCATGACAGGCTCTGGCCCTTTTTCACCGGCCTCACCAGCTTGACGCCATGGGCCAGCCCCAGGGGGAGGCCGCCCATCTGCACGGATTTGCCGGCGGGCAGCAACTTGCCCCACACCGTGTAGCCGCCTTCACCGTCCAGTGCTTCGCCCACGGCCAGGTCGCGCTTGGCCGTGGCGACGACGTCCGCGTTCCAGCAGGTGGCGACGCCCGTCGCCTCGCCGCGCAATGCCACGCTCGCGACCGACATGCCGACTTCCAGCCCGATCAGGTGCCAGCGCTTGTACAGCGTGAAATAGCGCCCGCTCGGGTCGGTGTGGGCGTTGTATTCCTCGAAGCAGTTCTTGATGTATTCGGTCTCAGCTTCCACCGTCACCCAGACGCCCATGCGGATGTCATAGGGGATCTGACGGCCGTTGGCCTCCAGCGACGAGATGACTTCGACCATGCCCTTGCGTTCCAGCACGCCACCCTCGCTGATGGGGCGGGTCACGAAGGGGATGTCCTCGACGCTCGCCGGCGGGTAAAGCAGCCCGTTCGACGGTACCGTCAGGCCCGTGGCGTTGGCGACCGCGGTGCTTTCGATGGATGGTTTGGAGCCGTCCAGGAAGCTGTTGAACATCTTGGGATTGAGGCCGCCGCGAGATGCCTGCTCGGGCGTGAGGCCGTAGTAGCCCCACACGGTCTCAGGCGTCGACTCGGAAAAATGAGGCAGCCACTTGTGACCGCGCCCGGCCGCCACCACCGGGAAGCCGCAAGTGCGCGCCCAGTCGACGAGGTCGCAGATCAGCGCGGGCTGGTCACCGAACGCCAGCGAATAGACAACGCCCGCCTCGGCGGCCTTGCGCGCGAGGAGCGGCCCGCAGAACGCGTCGGCCTCTACCGTGACGTTGACCACGTGCTTGCCATGGGCGAATGCCTCCAGGCAGTGGTCCACGGCCGCGATGGGATGGCCCGTGCACTCAACGATGACGTCGATTTCCGGATGCCGCACCAGGGATTGCCAGTCCTCGCCGATGTGCGTCGTGCCGGCCTTGAGCGCGGCGTCCAGCGACGCGGCCTGCGACTGTTCGGGTTTCCATCCCACGCGGGCCAGGTTGGCGCGCGCGCCATCGGGCGACAGGTCGGCGATGCCGGCCAGGTGGACACCCGGCGTGCGGGGCACCTGGGCGAGGTACATGGAGCCGAACTTGCCGGCGCCGATCAAGCCCACGCGTATCGGCTTGCCGGCCGCGGCGCGCTGCTGCAGCTGCGCGTGAAGGCTCATGCAGCCTCCCGCATTTCGTCGAAAGGCATGGTCGTCGTTTCCAGCGCGCTCGAGGGCACGCCGTCTTTCCACGGCAGGTCCACCGGGTAGTCCTTCAGCAGGCAATCGTCCGGCAGGCACCGGATGGGCGCGAAGTTGCGGTGCGCAATGTACTCGGGCCGCTTGAAGCGCCCGATGTGGTTGCTCACCGCGCAAAGGCTCAGGTACACACTGACGCGGTTCCACGGCGAAAGGTTGCTGCCTGACGCATGCACGAGGCAGCTGTGGAAGAGGATCATCGAGCCGGCCGGGCCGTGCGGCGAGACGATACCGCCGTTCTTGCCGCCGGCGCGCTCCACCAGCATCGCGATCAACTCGTCGTCCACCGTCCACAGCGGATAGCTGGTGGTGGTGAGGTCGTGCCTGGCTTCGACAACGCCCTTCTTGTGGCTGCCGGGGATGAACATGAGCGGCCCGTTGAATTCGTTCACGTCGTCCAGGAAGATCGCGACGTTCATCGCACGCTCGGTGGGCATCATGTCGTCGTTCAGCCAGGTGCCGTAATCCTGGTGCCACTGCCAGACGTCGCCTTCGAACGCGGCCTTGCCGTTGATCTTGAACTGGTGCATGTACACCTCTTCGGCGAAAAGGTCCATCACCGGCTGCACCATGCGCGGGTGACGCGCCAGTTTGGCGAAGGGCTTGCTGTACATGTGCGCGGCGAAGTTGGTGCGCACCGCATCCTTGCCCTTTTCGCGGACGTTGTAAGCCTCGCGCCGGGCGTAGAGCTCCGGCACGGCTTCGTTCAGGGATTTCATCTCCTCGGGGGTGAATTGCCCCGGGAAGAACAGGTAGCCTTCGCGGTCGAACTGCTCGAGTTGCTGCGGGGTAAGCTTCATAGTTTGTCTCCTTGGATTCTCAACACCTGGGTCAATTGAGCGGCCAGGTTCTCGCTGGCGCGCCGGCTGTGCTGTTCGATGAGCCGGGCCGCGCGATCGGCGTCGCCGGCCGCGATGGCCTTTGCGATTGCCTCATGCTCATCCCATACCGCTTCGCGTTGCTTCGATTGCTGCAGCACCGCGCCCATCACGCGCCGCAGGTGCCGCCAGTGCTGCTGCGCGCTTTGCTCGATCAGCGGGTTCTGCGAGGCCTCGTAGATGGCGTGGTGGAACGCGAGGTCGGCATCGATCATCGCCTTGACATTGCGGCCGCGGGCGGCCTTGCGGCCGTGCTCGATCACCTTCGGGTCCAGCCGGAAGCGCCGGGCGGCGGCCAGCCGCGCCGCGAGCGCATCGAGGGCGCCGCGCACCTGGTAGATGCGCGCCATCGCGTCCGCGTCGAGTGGAGCGACGAGCACGCCGCGACCGGGCGCGTCCAGCACGAACCCGTCCTTCTTCAGCAGGCGCAGGGCCTGCAGCACGGGTTGGCGCGAGACGGCCAGCTTCTGCGCGATGTCTTCCTGGGTGATCCGTTCGCCCGGTGCGAGCGAGCCGTCGCTGATCGCATCGAGCAGGCTGCGGTAGACCTGATCGACCAGGTCGGGTTGAGCTTCGAGCTTGACGAGTTGGGCAGACATGGATGGGATGGGGGGACAGAACTCTGTATACAGAATACGCTTCCGATGGCGCTTACACAAGCGGCGGCCGACGAAAGGCGGGGGCCCGCGTCCATATGCCAAGATTCGCGCCTGACAAGGAAAATTCAACGATGAGCAAGAAATACGACGGCGCCTGGCTGGACAGCATGTACAACAACCGGGAACTGGTGCCTGCCTACGCCGACCACCTGCGACGTTGGGCTGCTGATTCCGCCGAGGCGATGCGCACGCAGCCGCGCGAGCTCGACGTGCGTTATGGCGGCGGGCCCAACGAGCACCTGGACATCTTTCCCGCGTCGCAGGCCGACGCGCCGGTCCTGTTCTTCATCCACGGCGGTTACTGGCGGGCCCTCGACAAGCGCGACCACTCCTTCATCGCGCCCCCGTTCACGCGCGAGGGTGTTTGCGTGGTGATCCCGAACTACGCGCTGTGCCCCGCGGTCACCGTTCCGGAGATCACGATGCAGATGGTCAAGGCGCTGGCCTGGACGTGGCGCAATATCGCCCGGCATGGCGGCAACCCGAACCGTATTACGGTCGCGGGCCACTCGGCCGGGGGGCATCTGGCGGCGATGATGCTCGCCTGCCTGTGGCCTGTTCATGCCGCAGGTTTGCCCGCGGACCTGGTGAAGGGCGCGCTCGCGATCTCGGGGCTGCATGACCTCGAACCCATCATGCACACGCCTTTCCTGCAGCCGTCGCTGCATCTCACGCCCGCGCAAGTGCGGCAGGCCAGCCCCGCCCGGCTTCCACCGCCCGCCCAGGGCACGCTCTACACGGTGGCCGGCGGCGACGAAAGTGAGGAGTTCTTCCGGCAGAACCGACTTATCCGCGAAGCGTGGGGCGACGAGCGCGTGCCGGTGTGCGAAACCTTACCGGGGTTGAACCATTTCTCCGTGCTCGAGTCACTGGTGGAACGCGGACAGCGTCTGAACGGGCTTGCCCTGCAGCTTTTGCGAGTTTGAGGAATTTTTCATGAAGTGGTTGTACCTGGCGGGCCTGTGCCTGTTGATCCAGGCTTGCGGAGGAGGAGGCGGGGAGCCGGCGCCGGAGGTGCCCGCGCAGCCGGCATCCTGTGCCGTTGCCGACCAGCGAGAGAACCTGCGTGCCTTCATGGGGCAGCAATACTACTGGCACTCCCAGCTCTCTGCACCGGATGACGGCGCCGGCAACCTCGACGCGTATTTCCAGTCGATGCTTTACAGGCCGCTCGATCGTTACAGCTTCAGCCAGCCCACCGACACCTACAACCAGGTCTTCACGGCTGGCCGACGCGTGGGCTATGGCTACAGCGTGGTCTGGGCAGACTCCTCGCACACTGCGTTGCGCGTGCGCAATGTCGAGCCGGCGAGCCCGGTGGCCCGCGCCGGCTTGCGACGCGGCGATACAGTCCTGTCGATAGACGGGTTCTCGCCAGAGCAGGTCGTGGCCGGCCAGCTTCCGGCCGTGACGACTTCCGGGGTGGAGCGCACGTTCGTGCTGCGAGACGCTGCCGGCGCGCAAAGCGAGTTGAAGGTTCGCTCGGAATGGTTCGACCTCAGCCCCATTGCCGCGACGGCGACTTTCGAATCCACGCGCGGCGAAGTCCCCGTCAAAGTGGCGTACATGGCTTACCAGCAGTTTGTCGGCTACAACCTCTGGGAGCTGGCCCTTACGTTTTCACGTTTCGCCGCGAGCGGCGTGAGTGAAGTCATCCTCGATTTGCGATACAACGGCGGCGGCAGCGTGGCCACGTCCCGTGACCTGGCCAGCATGATCAGCGGTTCGCGTACCGACGGCCAGATATTCACGAGCCTGCGCTACAACGCGAATCTGGCGGAGCGGAACCTCGACTATCCCTTCAGCACCGCCCAGACCCGGTTCACCCCCCCGATGGAGGGTCTGAGCCGGGTCTTCGTGATCACCTCCGGCGCCACGGCTTCCGCCAGTGAGCTGTTGATCAACGGGCTGCGGCCCTTCATGCAGGTGGTGTTGATCGGTGAGACGACCTACGGCAAGCCGTTCGGGTCTGGCCCGCGCAGTGCCTGCGGCACGACCTACAGCGCGGTGCAGTTCGAAACCGTCAATGGCGCTGGAGTGGGCGGCTACACCGCCGGCTTCGAGCCCGATTGCCTCGTACCCGACGACCTGGACCGCCAGCTGGGAGACCCGCAGGAAGGCCGCACCCGCGCCGCGCTGGAGTACATCGCCAACGGGCGGTGCAGCGCCCAGCCGCCACTCAGTGCCGCGCTGGCGCGTTCGTCGACCGACGGGCGGGCCTTCGGGGAGACGGTGCCGGCGCTGATGTTCGCCGATTGAAGGCGCGCTACATCAGCAGGTGTTCGCCGGCGTTGTCGCCGCCCAGGATCACGTAGTTCACCTTGCGGATGTCCATCAGCTTCTTGCCGCCGGCGTAGCTGATGGAACTCTGGATGTCTTCCTGCATCTCGCGCAGGGTGTCGGCCAGTCGCCCCTTGACGGGCTCGAGGATGCGCTTGCCCTCCACGTGCTTGTATTCGCCCTTGTTGAAGTCCGACGCGCTGCCGTAGTACTCCTTGTACAGCTTGCCGCCCTCGTCGACCGTCTGGCCCGGCGATTCTTCGTGACCGGCCAGCAGGGAGCCGATCATCACCATCGTCGCGCCGAAGCGCACGCTCTTGGCGATGTCGCCGTGCTCGCGGATGCCGCCGTCGGCGATGATCGGTTTCGTCGCGACGCGCGCGCACCACTTCATGGCCGAGAGCTGCCAGCCGCCGGTGCCGAAGCCCGTTTTCATGCGCGTGATGCAGACCTTGCCGGGGCCGACGCCGACCTTCGTCGCGTCGGCGCCCCAATTTTCAAGATCGATGATCGCCTCGGGAGTGGCGACGTTGCCGGCGATCACGAACGCCGTCGGCAGCTTCTCCTTCAGGTGCGCGATCATGTTCTTTACGGTGTCGGCGTGCCCATGGGCGATGTCGATGGTGATGTACTCCGGCACCAGGCCCTGCGCGGCGAGCTGGTCCACCACTTCGTAGTCGGCCTGCTTAACGCCGAGCGAAATGGACGCGTACACACCCTTGGCCTTCATCTCGCGCACGAACTTGACGTTGTCCAGGTCGAAGCGATGCATCACGTAGAAGTAGTCGTTCTGCGCCAGCCACAGGCAGATTTTTTCGTCCACCACCGTTTTCATGTTGGCCGGCACCACCGGGATGCGGAAAGTGCGCCCGCCCAGCTCCACGCCGGTGTCGCACTCGGAGCGGCTTTCCACGCGGCATTTGCGCGGCAGCAGCAAGACTTTGTCGTAATCGAAGATTTCCATACCAAGCTCCAGAAAGCTGTTTGTCGAACAGGTGAGCGCTTGGACTGCGGGACCGGCGGTTTCAGGCGAAAGCCAGAAACGCAAACCGGGCCGCAAAATGCTTGGGCCCGGTGCTTGATTTTACCTGCTGGTGGCTGGACTACATGGCTGCGCAGCAATAGCCCTCATAACGCAGCTCGTCTGGACCCTGAATATTGTCCAAAACATGAATATTGTCTAAAATCGGCTGGATGGACACGGTCACCGCTTCGCACGTAAAACAGAACTTCGGGGAAGTTCTGGCCAGGGCTGCGCAGGGCCCGGTCGGGGTCGAACGTCACCGCAAGCTCGTCGCAGCCCTCGTGCCGCCTCACTGGCTGTCGCAGCATGGCGCACTGGATGAGCGCCGCGCCGCCCGCGCCGCGCAGCAGCAAGTCGAACTCAATCGGCTGATGGCGCACCAGCAATTGGGGATTGAGCTGCTCTGCACGGAGCCGGCGCAGCTGCGCAGGCACATCGAGGCGGCGCGGCGGGAAATCGATCGCTGGGAGGATATGCAGCTCTGCAGCGCCGACTACATCGCGCGCTGGCGGGCATGGCTAAAGCTGCCGGTCAAGCAACTGGTCCAGCGCATGTGCTCCGATGCGCAGGGGTGGGGCCGCGCCATGCGCCAGAACTCTCCATTCGCCGCAGCCGGCTTGACGGGCGGCAAATGAACCTGGACGCACTGTTCGACCTGCTGCGCGCGGCGCACGGGTTGTGCGGCCATGGCGAGTATGTGGTTGTGGGCAGCCTCTCGGTTCTTGGGTTGGCCGAGGTGGCCGCTATTCCCGCCGACATGACGGTGTCGATCGACGCGGACTGCTACACCCAATCCGACCCTGCCCGAATATTCGACCTGCAAGCGGCGCTGGGCGAAGGCAGCGCCTACCACCGCGCGCATGGCATCTACCTGGACCCCGTGTCGCCAAAGTTGCCTACCTTGCCCGACGGCTGGGAGCAAAGGCTGATCAGGCTGACGCGCGAGCACCTGGTGGCCAGTTTTCTCGAGCCGAACGATGCCGCCGTCTCCAAGCTGGCGCGCGGCGAGCCGCGCGACTTGCGCTGGGTCAGCGCCGGGCTGAAGGCAGGCATCGTTTCGCTTCCGACTGTTCGGTTGCGAATACGAAGCACCAACTTCCTGGATGCGGAAGAAGAAGGGACGGCGCTCAAGGCGCTGGAAAGCCTCGCGCGGCCCAAGACACGCAAAGGCCGTTGATGTAACCCGGCTTTTCGCCGCCGGCTCAACGCGGCTGGCGGCAGCGGCTCTGCGCCGCCGCGACGACGCGGCCGCGTGCGTCTTCCACCCAGCCCACCACGCGCAGCCGCTTCGGGTTCGCACCCTCGGGAACGTTCATCGGCCGCGATTCAAAGAGTCCGTTCTGCTGCGCTTTCGATAGCGGTTCTGCATTGTCCCAGGCGGGCTGAAGGGCATTACGCACCAGGTTGCGCTCGACTGGCGAACCTTCGGTGCCTGCGGGCAGAGTCTCGACCAGCAGCAGCCACGCCTGCCACGGCCCGCCGCGGCCGGGCTTGAGCTCGATGGAGGCGCCGATATAGCCGTTGAAGGCGAGCCCATGCGCCACGCGCAGTTCGTAGCCGGAAGGGGTCGCGCGCCGATGCACGGCCTCGGCCCGCGCCGGCGCAGCGCGTTTCAGGGCTTGCAGCCGCGCCGGGCTGTCACGGCTCACGGCCGTTGACAGGGGCGCATCTTCGCCCTTGCTGCCCGGCGTGATCCAGTCCAGCGCCAGCTCGCCGCGCCGCGCCCGCCGCGTGGCCGCATCGCTCCAGCAGGTCTCGCAGTCGGCGCTGATAAATCGCTCCAGCAGGCCCACCGGCCGCGCCTGGCCGTCGCTGTCGCAGGAGGCCTGCGCCTGGGCGCCCGCCGCGGCGATCGCCAGGAGCAGCCCTGCCAAGGCTGGTGACTGTTTGTTCATGGGTGGGGACGAATCGCTTCCTACAATGCCGTATGTTCCCAGAAGTCGATGCGGCGTCCCCGCTCTTACACAATCTCAACCCCGAGCAGTGCGCCGCGGTGACCCTCCCCAATGAGCACGCGCTCATCCTGGCGGGCGCCGGCTCCGGCAAGACCCGCGTGCTGACCACGCGCATCGCCTGGCTGCTGTCCACCGGTCAAGTGTCGCCGGGCGGTTTGATGGCGGTGACCTTCACCAACAAGGCGGCGCGGGAGATGATGACGCGCCTTCAGGCCATGCTGCCCGTCAACGTGCGCGGAATGTGGATCGGCACTTTCCACGGCCTGTGCAATCGCTTCCTGCGCGCCCATTACAAGCTCGCGAACCTGCCGCAGAGCTTCCAGATCCTGGACACGCAAGACCAGCTCTCGGCCATCAAGCGACTCATGAAGCAGCACAAGGTGGACGACGAGCGTTTTCCCGCCAAGCAGACCCAATGGTTCATCTCCGGCTGCAAGGAAGACGGCCTGCGACCCAACATGGTCGAGGTGCGCAGCGAGGAAGATCGCAAGAAGGTCGAAATCTACCAGCTGTACGAGGAGCAGTGCCAACGCGAGGGCGTGGTCGATTTCGGCGAGCTGATGCTGCGCAGCTACGAACTGCTGCGGGACAACGACCCGATCCGCGACCACTACCAGCGGCGCTTCCGCCACATCCTCATCGACGAGTTCCAGGACACGAACAAGCTGCAATACGCGTGGATCAAGATGTTCGCGCAGCCACGCGATGGCGTGCCCGGCGCGCAGGCCAACTCGGTGTTCGCCGTCGGCGACGACGACCAGAGCATCTACGCCTTCCGCGGCGCGCGCGTGGGCAACATGGCCGATTTCGTGCGGGAGTTTCACGTTCGCCACCAGATCAAGCTGGAGCAGAACTACCGCAGCTACAGCAACATCCTCGATTCGGCCAACGAGCTGATCAGCCACAACAAGACGCGCCTGGGCAAGAACCTGCGCACCGACCAGGGCCCCGGCGAGCCGGTGCGGGTCTACGAGGCGCCCACCGATCTCGCCGAGGCGCAGTGGATGGTCGAGGAGATGCGGCACCTCGTGCGCGGTGACGGGCCGGACGGCGGGTTCGAGCGCAAGGAAATTGCCGTGCTGTATCGCAGCAACGCGCAAAGCCGCGTGATCGAAACGGCGCTGTTCAACGCGGCCGTGCCGTACCGCGTTTACGGGGGCCTGCGCTTCTTCGAGCGCGCGGAAATCAAGCACGCGCTGGCCTATCTGCGCGTGCTGGAGAACCCCCAGGACGACACCAGCTTCATCCGCATCGTCAACTTTCCGCCGCGCGGCATCGGTGCGCGCAGCATCGAACAATTGCAGGACGCGGCCCGGGCGGCGGGCTGCTCGCTGCACGATGCGGTGAAGTCCACGACCGGAAAGGCCGGCGCGAACCTGGCGGCGTTCGTTGCGAAGATGGACGCCTTGCGCGAGCAGACGGTGGGCCTCACCCTGCGCGAGATCATCGAGCTGATGCTGCAGCAATCCGGCCTCATCGACCACTACAAGAGCGAACGCGAAGGCGCCGACCGCATCGAGAACCTGGAAGAACTGATCAACGCCGCGGAGAGCTTTGTCACGCAGGAAGGTTTTGGTCGCGATGCGGTGGCATTGCCCGTGGACGAGCTCGGCCCCGGCATCCTGCGTCAATCGCCGGCGAGCCAGGGGCTGGACCCGAGTTTGCCGGAGGTGAATGAGCCGGCGCCGGACTATGTTCCCCCTGATGCCGAGACCGGCGAGACCTTGTCCCCGCTCGCCGCCTTCCTCACGCACGCCGCGCTGGAATCCGGCGACAACCAGGCCCAGGCGGGTCAGGACGCCATCCAGCTCATGACCGTCCACTCGGCCAAGGGCCTGGAGTTCGACTGCGTGTTTATCAGCGGGCTGGAGGAGGGGCTTTTTCCCCACGAGAACTCGATGAACGATTACGAAGGGCTGGAGGAAGAGCGCCGACTGATGTACGTCGCCATCACGCGCGCTCGCAAACGCCTGTACCTCAGCCACGCGCAGACGCGGCTGCTGCATGGCCAGACGCGCTACAACATCAAGAGCCGCTTCTTCGACGAGCTGCCCGAAGGTGCGCTCAAGTGGTTGACACCGAAGAACCAGAGCTTCGGCGGGTCGGCCTTCGGTTTTGGCGCAGGCTATGCCACATCGCGCGGGGCCGGGGCGGGCGCGGGCTTCAGCAAGGAAAGCTTTGCCAGCCCGCCGGTGCCCATGCAGAAAGCCGCGCCCGCGCACGGGCTGCACGCGGGGATGAAGGTGTTCCACACCAAGTTCGGCGAGGGCACGGTCATCTCCATCGAAGGGAAGGATGACGATGCGCGCGCCCAGGTGAATTTCCCGAGGCACGGAATCAAGTGGCTGGCCCTGTCTGTGGCCAAGCTGACGCCGGTGACCTAAACGGGTCTCTGACCTGCCACGAAGCTTCGCTCTATGGCTGCCCGAGCGGAATGCCCGCATCATGTTTGTCGACGCCCAGCGCGTCGATCAGGGTGCCCAGGTCCTTGTCCAGGCGCGACAGCGTCTGCGCGTCCAGGGCCGCCAGCGCTTCCGGCAGCACGCCGGCAAAAGGCCCCGGTGCGCGCCGCAGCACCTTGGCGCCTGCGGGCAGCAAGTGAAGCTGCACCGTGCGGCGATCGGTTGCGTCTTTGCGCACTTCCACCATGTTTCGCTCGATCAAGCTCCTGACCAGGTTGCTTGCGGTGGACTGGTGCACATCCATGGCGCGGGCCAGGTCGCTCACGCCAATGCCAGGACAGTCGTGCACCACGCTCAAGGCCCACAGCTGGGCTCCGGCCACACCGGCTTTCTTTTCTACCTCGCGAAAGTGGTTTTTAACCGCATTGAAAACCACGCGGAAGCGCCGCAGCACGCGGGCAGGCGGCGGTACCGGAGCGCCCTTGGCCACGATTTTTGGCGGGGCGGCTTTCCTGACAGCGGACATGTGGCCATCATAGCGACGACCGTGTTAGATTTGCACGAATGGATGCGCGAGCGATTCACCGATGGGCCTCGTGCCCGGCGAGGGTGCGGCCATGAGCAGCTGGGTGCGGACCGCATTGCTGCTCATCCTTGGCGTTGCCGTCGCTGGCATGGTGATCTGGTGGTTCAGCCAGACGCCTGGGCGAGTCCCTGCCGTGCCCGTGGCGGAGCCCCCGCAGCCGCCCGCCAGCTCGGCCGTGGTTGCCCCGCCCGCGATCGAACATCCGCTGGAAGAGCCGTCCGGTCCGCTGGCTGCCGGCCAGGTGGACGCGGCCCTCACCGAGTTGCTGGGCCGCAAGGCCGTGGCATCGTTTCTGCAGACCAGCGACTTCCCGCGCCGCTTCGCGGCCACCGTGGACAACCTCGGCCGCCCCCACGCGCCGGCGGCACTGTGGCCGGTCAATCCCACAGGCGGGCGCTTCACGGTGCAAGAACTGCCGGACGGCCCGGTGATCGGCGCGGACAACGCGGCCCGCTACACACCGCTGGTGCTGCTGGCCGAAGGCACGGATACGGCGCGGGTGGCACAGCTTTATCGGCGCATGTACCCGCTGCTACAAAGGGCCTACGAGGAATTGGGCTACCCCAAGCGCTACTTCAATGACCGGCTGGTGGAAGTCATCGACACCCTGCTCGCGACGCCGGAGGTTGAATATCCGGTCAGGCTGCGCCTGGTCGAGGTCAAGGGCCCCATCCCATCCGAACGCCCGTGGGTCCGGTATGAGTATGCGGACCCGGCGCTCGAGTCGCTCACGGCGGGGCAAAAAATCCTTGTCCGTGCCGGCCCCGTGAATGCGCGCCGGCTGAAGGCGAAACTCGCGGAGTTCAGGGCCCAGGTGGCCAAAGACACGGCCAGGCGTTGATGACGGCCGCCGACATGCCCGACGACCTGCGGCGCTTCATTCTCACGAGCGTGCCGTCGGTTCCGTACCTGGAGGCGATCCTGCTGCTCCAGCGTGAGCAAGGCACCGCCTGGACGGCACCCATCCTCGCGCGGCGCCTGTACCTGCCCGAGCCGCGGGCCGCCGAACTGCTCGCGAGCCTTCACTCGGGCGGCATCGTCACCGAAAGCGACACCCAAGGATCCTACACGTACGAGCCACAGGCGGAGTTGGCGGCCTTGCTCGAGCGGCTGGCACACCTTTACGCGTCGAACCTCGTTGCAGTCACTGACCTGATCCACTCCAGCGTGGACCGGCGCGCGTTCCAGTTTGCCGATGCTTTCCGCTTGCGAAAGGACTGATGCATGGCCCCGCTGATCTACTCCCTGTGCATGCTCACGTCGCTCGCCTGCTTCGCCCTGCTGTGGCGGGGCTGGCTCAACAGCCGCTCGCGCCTGTTGTTCTGGAGCGCCTTGTGCTTCGCGGGGCTGAGCCTGAATAACTTCCTGCTGGTCATCGACAAGCTGGTGCTGCCCACCGTGGACATGACGCTGTTGCGGCTGACCGTTGCGCTGGCCGCACCGCTGCTGCTGCTGTTCGGCCTGATCTGGGAAGAGGAGTGACCATGGAGCAGATGCTCACCGGCGCCATAGCGATAGCATCCCTGCTGGCCTCGCTGTTCTTCCTGCGCTTCTGGCGCCATACGCGCGACCGCTTTTTCCTGTACTTCGCGCTGTCTTTCCTGATCGAGGCCGCGAACCGGCTGGTGCTGGGCGTGCTGTGGATCGTCGATGAGGATGGCGCCGCGTTCTACAGCGTGCGTGTCATCGCCTACGGCCTCATCTTGCTGGCCATCTGGCAGAAGAACCGGCCGACGCGGCGCTGAGCCGGCGAGGTCACTTCATCTGCATCGCGGGGTGCGCGGAAGCCGGCTGCTGCTGCATATAGCCCGCGCCATCCTTCACCCCTTTCCTGCCCGCGATCTCCCAGGCCGTGCGCTGGTTGACCAGGCGGGCCAGGTATTCCAGTTCCTCATCGGTATGGTTGATCGCTTGGGCCGGGGTGAGGAATCGGCCGTTCTTCGCCTCCGCCTCGCCCCAGAACGACTGGTGGTAGTCAGAGCGCGACACGGTCCTGTCGGGGCCGGCGCTCATGGCCACGATGCCATAACAATTGCAGAAGTAACTGCGGTGCCCCTGCTGCGGAAACACCTCGGTGTACACGCCCGTTCCGCGGATGCCGGCCGTGAGCGTGGGCGTGACGATCTGGCGCGGTGTGCCGCGGCCCCAGACGCTGGCCACGGCGCCGGTGAGCATGCGCAGCACGCTGACGGCGTTGAGCGTTTGGCCGCGCTCCACGGTCAGCCGTGTGTTCTGGCGCATCAGGTAGGAGGCATTGCCGACAACGAACACCAGTTGCGAACCCGGCCCCGTCTCCACGCTGTCGCCGGTCTGGATCGTCTGCGCGTTGGTCAGGCGCCGGCCGTTCAGCATCGCGTCTCCCCGAAGCTCCACGATGTTGCTGCGCTGCTGCGCCTGCGCCGCGGCGAGGCCGCCCATGGCGCTCCAGGCGGCCGCAGCCTGCAGGAAGCTGCGGCGCTGGAACCACAGGACTTCCTGTTCGGTGCGACCGTCGAGGGTGTGCTGCGTCATGGGGCTTCTCCGGGGGGGTGTGGTTGGGCGTCCGTGTCGGCATCGGCGACGAAGCTGTCGCGGAACGTGAAGTACAGCGACGTGGAAAACATGGCGGTGATCAGCAGGCCCAGGGGCATGAGGGCGGCTGCCGCGACCTGCGGGTTGCTGGTCATGGTGGCGATGAGGGTGATCACCAAAGCGGCAACGAACACCACGCCGATCCAGGCCAGGGCGTACATGAAGAACGCGCGCGCGTTGCGCAGGCAGGCGACGGTGCTGAAGAACAGGCTCTTGACAGGCGAAACGCCATGCCAGTGCACGAGCGCGGGCGCGTGCCAGAACATCAGCGAAACCGGCAGATACAGCAAGGCGCCGACCAGCAGCACCATCTGGAACTGCGGCGTCAGCATCGATTCGGTCGTGGCGGGCGTCTGCTGCTGCGGAACATCCACCAGCAGCGGGAGCAGCGACATCACGATGAAGCAGGCCCCCGCGTAGAGCAGGCCCAGAACCAGCATCGCGCGCAGACGCTGCTTGCCGGCGCGGAAAGCGCTGATCAGCACCGTGGGCATGGGAAAGCGGCCTTTCTCGGCCTCTTGTGTCGCCGCCATCAGTCCCAGTGTTGCCGCCGGCACAATGCCCAGCGCCAGGACGAACCCCACCACGGGCACCAGGAGCAAGATCGAGAAGGCGGCCGTGTACATGAAGAACAGGCCGGTGAGTGCCAATGGCTGCTTTCCGAAGGTTTTGATGCCGAGCTTGACCCATTGGATGCCATTGCGAGCAGGAACGATGTTGAGTTTCATTGGCGGGTACGTGATGGGGTCGCGCGATTTTGCGCGCTGAAGGCTACAGGGTAGCAGCGCCGTGTCGCACCCGATGGCGCAGCACCCGCTCGAAGTGCGCCGGATCGTGCGGCTTGAGCATCGCGGCTTCCCGTGGAAGGTGGAAGTCCCACAGGCGGGAAATCCAGAAGCGCAGGGCGCCGGCGCGCAGCATGGCCGGCAGCAGCCGCCGCTCGGAGGCAGCCAGCGGGCGCACTGCGCCATACGCGCGCAGGAAGGCATCGGCCCTGGCATCGTCGGGTGCGCCGGTGGGCAGGTGGATGCACCAGTCGTTCAGGCACACCGCGATGTCGAAAAGCCAGGTGTCCACGCCCGCGAAATAAAAGTCGAAGAAGCCGGTCAGTCGGCCGTCCTCGAACATGACGTTGTCGCGGAACAGGTCGGCATGGATAGGGCCGCGGGGCAGGGCGGCATACGCGGAGCCTTGTGCGATGTGGTTCTGGAAGGCCAGCTCGCCGCAGAGCAGCACGCGCTGTGCCTCGTCGACGTGGGGCAGCACGACGGGCACCGTCTCGTTCCACCACGCCAGGCCGCGCAGGTTGGGCTGGCTGCGGGGGTAGTCGCGCGCGGCGATGTGCATGCGCGCCAGCATTTCGCCCACCGCGGCGCAATGGGCGAGCGTCGGCGCGAGTTCACTGTGGCCGCGCAACTTGTCGACAACCGCCGCGGGCTTGCCGCATACGATGTGCAACAGCTGCCCGTCCGGGTTCGCGGCGGAAGCGCTGGCGGGCAGCGACTGGGGCTCCGGCACCGGGATGCCGTGCTGCGCCAGGTGCTTCATCAGGTGCAGGTAGAACGGGAGTTGCTCGATGGTCAGGCGCTCGAACAGCGTCAGCACATACTCGCCCCGATCGGTCGTGAGGAAGTAGTTGGTGTTCTCGATGCCGCCGTGGATGCCGCGCAGCTCGCGCATCTCGCCGAGCTGGAGCGCGCGCACCAGCTCGCGGGCCTCGCTCTCGGAGACTTCGGTGAAGACCGCCATCAGAATTTAAGGACGTTCCAGACGCGCTGGCCGGTGGCGCTGGAGATGCCGTCCCGGTGGTCGCCCGGGCGTGAGCGCGCCATGTCCGTGGGCTGGATCTCGTATTCGGGCATGTTGCCCTTGGGCTTGACGGTGATGCTCTGCGTCTGGCCGGCGTAGCGCACTTCGTCGATGATGACGGCTTCGTCCTCCACCCGGATGTGCTCGACCTTCTGGTTTTTGCGGCCTTCGAGCTGGGGCGGCTGCTGGGCTGGCGCCGCAGGCGTCTGCGCGGCCAGGGCGGTGCAGGCCAGGAGCGGGGCGAGGAGCAGGAATCTAGGGTGCATGGGGAGATTGTAGGACGGCCCGGAGGGTGCCCGCGCCCGCAGGCACAATGCCTGCCATGAGCGAGCTGACCCAAGACGAAACCACTGAAAAAGCCGAAACCGGCGGCAACGGACGCAAGGTGTTGCTGCTGGTGGATGGCTCCAGCTATCTGTACCGCGCCTACCACGCGATGCCCGACCTGCGAGCGGTGCCGGGCGACCCGGAAAGCCCCGCGACCGGCGCCATCCGCGGCATGATCAACATGCTGCAAAAGCTGCGCAAGGACGTCCGCGCCGATTACGTGGCCTGCGTGTTCGACGCGCCGGGCCCGACCTTCCGCGACGCGCTCTACCCCGAGTACAAGGCCAACCGCTCGCCGATGCCGCCCGACCTGCGGCTGCAGATCGACCCGATCCACGAGGTGGTGAGGCTGCTGGGCTGGAAGGTGCTGAACATCCCCGGCGTGGAGGCCGACGACGTGATCGGCACGCTGGCCTGCATGGCGACCGAGCGCGATATCGAGACCGTGATCTCCAGCGGCGACAAGGACCTCTCCCAACTGGTCAATGATCATGTCATGGTCATCGACACCATGAACGATCGCAAGCGGGATGTTGCCGGCGTCGAGGCCGAGTTCGGCGTGCCGCCGCGTCTGATGGTGGACTACCAGACGCTGGTCGGCGACGCGGTCGACAACGTGCCCGGTGTGGACAAGGTGGGCCCCAAGACAGCTGTCAAGCTGCTGCAGGAATACGGCTCGCTTGACGCGCTGGTGGCGCGCGCGCACGAGGTGAAGGGCGCCGTCGGCGAGAACCTGCGCCGCGCGCTCGACTGGCTGCCCAAGGGCCGCGAGCTGCTGACCATCAAGAAAGACTGCGAGCTGACGGACTACATCCCCGGCCTGCCGTCGCTCGAAGACATCAAGGTCACCGATGGCCAGGATACCGAGGGGCTGAAAGCCTTCTACGAGAAGTACGGCTTCAAAGGCCTGGTCAAGCAGCTCGAGACCCACGAGGTGCCCCCCGAACTGATCGAGGAACACAAGCGCACGAGGAAAGTGGGCACGGGGCAGCCCGCAGGCGGGCTTTTCGAGGAGCCGGACCTCTCGGGCATCTCGCAGGCCAGCAACCTGCAGTACGACACGATCTTTACGTGGGCACAGCTGGACGACTGGCTCGCAAAAATCGAAGCCGCCGAACTGGTGGCTGTCGACACCGAGACCAGTTCGCTCGACGAGATGCTGGCCGAGATCATCGGCTTGTCGTTCAGCGTCAAGCCCGGCGAGGCGGCGTACATTCCGCTGGCTCACAGCTACGGCGACGCGCCCGAGCAGCTCCCGCGCGATGAAGTGCTGGCGAAGCTCAAGCCCTGGCTGGAGAACCCCGCCAAACTGAAGCTGGGCCAGCACATCAAGTACGACCGGCACGTGTTCGCCAACCACGGCATCGAAGTGCAGGGCTATGCCCACGACACCATGCTGCAAAGCTACGTGCTCGAAGTACACAAGCCGCATGGCCTGGCCAGCCTGGCCGAGCGGCACCTGGGGCGCAGCGGTATCGACTACGAAACCATCACCGGCAAGGGTGCGCACCAGATCCCGTTCGCGCAAGTCTCTGTGGAGAAGGCCGCCGAGTACTCCTGCGAAGACTCCGACCAGACGCTCGATGTGCACCAGGCGCTCTGGCCGCGGCTTGAGAAGGACAGCAAGCTGCGTTTCATCTACGAGTTGGAAATCAGGAGCAGCGAGGCGCTCTACCGCGTGGAGCGCAACGGCGTGTTGATCGACGGGCCCATCCTCGCGAAGCAAAGCGCCGAACTCGGCCAGCGCATGATGCAACTCGAGAAGGATGCGCACGACCTCGCGGGCCAGCCGTTCAACCTCGGATCGCCCAAGCAGATTGGGGAGATCCTCTTTACCAAGCTCGGCCTGCCGGTGGTCAAGAAGACACCGAGCGGCGTGGCAAGCACCGACGAAGAAGTGCTGGAAAAGCTTGCCGAGGATTACCCTCTGCCCGCCAAGCTGCTGGAGCATCGAGGGTTGTCGAAACTCAAGGGCACCTACACCGACAAACTCGCGCAAATGGCGCATCCGCGCACGGGCCGCGTGCACACGCACTACGCGCAGGCCGTCGCGGTGACGGGCCGCCTGTCGAGCAACGACCCCAACCTGCAGAACATTCCGGTGAAGACCGCCGAAGGCCGGCGCGTGCGAGAAGCCTTTATCGCGCCGCCCGGCCACTTCATCGCCAGCGCCGACTACAGCCAGATCGAGCTGCGCATCATGGCGCACCTCAGCGAAGATGATGCGCTGCTGCGCGCGTTTCGCGAAGGCCTGGACGTGCACCGCGCCACGGCGGCGGAAGTGTTCGGCGTTGCCCCCGGCGAAGTCACGAGCGAGCAGCGCCGCTATGCCAAGGTGATCAACTTCGGCCTGATCTACGGCATGAGCAGCTTCGGCCTGGCGCGCAACCTGGGCATCGACAACACGGCGGCCAAGAACTACATCCAGCGCTATTTCGAACGGTATCCCGGCGTGAAGCAGTACATGGACGAAACGCGCCTGTCGGCAAAGAGCAAGGGCTATGTCGAGACCGTGTTCGGCCGCAGGCTGTACCTGCCGGAGATCAATTCACCCAACGGCCCGCGCCGCGGCGGCGCCGAGCGCGCGGCCATCAACGCGCCGATGCAAGGCACGGCCGCCGACCTGATCAAGCTTTCGATGGTGAAGGTGCAGGACGTGTTGGATGAGCAGAGGCGCCGCACGAAAATGATCATGCAGGTGCACGACGAACTGGTGTTCGAGGTGCCTGAGGACGAGGTGGAGTGGGTGCGCAGCGAGATCCCGCGCCTCATGGCCGGCGTCGCCGAGTTGCGCGCGCCGCTGCTCGCCGAGATCGGGATCGGCGAGAACTGGGAGAAGGCGCATTAGTTTTTGATCGTCGCCGGGTTGGCTACTTCGGCGCAGCTCCGGCCCCCATGCTCGATGCGCCTGGCGCGGGCTGAGCCGGTGCATTCGTGAGGACCTTTCCCGCACGAGGATCGAGCCATTGGGACGTTGCCGGCGCAGACGGTGCGGCGGCAGACGCAGTACCTGCGCCGTCCGATCCCCGATCGCTGGGCGGCGTCGATGCGACACCTGCTGCGCCACCGCCCCCTGCAACGCCGGCATCACCGCCGCTGACGCCGGGGTTGCCGCCTGGCCCAGCGCTGACACCGCCACCTGTGCTGCCACCGGTGCCACCGGTGCCACCGCCAACCGTGCCACCGCCAACCGTGCCACCGCCACCCGTGCCACCGCCAACCGTGCCACCGCCAACCGTGCCACCGCCAACCGTGCCGCTACCCCCGGAGCCGCTGCCACCAGAGCCGCTACCACCAGAGCCGCCCCCATCAGAGCCGCCCCCATCAGAGCCGCCTCCATCAGAGTCGCCTCCACCAGAGTCGCCTCCACCAGAGTCGCCGCCACCAGAGCCGCCGCCACCAGAGCCGCCGCCACCAGAGCCGCCGCCACCACCAGTGCCTCCAACGGCATTGCCAACAGCACTGTCGTTGCCCTGATTGCCAAGGCCGGTGTTGCCCACGCCGACACCGCTGTTGCCGGTGCCCACGTTGCCGCCGCCGTTTCCGCCCGCATTGCCCGCAGGCGCGCCGCCCGCGCCGCCAGAAGTTCCCGACCCTGGGCCGGCGGAGCCGCTGCCACTCGAACCACCAGCGGCGCCATCACCACTGGCGCTACCAGCGCCGGAGCCCCCAGCGCCGACGCCACCACCAACGCCAGCACCGGAACCACCACTGCCCGACCCGCTGCCACCCGACCCACCGGCGCCACCAGAACCACCACCGGCACCGGCACCGGCACCCACGCCGCCGCCGCCGCCGCCAGCGCCACCAACTCCAGCACCGGAGCCGCCGCCGCCGCCACCGACTCCAGCACCGGAACCACTACTGCCGGACCCGCCGCCACCCGAGCCACCAGAACCACCACCGGCACCGGCACCGGCACCACCACCGGCACCCACGCCGCCGCCGTTGCCGCCGCCGTTGCCGCCGCCGTTGCCGCCGCCGTTGCCGCCGCTGTTGCCGCCGCCGTTGCCGCCGTTGCCACCGCCGCCACCGCCGCCGCCGCCGCCGCCGTTGCCGCCGTTGCCGCCGCCGCCGCCGCCGCCGCCGCCGCCGCCGTTGCCGCCGCCGTTGCCGCCGCCGTTGCCACCGCCGTTGCCACCGCCGTTGCCGCCGCCGTTGCCACCGCCGCCACCGCCGCCGCCGCCGCCGCCGCCGCCGCCAGCGCCGCCGCCGCCGCCAGCGCCGCCAGCGCCACCGACTCCAGCACCGGACCCGCCGCCGACGCCACCGACTCCAGCACCGGAACCGCCACTGCCGGACGCGCCGCCACCCGAGCCCCCCGAGCCACCAGCGCCAGCACCGGCGCCAGCGCCGCCGGCAGAACGGGCATTCGCCTGGGTCCAGGTCACGCCGAGTGCACTTGCCAACGCCACTGTCAGGACCGTGAGTGCCAATTTTTTGCTGAGTGTGTTCACGATGGGCTCCCTGTCGAATCTATCGAAAGTGATGCTGCAGCTCTTGCACCCGAGCTGCCGGTCTTCATAAATAACGCGCCGGGGAATCCATTACGGCAGCCAGGGGCAAAAATGCCCCTGTTGGCCCACGAAGTCTCGCTGCGGGACGCTCCGCGGGAGGGGACACGTCTTGAAGGCGGCCATGGTGAGGACCCATGCGCGTCAGAAGCGCTCTCAGAGCATCAATGTCGAATGTCGCTGCTGTCGCTGCCTTGGCTAGAGCAGCGCTCGGGGTATCCTGGTCTATCGTGAGATGGTGAAGGTACTCGACCATGTAGGCGAATGTGGCATCGAAAGCCTTGGACATTGATAGTTCTCTGATGCCATTATTTGCATTTCTTGATGCCTGCTCGGCCAGTGATGCAACGATGTCAATGGCAACGTTCAGTTGTTGCCAGTCGTCCGGTGCCACTGCGGGGATGCTCCCCAGTTCATTTTTCATCGCATGTTCCTTTCCCTGGTTAGGTCAAAGCTTATGCGAGGGCGATCCCAAGTAACAGGGTTCTGGTTTCACGAATAGACAAGAAATGCAAAGTATTTTGGAAACTGCCAAAAATCTATGTACGGCTATGAAAGACCGCCCTCCGCACGTGATCGAGACGCGTCTGTCGGCCAAGAGCAAGGGCTATGTCTGGTCGGCGGAAGGTAAGTTGTCATGCCGGGCTTGACCCGGCATCCATCGTGGCGCGAGTAAGCGCTCTTTTATCGAGAGGAAGTTGTTGAAGGCACGCTCAATGGTGGTGACCCATGCGCGTCAGAAGGGCTCTCAGAGCATCCATATCAAGTGCCGCTACTGTTGCTGCCTTGGCTAGAGCAGCGCGCGGGGTATCCTGATCTATCGTGAGATGGTGCAGGTACTCGACCATGTAGGCGAATGTGGCATCAAGAGCCTTGAACATTGAAAGCTCACTTGCGCCTTTATCGGCATCTCTTGAAGCCTGCTCGGCCAGTGATGCCACGATGTCAATAGCAACGTTCAGTTGTTGCCAATCGTCCGGTGGATCGTCAAAAATCTCCCCGAACGCCAGCTCATTTGTCATCGCATTTTCCTTCCCTGGTTGGGTCAAAGCTTATGCGCGGGCGAGACCGAGTAACAGGGTTTCTGTATTCACCAATCACCAAAAAATGCAAGTATTTTGGAAAACCGCCGAATATCTCTGCGCGACCATGCAAGGCACTCCCCGCCCGCCGCATGAGTGCAACGGTACGCTGAGCGTGTTTGGGGCGTTGAACACGGGAGATTTGGGACATTTGTGTGAGGAAATTCGGGATGCTTGTCCCATGGTGGAAGCGGGGGCGGCTGATGTAATGGGTGGATGAAGGACAGTCCTAACCTGGACGCATTGCGTGCCTGCGCTGTGGGCTTTGTGGTGCTCAGCCATTTGCCTTATTTCGTTGGCTGGGAAGATCCGGGCTGGTACAGGATCAAGGCGCTCGGTCATTTGGGCGTGGCCATGTTCTTTGTGCACACGACGCTGGTGCTGATGATGTCGCTGGAGCGCAGCGGCCATGCCGCAGGCCCGTTCCTCATCCGCCGGTTCTTCCGCATTTTTCCACTGTCGATGGCCGTCGTGTTGCTGATGTCGACACTTCAGTGGATGGGCGGGCAACCCATTGAAGCGGCCGGGGTGATCAGTAACCTCCTGCTGCTGCAGCACGTCACCGGGCACAGGTCGACGCCGGACCAGTTATGGACTTTGTCGTATGAGGTCATGATGTACATGCTGCTGCCGGCCTTGTTCATTCTCACCTCGACGGGACGGCCGGTGCTCCGCGTCGGAGCGATCTATGCAGCCAGCCTGGTAGTGGGACTCTTCGTCTGGCGCGAATTGAATTTCCTGGCCTTCGTGCCCTGCTTCCTGCCGGGCGCAATCGCGTTCATTGGCGGCCGACGCGGGCCCGGGCGGCATGCACCGTGGCTGCTGTTCCTGCTCATTGCCGTCGCGGCCATTACGATTCCTGCTCTGACCGCTGCGGGCGCGCCCGAGGCGCCGCAGCTATGGGTCATGTGCCTGGCGCTGGGGCTAATCGTCCCGAAGTGCCGCAACCTTACGAGCCGACCCGTCGCAATCGGCGCGAGGGGGGTCGCAAAATACTCTTATGGCATCTATCTCACCCACTTGCTGGCGATGGGCCTGGCTTTCCCCGTAGGCGGCGTGCCGACATTGCTGAACTGGGCGGTGTTCGTGATCATGCTGTGGGCGCTGGGCTTGGTGTGCTACTACGCGATCGAACGGCGCGGTATTCGTCTTGGCCAGGAACTGGCAAGCAGGTTCTCTCTGAAACAGCCGACCCGACCAGGGCCTGAGCCGGTTTGAGACGGACCGGAACCCTTCAGCGCTTCTTCAAGGCAGGACGCGCAGTGCCTTTCGCATCGCCATTCAAAAAGACCCACGTAAAAGATAGGAGAGCGTTGGAGATAATTACGAGAACGACAGCTACCAGCAGCGCAACCGTCATCGTTACCCGGGGTGCCAAAGTTTCGACGGCCGCGAGATTGACTATGTATCCAACGGAAATCATCACAGCATACTTCGGCAGACTGGATGCAGCCGGCCGGGAGTCGGCGAATACCCATGAGCGCTGCAACAAGTAGTTGACGGCGACTGCCGAGATGAAGGCCAGGGATACGTGCCAAGTGCTTGGCAGGCCGAGTCGTTCGCCAGCCTTCGCGACGATCATGTATATCGCAAGGGTCAAAAAGCCGACTACGGCGTACCGCGCCAGCTTTGCGGCCATGGACGGTGCCATCGGGCTACTTGCGCAGTACGTACGCCTGCGTCCAGAAAAGACGGTTCAACACAGATTGGCTCACGCTGCGTTCCAGCGACTCTATGGCGCGGCCCCCCCAATCCTTGCCAAACTCGGCCAGCACAGGGATGTAGAGGCCAAATTTATCGTGCTCGACGATCTTGAATCCGCTGTCAACAATGGCCTTGGTAAATGCAGTGGAGGAGCGCAGGCTGATGTGCCCGAGGGGCAACACCGGCTCTCGATAGATTCGCCTGACCACCTGAACAACGCCGGGAAGGAAGGCAACCTTGCACGAAAGCTCCATGAGGCTGTAGCGTTGCGGAGTCGTGACGATGGCAATCCCGCCCGGCCGGAGAATTCGATGCAGGGTCTTGAGCGACCGCTCCGGATCGGGAACATGTTCCAGCACCTCGCTGCAAAGGATCAGGCCAAACGATTCGTCGGCGAAATGGGAGTCCTGGATATCGTCTTCCACCAGTCGCAGACCCTGCAGCTTCGCTGACAGCGGCTGAATGGCCGACAGGTAGGCGTGCTCGACGTCCGCAGCCGTCACAGCCGCAAAGTTTCGCGCGAGCACGGGCAGATATATCCCCGAGCCAGGCCCGTATTCGAGTGCGCTCAAGCCCGGAACATTGCGTGCATGCTTCTCGATGGCCCGCGTGACCCAGCCCAGCCGCTTCCGGTGAAGCCGGCGCCGCGTGTAATTGCTGGACGAGTAGAGCGTCTGCTGAAGCTCGAACAGCGGATTGTCGGCTGACGCGGCGGCCGCGCTTGTGATGTTGATCGAATTCATGATGGCTCCGGTGTATGCCTGACTTCGAGTGGGGCCCGGTCTCTTCGAGCGTGTCTTGTGCGAACCCTGTGGCCTGTGCCGCTCCTGATCACATCGCCAAGCTCGCGCGCGCCATATTTGTTCCTCACGATGTAGATAGGCCGTTGTTTGCTTTCGATATAAATTCGCCCGATGTATTCGCCCACCAGGCCAAGACTGATGAGATTGAGGCTGCCGAAGAAAAGAATCGCAATCAGCAACGATGCATAACCCGGCAGTTCGATTCCCCACACCAACGTTCGAATCAACACCATCAGCGCATAGACTGATGTGAGCAATGCGCTGGCGACTCCAACATAAGTCCAGATCCGCAGAGGTGTGGTGCTGAAACTGGTGATTCCTTCGATAGCGAAATTCCAGAGTTTCCATCCCGGAAACTTCGTTGTGCCAACGGCACGTGGCGCCCGGTCGTAGTCGAGTACGACTGTCTTGAACCCCACCCAGCAGAACAGTCCTTTCATGAACCTCTGCCGCTCGGGAAGGCGCTTGAGCGCCTCGACCACCCGTCTGTCCATCAGCCTGAAGTCACCGACGTTCTGCGGAATGGAAATATCCGAGACCAGGTTGTGCATCCGGTAGAACCATTCGGCCGTTTTCCGCTTGATGAATCCGTCGGTACTGCGATCGGCGCGCCGCGCCAGGACGACGTCCGCACCGTTCTCCCACATGTGGACCAGCTGATGAATGAGGAAGGGCGGGTCCTGGAGATCGGCGTCGATCGCTACGACAGCGTGTCCGGTCGCGGCGTCCAACCCGGCAGTCAGCGCCGCCTCCTTCCCGAAATTCCGGCTCAACTCGATGACCTTGTAATGGGGATGCAAGTTGGCCAGCGCGATCAGCCGACCCAGTGTGTCGTCGGTACTGCCGTCATCGACGCAAATGATCTCCACCTGGTAGTTCAGGATTCCGGCAAGCACGGGGCCTAACGCCTTGTGGAAGACGTCCACGCCTCCCCCTTCATTGAAGAAGGGAACGATGATGGAAAGCTTCCTGTCCCTCGGAAGATGAAAAGGGGTAACGGTTGACATGTCGGCTCCCTTTACTTGGTGGTGCCAGTAGTCCTGGGGGCAACTTCTTCTTTTTGCCCGGTGTACACGTGGACAACGGCCGCTCTGTCCGAATAAAGGCGGCGCCATTGCGGCAGGCCATCGAGAATGGCAATAGCCGAGCTCCCGGGAATCAACAACGTCCAGGTGATCTTGTATTCGTCCAGGATCTTCCGCAGGTCGTCGCCAGACTTCAGTTCCAGCGCTTCGACGTACCGTTTGAGGAATTTGTCGCCGTAAACGTCATTTCGCCCGTCAATGAATGGGGCAATCCCGATGTAGATCAGGTAGCCGCCTGTTTCGTAGCTGTTCAGAACCGGTCCTTTGATGCCCGCCTGTTGAACCGCCTTGATGGCGAGGGCGGGCGCGAGAGCTTCGTTGGGAGCAGGTGGCCTTAACTTCGCCCACAAGAGCGTCGCCATCACCAGAATCACGACACATAGGACAACTGCGCCCTGGCCGGCCGGCCGCGCGAGCTTCCGGAATACTTGATCCAGGCTCTGTGACTGCTGCTTGCTTTGCTGCGATGACCGCCAGTGAGCTGCAAGCGGGGACGCCAAGAACAGCGGTGCGAGCAGCCCGACCAGTTCGACATAGCGCACGTGCTTCAACGCGAGATGGAGCAATCCAATCAGCAGGAGCAGCCGTATCGGCGGAAGCCGCAATCCTTGATACAGCGCCACTGCCAGGCCTCCAAGAAGCCAGAGTTCCAGGGGTTGGAATGTGTGGAAGTCGGGGGAGCGCCACTCGCCGATTCGTTCAAGGGCGTAGCCGTGCTCGAAAAGGATCTGCCACGTGAAGAGGATGCCTTGAACCCCGTGTGGTGTGATGAGTGCACAGATCACAGCGAGGGCCAGGAACAAGCTCCATGACTTGACGATTCCGGTTCGGCGTTCCCGTCCGGCGCTGATTACCGCTTCCGCGGCCATCACTCCAGTGAGCGCGATGCCCAGGGTAAAGCCGCCGTGCAAATTGGCCCATACGGTCATGAGGGGCAGCAACCAGAAACCCGGGGTTCGTTTGGCCTCGCTCGCGCGCACCAACTCGATCGTCCAGATCATCATCAGCGGCATCGCCAGCACATGGGGACGCGCGAGCAAGTGACCGGCCGTCATGCCTATGGCTGCGCCGGCGAACAGCAAAACGTAGATCGGCTCGATCCACCTCAGCAACGCTCGCGTCATCAACGCGATGGTGGCGGCAAAGGCGAGGGCGGTCACCGCGACGACAACGGGCCACCCCCCCGCGTCGTGGGCTGTAGCCAGGATGACCTCGGCCAGCCATTCGTGGGCCGTCCAGGGGGCACCGGCCATGGTGTGAGAAAAGGGGTCGGTCTGCGGGACGCTCCCGTCGCGCAGGATCAACTTTCCGGCGGCGACGTGCCAATACGTGTCACCGTCTAGGAGCAGGTCGTTGCCCCGCGAAAGGAAGAAAAAGTATGTGAAGAGCCCCGCCAGCAAAGGCCAGGAGAAAATCCATTGCGCTCCACCAGCGGCGGCTCGGCCGCCCAGTGGGCTTGCCGTCAGTTCGTGTTCCTGCGCCACGGTCAGACTCCAAAGCTCAGCATCGGCAGCACGGTGCGCACGATCGTGATGATCGCGGGGCCGAGGATCACCATGATGATCGCGGGAAAGATGCAAACCACCAGCGGGAACAGCATCTTGGTCGGCACCTTCGCGGCATTCTCCTCCGCGCGGATCTGGCGCTTGTGCCGCAGGTCGTCCGAGAAGACGCGCAGCGAGTCGCCGATGCTGGTGCCGAACTTATCGGCCTGGGTGAGCATGGTGGCGAAGGTGGCTATTTCCTCCACGCCGGTGCGCAGCGCCAGGTTGCGCAGGGCCTTCTCGCGCGTGCCGCCGGCGCGAATCTCGAGGTTGGTCATGTGTAGCTCCTCGGCCAACGCCAGGCTCTTGCGCTTAATTTCGTCGGCCACACGCGTCAGGCCTGCATCGAGACCCAGCCCGGCCTCGACGCACACGAGCATCAGATCGGCCGCATCGGGGAAGTTCTCGAAGATCTCGCGCTGGCGCGACCGGATGGAAAGCCAGATCACCAGGTTCGGCAGATAACAGCCGACCAGCGCCGCCGCGAGAACGTAGAAGAGCAGGGTGAGATCGTGGCTCATCCCGCGCAGCGCGATGAAGGTGAGCCCCGCCAGCAGCAAGGGCAGCAGTGACTTGGCCGCGAAGTAAACCAGCCTTGCATCGGGGTTGCGGATACCGGCATGGAGGAAGCGCAACCGAAGGGGCGAATTTTCCCAGTCGCCTTCGGGAGAGGACAGCTTCGCCAGCGGTCCGGCGATCTTCACGATGGTCTCGGTCCAGTCGGACTTCTCGAGCGGTCCGGCCATGGCCTCCAGACGCTGCTCCGCGCGCGTCGGGGTCACCCAGACGAAGAAGCCTCCCACGCCCAGAAGCACGGCCAGGAAGATGAGGGAGCTGAGTATCAGCATGGCAGGCTCCTAGTAGCGGATCTTGATGATCTTGCGCATGATCAACACGCCGAAGAACATCAGAATGAGCGTGTACGTGATGATGTTGATGCCCAGGGGATCGGTCCACAGCGGGCTCATGAACGCCGGGTTCATCAGGTTCATGAGCCCCGCCATGAAGAACGGCATGAGCGTGAGGATCCAGGCCGACAGTCGTCCCTCCGACGAAAGCACGCGCACCTTGCCCATCAGCTTGAGGCGTTCGCGGATGAGGTGGCTCAGGTTGCCGAGGATTTCGGTGAGGTTGCCGCCTGAATCGCGTTGGATCAGCACCGCCACGACAAAGTAGCGCAGATCCGTGAGCGGCACGCGTTCGCTGAGGTGGCCGAGCGCCTGCGCGAGAGAGACGCCGAAGTTCACTTCGTCATGGACCGTGCTGAACTCTCCGGCGATGGGTTCGGACAGTTCCTCGCCGGCCATCTTCAGGGCGGCGGGGAAGGCGTGGCCGGCGCGCAGGGCGCGCGTGATCAGGTCGAGGGCCTCGGGCAGTTGCCGCTCGAACTTCTCCAGGCGCTTGCGGCGGCGGTACTGGATGTAGACGAACGGCAATGTTGCCATCACGATGCCCACTGCGGCGGCGATTGTCCGGGGCTGGTGCAGGACCATGGCCACGGCGGCCCACCCGGTGCCGAAGAGGGCGATGCAGGCCAGCAGGACGCTGGATACGCTCCAGGTCAGGCCGGACTGCAGGATCGACCGATCGAGCTGGCGCAAGCGCGGAAGGCGTTGCAGGAAGCGCTCCATCGGTGGCAATTCGCTCAGCATCCGCTGGCGTAGCAGCCGTGTCTGCGAAGTGTGGTCATCGGTCGCGGACAGGGCGTTGAGGCGCGACTTCAGCTTCATGGCCTTGGGTCCGCGGTGCGCGCGCCATGTCACATAGACGCTTTCGAGCAGCAGCACCACGGCCACGAAGACCAGCACCACCAGTACGAGGAAGGAGTTTCCTAGAATGGACGACAACATGGCGGGCTCCCTTATTGGTACTGGCGCGACGGGTCGAAGATCGCGTCGGGCAGCACGATGCCGAAGGCGCGAAGCCGGTCGCTGAATTTCGGCCGCACGCCGGAGGCCTGGAAATGGCCTTGCACCTTGCCGTCCGACGTCAGGCCCGTCTGTCGGTAGCCGAAGATTTCCTGCATGGTGATCACCTCGCCTTCCATGCCCGTGATCTCCTGGATGCTGGTCATCTTGCGGCGTCCATCGATCAGGCGCAGTACCTGGATCACGACGGTGATTGCCGAGGCGATCTGCTGGCGCGCGGCCTTGTGCGGCAGGTTCAGGTTGGCCATCCCGATCATGTTTTCCAGGCGCGCGATCGCATCGCGCGGCGAATTGGCGTGGATAGTCGTCAGCGAGCCCTCGTGGCCCGTGTTCATGGCCTGCAGCATGTCGAACGCCTCGGCGCCGCGCACTTCGCCGACGATGATCCGGTCGGGGCGCATCCGCAGCGCGTTGCGCACCAGCGCACGCGCGGTGATCTCGCCCTTGCCCTCGATGTTCATCGGCCGGGTTTCCATGCGCACGACGTGCGGCTGCTGCATCTGCAGTTCGGCCGCGTCCTCGATCGTGACGACGCGTTCGTTCTCAGGGATGTAGCCCGACAGGATGTTCAGCAGCGTGGTCTTGCCGGCGCCGGTTCCGCCGGAGATGAGGATGTTGACCTTGGACCGGATCAGCGCCTGCAGGATGTTCGCCATCTCGGGCGTCAACGTCTTGAGCACATCGCCCGTCAAGTCCGCCATCTGCAAGGGAATGTGCGCGAAACGGCGGATCGACACCATCGGGCCGTCGATGGCCACCGGTGGGATGACCGCGTTGACCCGGGAGCCGTCAGGCAGGCGCGCGTCGACCATCGGGCTCGATTCATCGATGCGGCGACCCACCAGCGACACGATCTTGTCGATGATGCGCAAGAGGTGCCGCTCGTCCGTGAACGTCACGTCCGTCATTTCGAGGCGGCCGCGCCGCTCCACATACACCTGGTGGTACGAGTTGACCAGGATGTCGGACACGGTCGG
>JAQZBU010000145.1 GCA_029237735.1 Ramlibacter sp. | reverse complement strand
CAGGCTCTTGCGGCGGTTCACCATGCGCAGCAGGCCGCGGCGGCCATGGTGGTCCTTGGCGTGCGTCTTGAAGTGCGGGGTGAGTTCGTTGATGCGGGCCGTCAGCAGTGCAACTTGCACTTCCGGGCTGCCCGTGTCGTTAGCGCTGCGCGCGTTGGCCTTCACGACTTCGGCCTTGTTCAAAGCGGTCATTGGGTTTTCCTTGAATGTTGTAACTTGCGTTGGGTGCTGGAAGTGCGGCCCAACGTGCGCCTTGCACAATGCAAAGCCTTGAAATTATAGCCGGAAGCGTCATTGCGGGCTTGACCCGCAATCCATGGCGGTGAGTGGTGCCGCTCGAGGGATGGATCCCGGGTCAAGCCCGGGATGACAGCCTTCAAGCCCCGGATGACAGCCTTTTCAGGTCCGGGGATGACAACCATCCTGCCAGGCGGCGGACGCCCTCTTCCAGCCGGGACTGGTCCTTCGAGGCGAAGCACCAGCGCAGCCAGCCTTGGGCCTCCGGTGCGAAGGCGTTGCCCGGTGCGAGGCCCAACCCGGCTTCGGCAACCAGGCGCTTGGCGGTTTCCAGGGAATCCAGGTAGCCGTCGAGCTTGAAGAAGGCGTACATGCCGCCCTTGGCCGGCTCAACCTGCACCCGGGGCAACGCCTGTAACAACGGCACCAGGGTGTCCCGGCAGGCCTTGAGGTGGCTCACGACTCGCGGCGTCACCTCCTCCGTGCGCTGCAGTGCCACTACGCCGGCCCGCTGAGTGAACACACTGGCGCAGGAAGTATTGAACTCAACCAGCTTGCCCATGTGGGGCGTGAGGCCGGGCGGCATCACCAGCCAACCCAGTCGCCAGCCGGTCATGAGGAAGCTCTTGGAGAAACTGTGCGCGACGACCAGCCGGTCGTCCTCCGAGGCGATGTCCAGGAAGCTCGGCGCACAGCGGTTGGGGGTGGGCTCGTAATAGAGTCGCTCGTACACCTCGTCCGCGAGGATCCACGTGCCCGTCATGCGGCAATGCTCCAGGACAGCCTGCTGTTCGGGCCGGCTGAGCGTCCAGCCGGTCGGATTGTTGGGCGCGTTGACAATCAGCAGCTTCGTTGCCGGAGTGACCGCATCCAGCAACGCCTGAAGGTCCAGCGTCCAGGCCCCGCCCATGGGCTTGAGCGACACGCGCTTGAGCTTCGCGCCCATGATGAGCGGCTGGGCCGTGAGGTTGGGCCACACCGGCGTCAGGGCGACCACTTCGTCACCAGCGTCAACAAGAGCCTGTACGGCCAGCATCAGCGCGTTCACACCCCCGGACGTGATGGCGACGCGGTTGCTGGCCACCTTGGGGTGCAGGACGCTCGTGTAATCCGCAACGGCGTCCCTCAGCTCGGGCAACCCGAGGTTGTGCGCGTAGAAGGTCTCGCCCTTGGCGAGGGATTCGATCGCGGCATCGCGGATGAATTGGGGCGTGACCTCGTCGCTCTCGCCGAACCAGAACGCAAGCACGTCGCTGCGTCCCATGCCGGCGTTGGCGACTTCACGGATACGGGATTCTTCGAGGTTCTGGATGGCTTGGCGCATAAGGAAGGCGAGTATCGGAAGGCGAGTATCCACGATCGGCCGAGGGGTCATCCCTGTTTACCGTAAAAGCCCGGCTGTGATACAAGTTCTCTCATGGCCACGCAGTACTCCGAACCCCATTCCCTGTCCCCGTCCGAATCCGAGCTCGATCTCAAACGGGACCTGTTGCGTGTCGTGCTTTCCACCACATTGAAGAAGAACGGCGTGCCGCCCCAGTGGATCGCGGGCGAGATCAATGCAATGAGCCTGCCCACGGGCGAGCTTCGCATCGAAGTGAGGCTGTCGGTGCAGGTGGACGAGCCGCGCCTGCTCGCCTTCCTGACTTCATTCCAGGCCGATTTCGAGCGGAGGCTGCTGGGGATCGCGCCGGATGCGAAGCACTGGGTCTCGGGCATTGTCTGGTCCCTTACCCCCGATCCGATCTTCGAAGTCGCGCTGCCGACGCCGGACTATTGGGAGCAGGTGATCGCCGATCGCGAGCTCACCGCGCGCCAGAAAGGCGCCGTGGTATGGGACCGGGCTGCCATGGAAAGGCACTTCCTCGAAACCAGTCCGGGTGAGCTGCTCGTCGACTTCGACGACACCCACCCGCCGCCGCGCGGCGTCGAAGACCTGGCCCCCCCGCCGAAAAAGTGAACCCCGTGATCAGTTCAGGCGCGCCATCCTGCAGGTGGTCGGCATTTCCGCCTGCGCCGGCTGGATGGTCTTGATCACGCGGAAACCGTAACCCGAGCCTTCCACGTCGAATTTCACGCCTGGCGTGCCCTGGCGGTCCATCAAGCCCACCACGAGCTGCTGCTGGAACTGGTGGTCCGCCGCTCGCATCGCGCCACGTTGGCCGTGAAAATTGACGACCACGTTCTCCAGTGCACTTGCCACGCGCGCCGCGTCCACGCTGCCCGCCTTCTCGATAGCCTGGGCCAGCGCCTCGATCATCAATTGCATGCGCATGTGAACGTAGTCATCGGCGGGGCTGGGGTAGCGCTGCCGAAAGCTCTTGTAGAAGGCTTCGCTCTGTGCCGTAGGCACATTCGGAAGCCAGTCCGCCACCGCCACGATTCGGCCAATGCCGGCCTCGCCGATCGCGGCAGGTGCGCCCAGCGCATTGCCGTAGAACGTGTAGAACTTGCCGTTGAAGCCTACTTCCCTTGCCGCCTTCACCAGCAATGTGAGATCGTTGCTGAAGTTGCCGGTGATCACGGCATCCGCGCCGCTGCCCTTGATCTTGGTGGCATAGGGCGCGAAATCCTTGACGCGCAGCATCGGGTGCAGCTCGTCCCCCACGATCTGGATGTCAGGGCGCTGCACGCCGAGCTGGCGGCGCGCTTCCCGCAGCACCGACTGGCCAAAGCTGTAGTCTTGCCCGATCAGGTAGGCCGACTTGACGGACTTGTCGTCCTTCAGCACCTCCATCAGCGCAGCCATGCGCATGTCGCCGTGCGCGTCGAATCGGAAGTGCCAGAAGCTGCACTTTTCGTTGGTGAGGATCGGGTCGACCGCGGAATAGTTCAGGAACACGACGCGGCGCGCGGGCTCGCGCTCGTTGTGCTTGTTCACCGCGTCGATCAGCGCCGCCGCCACGGCGGACGAATTGCCCTGCACGATGAATTGCGCACCGTCGTCGATGGCGGAGCGCAGGGCTGACAAAGCCTCCTCGATCTGGCCCTTGCTGTCGTAGCGTTCAAGCGAGAGCCGCCGCGAGCCGCTGGGCAGCTTCACGCCGCCGCGCTCGTTCACCCGCTCAACCGCCCAGACCAGGTTGCGAAACACCGCTTCACCACCGTTCGCGTTACCACCCGAGAGCCCTTCGATCATCGCGATCTTTACCGGCGCCGAGGAGGCCTGCGCAAAAGCCAGCGCGGGCACACATAGCGTCGCGGCCAGCGATTTCAAGATGTGGCGGCGTAGATTTTTCTGCGGCGATCACCTCGAAAGCCGCGCAGTGTATCGGACCGTGAAGCACAAAAAGCGCCGTCCGACCGTTCGGTTACTGACAAGGAGTCACCATGTTTTTCGCACCCGTCGTCCGCACTCGCGCGGCTTCCCCCGCATTCCGTTCTTTTGACCGCAGTTTCGAGCGCTTCGTGAATGAAGCGTTCTTCACCCCGGCCGAACGCAAGTTCGACGTCACTCAGGACGACAAGGCCTGGACCGTGACGCTGGACCTTCCCGGCGTCGCTCGCGAGGAGCTGTCGATCGACATCGAAGGCGCCGTCGTCCGCATCAAGACCAAGGCCGAAGCGAAGCGCCAGTTCAAGGCGGCCTACAACGCCAAGCTGGAAAACGGCGTGCTGACCCTCACGCTGGCCAAGCAGGTGCCGGTGAGCAACGCGCGCACCATCGAGGTCAAGTAAGTTCAGCCAGCGGCCACCGCGGTTTGACGTCGAAGGCGTAAATCGTCGTGGCCGCTTTCGCCTTAGCCTGCAGCCGCATGGCCGCAGCCATGGCGATCATGGCGCCGTTGTCGGTGCAGAAATCGAGTTCCGGGTAGTGCACGCGCGCACCGCGCTTTGCACAGGCGGAATTGAGTTCCGCGCGCAGGGCCTTGTTGGCGCCCACGCCACCCGCAATCACGATACTTTGCAGACCAGAGCGCTCCAGCGCCGCGAGCGACTTTTTAACCAGCACTTCTACGATCGCCGCCTGCGTTGATGCGGCGAGATCGGCCTTGCGGCCCTCGAGCTCACCGCCGAGTTTCTTAGCCTGGGTGAGCACGGCCGTCTTCAACCCGGCGAACGAGAAATCCAGGTCCCCACTGTGCAGCAGCGGCCGCGGCAGCTTGAAGGCTTGCGGATCGCCCTGCTCCGCCAGGCGCGACAGCGCCGGTCCACCGGGATAGCCTAGGCCCATGAGCTTGGCCGATTTGTCGAAGGCCTCGCCGGCCGCGTCATCGATGGTCTCTCCGAGCAGGGTGTAACGGCCGACGCCCTCCACCTGCATCAGCTGCGTGTGGCCGCCGGAGACCAGCAGCGCAATGAACGGGAAATGCGGCGGATCCGCGCTGAGGAATGGTGACAGGAGGTGCCCTTCCAGGTGGTGCACACCCAGCACCGGTTTTCCGAGCGCGGCGCCCAGCGCGCAGGCGACGCCCGCGCCCACCAGCAGTGCGCCTGCCAGCCCCGGCCCCCGCGTGTACGCGATGACGTCCAGCTCCCTCAACTTCGCTCCCGCGTCCCGCAGGACCGCCTCGGCGAGTGGCAACACCCGCCGGATATGGTCGCGGCTCGCCAGTTCAGGCACCACGCCCCCGTAGGCCTCGTGCATGGCCACCTGGGTGTGCAACGCCTGGGCCCGCAACACGGGCAACCCGGCGTCCCGCGCTTCCACCAGCGCCACACCAGTTTCATCACAAGAGGACTCGATACCAAGGATCAGCATCGGCCGAGTTTACGGCGGGGCCTCTCGGCCCGCCCGCGGAGGCGGCATGCTTGTTGCTGGGACAAGGGCATGAAATCAGGACTCAGCTTTCTGCTCGCGGCCCGGCAATGCGAAATTGCAGAGCTGGAGCAGCTTGCCAGGAGCAGCGACGTCGTCACCGTGTTGGGGCGTCTCACCCACGCCTTGCAGCGCGAGCGCGGCCTCACCAACCTGTTCCTGGCCTCCGGCGGATTGCACGCCGCCGAGCTGCGGTTGCAGCAGGTCGCCGAATGCCAGCGATTCGAGCATGAGGTGCGCACCCACCTGGACCGGCTGGACACGGATGCCAGCCGGGTCCCCCATGGCGCCCGCCTGTTCAGCCGAATCGCGGTCGCGCTCCATGCGCTGGACGGTCTCTCGGAGCTTCGCTCGCGCGTCGCCGCCCAGGCCATGACGGCCGAGGAGGCGTCCGCGGCGCTGTCCAAGGTGGTCGCTGGCCTGCTGGCTGTAGTGTTCGAATGGGCCGATAGCGCCACGGAGCCGGAGATTTCGCGAGCCCTCGTCGCCTTGTTCAATCTGATGCAGGGCAAGGAATTCGCAGGCCAGGAGCGCGCGTTCGGCGCCAGCATCTTTGCGTCGGGCCGTATCGACTCGTCTACGCAGCAGCAGTGGCGTCACCTGATCGACTCCCAGCAGCGCTGCATGCAGGTGTTCGCCGACTTCACCGACTTCACGAACCCGGAGGTCCTTGCCGCGGAACAGGCGACGCAGGAACCTCGAACGCTTGCAGAACTGGAACGCCTGCGCCGCATCGGCTACACCGTCAGTGGGCAGGACACGATGGATGCGCGGCTGGGCCAGGCCTGGTATGACTGCTGCACTCGCCGCATCGACGCGATGAAGGTCCTGGAGGACCTGCTCGCCCTCAACCTCAGGCACCTTTGCGAGCGCACGATCAATCGTGCCCGCACAGACCTGCGCGACCAGCAGGAGCTGCTGGATGCGTTGTCTGCACAGGCGCAGGCCACGCGTCCGGGCGAGCCGGCCCTGTACGGTCCGCAGCTCGAACGCTCCATCCTCGCGATGGTGCAGGAACAGTCCGCGCGCATCCAGGCCATGAGCAACGAGCTGGACACCGTGCGTGCCACGTTGAACGAGCGCAAGGTGGTCGACCGGGCCAAGGGCCTGCTGATGGCGCACCGGCAATTTACCGAAGAAGAGGCTTACAAAGCACTGCGCCAGATGGCGATGAACCAGAACAGGCGCCTGCTCGAAGTCGCGGAAGCCGTGCTCACGATGGCCGACGTGCTGCCGGGCCGCGCGCGCTAGGCCGCGCTTCATTGCGGTGCAATCCGCGGCGCGCGCACCATTCGAACGCACGGGCATGGCGCGTCGGCGGCACGATACACGCAAATACACATGAAGCGCCGCTTTGTGTAGCCTGGCACGCTCCCTGCTTAGTACCGATTGACCCGCGCCAATGGCGGTGCGGACCAGAAGTTTCATGGACAACGGCGTCCGTCCACCCTCGCATGCAGCGAGTGGTGTGACGTGACGCCGTTTTTGTTTTTTCGGCCACCAGAAGGAGCAGACGATGCAAGGCAACTCAAACAAGGCAGCGACCTGGTCGCGCCGTTCGATCATCAAGGGCGCGGGTGCGCTGGGCGGCGCGAGCCTCGCAGGCGGCATGTGGCCTATAGCGGCGTCGGCCCAGGGCACGGCCCTGGAAACGAAGGCCGCGAAGATCGGCTTCATTGCGCTGACGGATGCGGCGCCACTGTTCGTGGCCGACGAGAAGGGCTTCTTCAAGAAGCACGGCATGACCGAGGTGGAAGTGCTCAAGCAGTCGTCATGGGGCACGACCCGCGACAACCTCGTGCTCGGTTCCAAGGCGAACGGCATCGACGGTGCGCACATCCTGACACCGATGCCTTACCTCATTTCGACGGGGGCGGTAACGGCCAACAACGTCCAGGTGCCGATGAACATCCTGGCGCGCCTGAACCTGGGCGGCCAGTGTATTTCGGTGGCCAACGAATACAAGGACCTGAAGGTCGGCCTGGACAACAAGGAATTCAAGCGGGCACTGCTGACCAAGCGAGTGAAGACCGGCAAACCGGTGAACGCCGCCATGACTTTCCCGGGCGGCACGCACGACCTGTGGATGCGCTACTGGATGGCCGCGGGCGGCGTGGACCCCAACCGCGACATCAACACCATCGTGGTGCCTCCGCCGCAGATGGTGGCCAACATGAAGGTGGGCAGCATGGACACCTTCTGCGTTTGCGAGCCCTGGAACCGTCAGCTGATCAACCAGAAGATCGGCTACACGGCACTCACCACCAGCGAGCTGTGGAACAACCACCCGGAGAAGGCATTCGCGATGCGCGCCGACTATGTCGCCGCCAACCCGAACGCCACCAAGGCGCTGCTCAAGGCCGTGATGGAGGCGCAGATGTGGTGCGAAGACCCGAAAAACCGCGTCGAGGTCGCCGAAATCTGCTCGCGCCGCCGCTGGATCAATGCACCGGTGGAAGACATCGTCGACCGGCTCAAGGGTGACTTCGATTACGGCACGGGCCGCGTCGTCGCCAACAGCCCGCACCAGATGCGTTACTGGAAGGACCAGGCCAGCTACCCGTTCCAGAGCCACGACCTGTGGTTCCTCACGGAGAACATCCGCTGGGGCTACCTGCCGCCCAACATCGACACCAAGGCGCTGATCGCGAAGGTGAACCGCGAGGACCTGTGGAAGGTCGCGGCCAAGGAACTCGGCGTCGCCGACAAGGACATCCCGAAGTCCACCTCCCGCGGAGTCGAGAAGTTCTTCGATGGAAAGGTGTTCGACCCTGCCAACCCGAAGAAGTACCTGGACAGCCTGGAAATCAAGAACATCAAATCAGCCTGAACAAAATGACCCAAGCAAAAACTATCGAAACGCTTCCCGTTGCGATGCCAGCCGCACCGGGCGCCGTTGTGCAGGCGCTCAAGCAAATCGGGCGCACCTTCATGAGCCACGTGGTTCCGCCCCTCGTGATCATCGGCATCCTCCTGTTGATCTGGCAGATGCTGGGCTCGCGCCCGGGCGCCGCGCTGCCGCCGCCAACGAAGGTCGTGCAGGACACCTGGGAGCTGATCGTCTCGCCCTTCTACGACCGCGGCGGCAACGACGTGGGCATCGCCTGGCAGCTGCTCGCCAGCCTGAAGCGCGTGGCCTACGGCTACTCGCTGGCGGTGCTGGTCGGGGTGAGCCTGGGGGTGCTGGTGGGCCAGTCGACCTGGGCCCTTCGCGGACTGGACCCGCTGTTCCAGGTGCTGCGCACCGTGCCCCCGCTGGCATGGCTGCCGATCTCGCTCGCTGGCTTCCGCGACGGACACCCTTCCGCGATCTTCGTGATCTTCATCACCTCTATCTGGCCGATCATCATCAACACATCGATCGGCATTCGCAACATCCCCGAGGATTACCGCAACGTCGCCAAGGTAGTGCGCCTGAACGGCATCGAGTACTTCACGAAGATCATGCTACCGGCGGCGGCGCCGTTCATCTTCTCGGGCCTGCGCATTGGCGTGGGACTGTCGTGGCTCGCGACTTCATCGCCAACAAGGTCACCCGCGGCACCGCCGCGAGCTAACCGGGGAACTCCATGAGCAACGCAAACTACCTCAGCATTTCACGCGTCGACATGACTTTCGCCAGCGCCAGCGGGGTGAACCCGGTCCTGGCCGGCATCAGCCTGGACGTGCGGCGCGGCGAGTACATCTCTTTGATCGGCCACTCGGGCTGCGGCAAGTCGACGGTTCTGAACATCGTCGCCGGCCTGCTGAAAGCGACTTCGGGAGGCGTCATAGTGGACGGCCGCGAGGTGAACGACCCGGGACCGGACCGCGCTCTTCAAGGGCAGCCGCACCGCCGCCGAGCGGCGCGAGTGGGTGCTGCACAACCTTGCCATGGTCAACATGTCGCACGCACTGGACCGCCTGCCCTCCGAAATTTCAGGCGGCATGAAGCAGCGCGTGGGCATTGCCCGCGCGCTGTCGATGGAGCCCAAGGTGCTCCTGCTCGACGAACCCTTCGGCGCGCTGGACGCGTTGACCCGCGCCCATCTGCAGGACGAGGTGATCCGCATCCAGTCCGAGCTGGGCAACACGGTCATGATGATCACGCACGACGTGGACGAGGCTGTGCTCATGTCCGACCGGGTGGTGATGATGACCAACGGGCCCTCCGCAACCATTGGCCAGGTGCTGGAAATCCCGCTGCCCCGGCCGCGCAACCGCATCGCGCTGGCCGAGGACGCCACGTACAACCATTGCCGGCAGGAAATCCTCACCTTCCTGTACGAGAAGCAGCGCAAGGTGGAGCCGATCAGTGCCCGCACGTCGCGGCCGCCGGCCGCGGCCAGGGCCGAGGCCGCCATGCGCGCCTGAGAGTCACTCACCATGGCCGCAGTCCTGCCCCTCGACCCCGGCGCCGGCGGCTCGTATGTCGGCGCGCGCCCCACCCGCCGCGCCCGGCCGACCGGCTTGTCATTCGGCAAGTACCGCGAGATCATCATCGCGGTCGCCTTCTTCCTGCTGTTCGACATCGGCGTGCTGGTGCTGAACTTTTACACGTCGTTCAAGATCGACCAGGATACCGTCGCCATCAATCTGGCCGGCCGCCAGCGCTACGTGTCGCAGCGCATCGCGCGGACGCTGCTGGAGCTGGATGCTGCACGGGTTGCGCAAAGGCCGTACAAGCCTGAGACGCTGGCGGAGCTGCGCGCGGGCGCGCAGATCTTCGACCTGTCGCACAAAGCGTTCCGCGTCGGCGCGACACTTCCGGGCGGCGATGGCAAGCCCGTCTTCCTGGAGGCCGTGACCTCGCCGCGCGGCCGCCAGCTGGAGGGCCAGATCGAGTCGCTCTGGCGGCCGTACTTCGAGCGGCTGCAGCCGCTGATGGCCGACGGCTTCACACCGCAGCAGCTGGCGGATGCGCTAGCCTACAGCCAGGCCAACAACATCAAGCTGCTCGGCATCGCGAACGACTTCGTCACGGAGACCCAGGCGATCGGCGCTTCGCGAGCCAGCGCCTTGCGCATGGTGCAGACCGGCGGCGTGCTGCTGGCACTGCTGAACTTCATCTTCATCCTGTTCAAGTTCCTGACGCGCTTGCGCACATCGGATGCCGCCATCGAGGCGGCCAATGAGGAGAACCGCGAAATCCTGACCAGCGTGCGCGAAGGGCTGTTCCTGCTCACGGCCGACTGCAGGCTCGGCTCGCAGCTATCGAAGTCATCACACACCTTGTTCGGGCGCAAGCTCACCGCAGGCGATGACTTCTTCGCCCTGCTGGCGCCGCTGATCTCGCCCAAGGCGCTAACGGATGCCCGCGACTACGTGCAACTGCTGTTCGCGCCGCACGTCAAGGAAGCGCTGGTGCAGGGCATCAATCCTCTCTCGGAAGTCGAGGTGGTGGTGAAGAACCGCCTGGGCCAGGACGTGCGGCGTCACCTCTCGTTCCACTTCAACCGGGTGCAGGACGGCGGCGCCGTGCGTCACCTGCTGGTGACGGTGCAGGACATCTCGGCGCGCATCGACCTCGAAGCGAGGCTGCTGGGCGAGCGCCAGCGCTCGCAAAAAGAGTTCGCGATGCTGCTCAAGGCGATCGACGCGGACCCTGCCTTGCTGCGCCAGTTCGTCACGCGGGCCGAAGCCAGCCTGCTGGAGATCAACGACATCATGCGCAGCACGTCCGCCGCGCATGGCGAGAACGCAATCCTCAAGCGCCTCGAAGAGATCGCGCGCCGCGTGCACTCGCTCAAGGGCGACGCCGGCACGCTGGGCCTGGAGACAGTGGCGAGCCAGGCCCACCAGTTCGAAGCCGAGCTGCTGCGCATCCGAGAGTCGGGCGGCGACCTGGGCAGCGCCCTGGTCTCGCTGCCGCTGCCGCTGGAGGACTTGCTGTCCAAGGTCTCCGCGCTCAAGAGCCTGGCCGGTCTGAACCGCGGCGCCGTCGAGGCGCCGGCGTCGCCGGACTCGGTGAATGCGGCGCTGGCCCGGCTGGCGCTGGACGCCGCTGCGGACACCGGCCGCAAGCTCCAGCCGACCGTGCGCATGGGCAGCCTCACCGACCTGGACGGCGAGCCCGCGCAGCTGGTGCGCGAGATCGCTGTGCAGCTGCTGCGCAATGCAGTGGTGCACGGCATCGAAGCGCCCGAGCAACGCGCCGCGGCCGGCAAGCCCGCGGCCGGCAAGCTGGAGGTGCTGCTGGCGCGCACCGATGCCGAGTGGATACTTTCAGTGCGAGACGACGGCGCCGGCCTGTCCGCTGCGCGCGTGCGCCAGAAGCTGTTGGAGCTGGGCTGGTACACCGCCGCGCAACTCGAAAGCTTCGATGACCGGCAGATCGTCTCGCACGTCTTCAAGCCGGGCTTCTCGACGGCCGGCGCCGTGTCCATGCATGCCGGCCGCGGCGTCGGGCTGGACGTGGTGCAAGCCAATGTGCGCAAGCTCGGTGCGCGTCTGCTGCTGAGCTCCACACCCGGCCAGTTCACCGAATTCAAGATCAGGTTCGCCGCATGAAACCCACGCTTGTCACTTCGTGTACTGCTCTGCCCGGCGCCCACTGGAGGTACGCATCATGCGATTACTGATCGTCGACGATTCCAACATGATCCGCTCGCGCATTTCGCGGGTGGTGCAAAACGGCGGCCTGGCCAACATCGCCTTGGTCGGCCTGGCCCGCAACGGCGCTGAGGCGGTGCGCATCGCCCGTGCCACCCAGCCCGAGGTGGTGACCATGGATCTCACCATGCCCGAGATGGATGGCGTGGAATGCATCGGCCAGTTGCTGCGGCTCTTCCCGAAGATGAACATCCTCGTGGTGAGCGCGCTCTCGGACAAGTCGACCGCGATCGCCGCGCTGAAGCTGGGCGCGCGGGGCTTCGTGGCCAAGCCGTTCTCCGACGACGAACTCAAGATGGCTCTGTTGGACGTCACGGAGGCGAGATGACCGATACCCTTCATGAGGCCGAACTGAAGCTTTTCGTAGATTCGGTGCGGCGTTACTTCCAGGTGCTCACGAAGCAGGAGCCGCAGATCACCTCCGCCTTCCTCGGAACGGGCGACGTCGACGGCCACGATTTCAACGGCATCGTCACCTTCTCCGGCTCCTACAACGGCCACGTGATGGTGTCCATGCCGCCGCAACTACTGCGAGAGTTGCTGCTGCTGCAGGGCGAAACCGACCTGTCCGCGAACAACCTCCTCGACGCCGTCGGTGAGATCGCCAACACCCTTGGCGGCAACGCGCGCAAGACACTGGGCGCGGGACTGCAGATCTCGGTGCCGGTGAAACTGCACGGCAGCTCAGGCGTCAAGGCGCGCGTGCGCAAGCACCCGTATGTCATCACGCTGCGCTGGAACCACCAGCCGGCGATGGTGTGCGTCGACATGGAGAGGAGGCATTAGGAAGGCGTAGCGCACTCAACCCGTGCCCGCGCACCAATAGCGCACCTTGCAACGCCCCGCTTTGAGGCGGGAGCGCGCCTTTTCGCGTGCCCCCGGCTGGCACGCTTCTCGCACTGAATCTGTGAATTGATCGATCAGTCTCACAGAGGATTTGCACCATGGCGGGTTTTCGCACGTTCCTGAAGTCGGGCCACGCACCGACATTGTTTGCCGCTTTCCTGTACTTCGACTTCTGCTTCGCGGTGTGGGTCTTGAATGGTGCGATGGCACCGTTCATCAGCGAGGCGTACCAGCTCACCGCGGCGCAGAAGGGCTTCATGATCTCGGTGCCCATCCTTGCGGGCGCCCTGATGCGCTTCCCGCTGGGCGTGCTCGCCCAGTACATCGGCCGCAAGAACGCGGCGCTGGTGGAGATGGGCATGATCGTGCTGGCGCTGGCGTTCGGCTTCTTCTTCATCAGCTCCTATAGCCACGTACTGGCCATGGGCGTGCTGTTGGGCATCGCCGGCGCGAGCTTTGGCGTGGCGCTGTCGCTGGGCTCCGGCTGGTTCCCGCCCAAGCACAAGGGCCTGGCGATGGGCATCGCAGGGGCCGGCAACTCGGGCACCGTGTTGGCCGTGCTGTTCGCTCCCCCGCTGGCCATGGCCTACGGGTGGCAGGCGGTGTACGGCATCGCGGCGTTCTTCATGCTGATCCCGATGGTGGTGATGGTCGTCTTCGCCAAGGAACCGCCCGACGTGGAGCACCAGACCTTCCGTGAGCACATCGCCTGCCTGTTCGAGAAGGACGGCTGGGCCTTCAGTCTGATCTACATCATCACCTTCGGCGGCTTCATCGGCCTGGCGAGCTTCCTTCCCACATATTTCTACGACCAGTTCGGTGTCACCAAGGTGCAGGCCGGCCAGCTCACCATGCTGTCGGCCCTGATGGGCTCGGCCGTGCGCGTCGTCGGCGGCTACATCTCCGACCGCATCGGCGGCATCAATACGCTCACGGGCGTGCTCGCGGTGGTGGCGGTGACGCTGGTGCTGTGCGGCGCGGCCGGCAGCTCGCTCACCGCGACCACGTTGCTCTTCATGCTGTGCTTCGCCGCGCTGGGCGCGGGCAACGGCGCGCTGTTCCAGCTGGTGCCGTTGCGCTGGCCCCTGGCCACCGCCGTCGCGGGTTCGATGATCGGCGAAATCGGAGCCCTGGGCGGCGGCTTCCTGCCCAACGCCATGGGCCTGTCCAAGCAGTATTCCGGCACCTACTTCTGGGGCTTCCTCGCCTTTGCCGTACTGGCCATCGTGATGCTTGCCATGCTGCGCTTGATGCAGATTCGCTGGACGAGGACCTGGGCCGAGAAGGGGGGGCGCGCGAGGCATCATGCGGCGCCCGCCCCGGCCCAACCCGCGGTCACCTCGGCAAAAACAGCAGCCAGTAAACCAGCAGTGCGTTGAACAGCAGGCTGACGGCCAGGGCGATCTTCCACGAGGCCGTGGGGTCGCGCTGCATCAGCGGCGTGGGCGCCGGCGCCGTGAGCGGACGCGAGGCGCCGCGCTCCAGCGCCAGAAGGAATTCCTCGGCCGTCTCGAAGCGCAGGCGTTTGTCTCGCGCCACCGCCTTTAGCACCACATGGTCCAGCCAGATCGGCACTTCGGGGTTGTGCCGGCTGGGTGCTATCGGGTCGCGCCAGTAGCGGCCCGCCTGGTAGGGCAGGACGTCGCCGTAAGGCAGCTTGCCGCCGGTGAGCAGCTGGTAGAGCGTCACGCCCAGAGCGAACAGGTCGCTCTGGGCGTTCGGCGCTTCTTCCGCTGCCTCGGCGCCATTCGACTGGAAACCCCATTGCTCGGGGTTCATGTAGCTGGGGGTGCCCGCATGGAGAAGGCGCGTCGACTCCGGCTCGCGCCCGCTCAGCGCGACGCCCAGATCCAGCAGGCGCAGCACGCCGTCTTCGCCCTGGTGCAGGTTGGCGGGCTTCACGTCGCGATGGATCACGCCCTGCCGGTGCAGCCGGCCAAGCGCACGCGCAACGTGGGCCGCGGCCGCGACCGTCTGGCCGAGTGTGAACCGGTGCTTGCGGGCGAGCATCTGCTGCAGGGTCTCGCCGGCATGCCACTCGTACAGAAGGTAGAACGCCGTGGGTGATTCGACGGGCGGGTCTTGCACGGCCACGAGATTCTCCGCGGCACGGCTCGAGGCCATGCGCTTGGCCAACCACGCCTCGTGCGCGAGCATCGCGCGCTCCTGCGCGTCGTGCGCGCGCTGCGGGTTCAGCGTTTTCAATGCGTACAGCCTGCCCGTCTGGACGTCGCGCACCTGATAGAGGATATTGATACCGTTGTCGACGATCACCGAAGTCACCGCCACGCCGTCGATGGTGTCGCCGACCTTCAGGCGTGGCGGGACGGTCAGTTGCTGCGCCAGCCGGTTTTCGTCCTGCAGCGTGGCGTCCAGGATGCCCAACACCCGCACGACGAGCGCCGTGCAGTTGTCGCCGCTGCCCTGCTCCAGCGCGTCCTTCACGACGATTTCGCTCAGCGACTGCGCGTTCTCGGTGATCAGCGCCTTCAACCGCTTGTGCGGGACCACATTGTGCACGCCGTCCGAGAGCAGCACGAATACGTCGCCCACGTGCAAATCGCCCTGCGTGTAATCCACCACCAGGCGCTCCTCGGCGCCCACTGCGCGCAGCAATTGATGGCTGAAATCGGCGTGGGCCATGGCATGGTCGTGCGTTAGCTGGGTCAGTTCTCCGTCACGCAGCAGGTAAGCGCGTGTATCGCCTACGTGCGCGAGCGCGTAGCTCTGGCCGCGAACCACCAGCGCCGTGAGTGTGGTGAGCCCGCAAGCGGGGGCGCGCCGCCTGTTCAGTCCAACCAGCCAGGAGTTCTGCGCGGCGATGATGCGGTCCAGCGCCACCGTCGTATCCCATGTCTCGGGCGTGCCGAAGTAATCGCGCACGAGACTCGTCACCGTCGTCTGCGCCGCCTCGCGTCCCATGCCGCCCATGCTCACGCCATCGGCAATGGCCGCGATCGCGCCCATGGCTTCCTGGCCCGGCTCGGGCAGCATTGCCGCGGCGAAGTCCTCGTTGACTTCCTTCTTGCCGGTGAGCGATGTGAAGCCGATGTCGATTTCGAATGCCATGCACCAGCATAAGCAAGAGACATGCCCAAGTTGGTGCGCCGCAACATGGGGCTCGCGCCACCGTTTGGTGCGGCAGCGGCGAAAGCAAAGCCCCAGTAACTGGCATGACCCTTGCACTCCTCGAACAACAGATTCATTGGAGAGCGCATTGAAAAAATCAAGGTTGGTAATGGTGGGCAACGGCATGGCGGGCGTGCGCACCATTGAAGAGCTGCTGAAGGTCGCCCCTGACCTGTACGACATCACGGTGTTCGGCGCCGAGCCGCACCCCAACTACAACCGCATCCTGCTGTCACCCGTGCTCGCCGGCGAACAATCGCTGGACGAGATCGTCCTCAACTCCTGGGAGTGGTACGAAGAGAACAACATCCGCCTGCATGCGGGCAAGAAGGTCGTGGAAATCGACCGCGTGCGCCGCGTCGTGCGCGCCGAGGATGGCACCGAGGAGGAATACGACCGCCTGCTGATGTGCACCGGCTCCAATCCGTTCATCTTGCCCGTGCCGGGCAAAGACCTCGAAGGCGTCATCGCCTACCGCGACATCGCGGACACCAACACGATGATCGACGCTTCGCAGAAGTACAAGCGCGCCGTCGTGATCGGCGGCGGCCTGCTGGGCCTGGAGGCGGCCAACGGCCTGATGCGTCGCGGCATGGACGTCACGGTGGTGCACGTCATGCCCTGGCTGATGGAGCGCCAGCTCGACGACGTGGCCGGCAAGCTGCTGCAGAAATCGCTGGAAGACCGCGGCCTGAAGTTCATGATCGGCGCGCAGACGCAGGAGCTCATCCCCGACAAGGACGGACGCGTCATGGCGATCAAGTTCAAGGACGGCACCGAAGTCCCGACGGACCTCGTCGTCATGGCCGTCGGCATCCGCCCCAACACCGAACTCGCCGAAAAGGCGCGCCTGCACTGCAACCGCGGCATCGTGGTCAACGACACGATGCAAACCGTGACCGACGCGCGCATCTATTCGGTAGGCGAGTGCGCCGCGCACCGCGGCATCGCCTACGGCCTGGTCGCGCCGCTGTTCGAGCAGGCGAAGGTCGCGGCCAACCACCTCGCGCAGTTCGGCATCGGCCGCTACACCGGCTCGCTCACCTCCACCAAGCTGAAGGTCACCGGTATCGACCTGTTCTCCGCCGGTGAGTTCATGGGCGGCGAAGGCACGGAGGAAATCGTCATGTCCGATCCGTTCGGCGGCGTGTACAAGAAGCTGGTGCTCAAGGGCGACAAGCTGGTCGGCGCCTGCCTGTACGGGGACACGGTCGACGGCAGCTGGTACTTCAAGCTGCTGCGCGACGGGCGCAGCGTCAGCGACATCCGCGACAAGCTGATGTTCGGTGAATCGAGCATCGGCGACACGGGCCATGAGGGCCACACCAAGGCGGCATCCATGCCCGATGAAGCCGAGGTCTGCGGCTGCAACGGCGTGACCAAGGGCACCATCTGCAAGGCCATCAAGGAAAAGGGCCTATTCACCATCGACGAGGTCAAGAAGCACACCAAGGCCAGCGCGTCCTGCGGCTCGTGCACGGGGCTGGTCGAGCAGATCCTCATGTTCACCGCGGGCGGCGACTACTCGGCGACGCCGAAGAAGAAGGCCGTGTGCGGCTGCACCGACCACAGCCACCAGGAAGTGCGCGACGCGATCAAGGCCAACAAGCTGCTCGCCATCGCCGACACCTTCCGCTTCATGGACTGGCGCACGCCCAACGGCTGCGCGACCTGCCGGCCGGCCGTCAACTACTACCTGCTGTCCACCTGGCCCAAGGAGGCCAAGGACGACCCGCAAAGCCGCTACATCAACGAGCGCAGCCACGCCAACATCCAGAAGGACGGCACCTACTCGGTGATCCCCCGCATGTGGGGCGGCGAGACGACAGCCGACGAGTTGCGCCGCATCGCCGACGCGGTGGACAAGTACAAGATTCCCACTGTGAAGGTCACCGGCGGCCAGCGCATCGACCTGCTGGGCGTGAAGAAGGAAGACCTGAAAAACGTGTGGCAGGACATCGGCATGCCTTCGGGCCACGCCTACGCCAAGGCCCTGCGCACGGTCAAGACCTGCGTGGGCAGCGAGTGGTGCCGCTTCGGCACGCAAGATTCCACCCAGATGGGCAAGGATCTCGAGCGCGCCCTGTGGCGCATGTACGCGCCGCACAAGGTCAAGCTCGCCGTCTCGGGCTGCCCGCGAAATTGCGCCGAGGCCGGCATCAAGGACGTCGGCGTGATCGGCGTCGATTCGGGCTGGGAGATCTACGTTGCCGGCAACGGCGGCATCAAGACGGAAGTCGCCCACTTCTTCTGCAAACTGAAGACGGCCGCCGAAGTCCTCGAATACAGCGGCGCGTTCCTGCAGCTGTACCGCGAGGAAGGCTGGTACCTGGAGCGCACGGTGCATTACGTCAACCGTGTCGGCCTCGACTATGTGAAAAAGAAGGTGCTGGAAGACCACGAAGGCCGCAAGGCCCTTCGACAAGGCATCGGTCGACACGCGTCAATTCGGAAAGATCGCCCCCGCGGAGCAGGCAGCATGAACATGAATGAATGGACCGTCATCTGCCGCGTCGAGGACATCCCGGTGCTCGGCTCGCGCCGGGTGGCGCGCCCCCGGGGCATGGACGTCGCGGTGTTCCGCAACGACCAGGACCAGGTCTTTGCGCTGCTGGACCGCTGCCCTCACAAGGGCGGGCCGCTGTCGCAGGGCATCGTTTTCGGCACCAGCGTGGCCTGCCCGCTGCATAACTGGACCATCGGCCTGGACGATGGCTGCGCCAAGTCTCCTGACGAGGGTTGCACGACGAAGTTCGCCTGCAAGGTGGATGCTGGCCAGGTGCTGCTGAACCCGATGGAACTTGCGACGCTTGCCGTCGACGTGGAGCCCCCGCGCGCCGGACCCGAATGACGAAGGAAACACGATCCACCTGCCCGTATTGCGGAGTGGGCTGCGGCGTCATCATCGAGTCCGATGGGGAGCAGATCACCGGCGTGCGAGGCGACCCCGATCACCCCGCCAACTTCGGCCGGCTGTGCACCAAGGGCTCGACGCTGCACCTGACTGCCGCTGCGCCGATCACGCAGCAGGCCCGCCTGCTGTATCCGATGCGCCGCGCGCACCGCGGCGGGCGGCCCTCGCGCATCGAGTGGGACCAGGCGCTCGGCTTCGCAACCGAAACCTTCACGCAGATCGTTCGCGAGCACGGCCCGGATGCCGTCGGCTTCTACATTTCGGGGCAGCTGCTGACGGAGGACTACTACGTCTTCAACAAGTTGGCCAAGGGGCTCATCGGCACGAACAACGTGGACACGAACTCGCGGCTTTGCATGAGCAGCGCCGTGGCCGGCTACAAGATGACGCTGGGCGCCGACGCGCCGCCCAACTGCTACGACGACGTGAAGCATGCGCAGTGCATCTTCATCGCGGGCAGCAACACGGCCTGGGCCCATCCCATCCTGTTTCGCCGCATCGAGGACGCCAAGGCGGCCAACCCCCGCCTGAAAATCATCGTCTGTGACCCTCGCCGCACCGACACGGCCGAGATCGCGGATCTTTACTTGCCCCTGCAACCGGGCACCGACATCATGCTGTTCCACGGCATGCTGCACGTCATGTTGTGGGAAGGGTGGGTGCGCCAGGACTACCTCGACGCGCACACCACCGGCTTCGACGAGCTGAAAGCCACGGTGCGCGAATGCACGCCCGACCTTGTCGCGCAGGTTTGCGGCATCTCCAAGGAAGACCTGTTCACCGCGGCGAAGCTGTTCGCCACCTCGGGCGCAACCCTGAGCCTCTACTGCCAGGGCCTGAACCAATCTTCGAGCGGCTCTGCCAAGAACGCCGCGCTCATCAACCTCCACCTCGCCACCGCGCAGATCGGCAAGCCGGGCGCCGGCCCGTTCTCGCTCACCGGTCAGCCCAACGCGATGGGCGGGCGTGAAGTCGGCGGCCTGGCCAACCTGCTGTCGGCGCATCGTGACCTTGCCAACCCGCAGCATCGTGCCGAGGTGGCCGCACTGTGGGGTGTTCCTTCGGTTCCCGAAAAACCGGGCAAGACGGCAGTGGAGATGTTCCAGGCCGCGGCCGACGGCGAGATCAAGGCCCTGTGGATCGCGTGCACGAACCCCGCGCAGTCCATGCCGGACCAGGCCACCGTGCGACGCGCCTTGCAGCGCGCCGAATTCGTCGTCGTGCAAGAGGCGTTCTCGACCACTGCCACCTGCGACTACGCCGACCTCCTCCTGCCGGCCACCACCTGGGGCGAGAAGTCCGGCACCGTCACCAACAGCGAACGCCGCATCAGCCGCGTCCGCCCTGCCATTCCCAAGCCAGCAGGCACGCGCCATGACTGGTCGATTGCCGTCGAGTTCGCGCACCGGCTCGAACACGAGCTGCGCCCCGGCCAGCCGACGCTCTTCCCCTATTCGCTGGCCGATGAAACGGCCGGCGCCGAACAAATCTGGAACGAACACCGCGAATCCACCCGCGGCCGTGACCTGGACATCACGGGTATGAGCTATGCCCTGCTCGACCAGGCGCCCTTGCAGTGGCCCATGGCGGCGGGGGAAGCCCAAGGCAAGCCGCGCCTCTACGAGGACGGCGTTTTCCAGACGCTGGATGGCAAAGCCCGCTTTGCCAACGTCGCTTATCAGCCGGTGGCCGAACCGCGCGAGGCCCGCTATCCCTTCGCGCTCACGACCGGACGCCTGCGTGACCAGTGGCACGGAATGAGCCGCACAGGCACGCTCGGCCGCCTTTTCGGCCACGTTGCCGAGCCCGCGATCCAGATGCATGCGCAAGACATGGCGCGGCGCCTCTTGAAGGATGGCGACCTCGTTCATGTGACGAGCAAGCGCGGCTCCATCGTCGTGCCGGTAGAAGCCAGCGAGCAGGTCGGCATGGGCCAGGCATTCATGGCGATGCACTGGGGGCCGGAATTTCTGGGCGGCTGCTCCAGCACCGGGTCGCCGCTCGCCGGCGTGAACGCGCTCACCACATCCGCCTATTGCCCGACGTCCAAGCAGCCCGAACTGAAACATGCGGCCGTGAAGATCCTCAAGGCCGAACTGCCCTGGTCCCTGCTGGCCGTCGCATGGCTTCCCGATGGCGAGGCCCTGCACGCCCGGGAAGAGCTCAAGCAGGTGATGGCGTTGTTCCCGTTTGCCTCGTGCGTGCCGTTCGGCCGCGAGCGAAGCGGTGTCTTGCTGCGAGCCGCCGCGCACGAAGCCCCGCCCGACGAGTTGCTGGCCCGCATCGAAACCCTGATGGGCCTTGCGGGCGCCGACACGCTGCGCTATGCGGACCGCAAGAAGGGCCAGCGCCGCGCCATGCGCCTCGTGCGCCGCGGCGAGGAGGCGCGGCTGGAGAGTTTCGTGCTGGCCGGCGACACCAGCGCGCAGGCCTGGATCAGCACGCTGCTGCAGGAGGAACTACCCGCACAGACCTATGGCCGCCTGCTGCTGGTCCCCGGCGCAAAGCCGCCCGTGGCGTTGCAGTCACGCGGCAAGCAGGTCTGCACCTGCTTCAACGTGACGGATACCGACATCTCGGATCACTTGGCGGGCTGCACAGGCCCCGAGGCGACGCGGCTGGATTCGCTCCAAAGCGAGTTGCGTTGCGGTACCAATTGCGGCTCCTGCGTGCCCGAGCTCAAGCGCATCGTCCGCTCCTTCCTTCCGCTGCGGCAAGCCGCGTAGGCGTGATTCGCCAAATAGCCTCAAGTCATGAGGCTTCGCGGACAATCCCAACCCATGGGCATCAGCCAGTACATCAAGGAAATCGGCCGCGGCAAGCAGGGCGCGCGTTCGCTCGGGCGTGAGCAGGCGGCCGACCTGTTCGGCCAGGTGGTCGATGGCGCCGTGACGGACCTCGAAGTAGGCGCCTTCTGCCTGGCCATGCGCATCAAGGGCGAGACGGCCGAGGAGATGGCCGGCTTTCTGGATGCCACCTATGCCCGGCTGAACCGCATTCCCGCGGGCGAGAAGCCCCTCGTCGTGCTCCCCAGCTACAACGGTGCCCGCAAGCTGCCCGTGCTCACGCCGCTGCTGGCCCTGCTCGTCGCGCGCCAGGGCCTGCCCGTGCTCATCCATGGCACCGCCACGGAATCGAGCCGCGTTTTCGTTCCGCACGTGCTGCAGGCGTTGGGCATCCATCCGCTGCCCGCGATCCGCGCCATCGCCTCGGGCGAGGCGGCTTACGCGCCCACGGAACTGCTTTCGCCCGGCCTGAAGCGCCTGCTCGACGTGCGCCGCGCCGTGGGCCTGCGCAACTCCAGCCACAGCTTGGTGAAGCTGATGAACCCGTGTGCGGGCGCAGCCGTGATCGTCAGCAGCTACACCCATCCCGAGTACGCGATCTCGATGGGCGCCGTGTTCGAGCTAATGGGGTCCACGGCCCTGCTGCTGCGCGGCACCGAAGGGGAAGCCGTGGCGGACGCCCGGCGCATGCCGCAGATGGATGGCTTCGTCGCCGGCCGCCGCATCACCCTCGAGGTGGGTCAAAAAGGTACCCTTACGGATCTGCCGGACTTGCCACGAGAGATCGATGCCGAAACCACCGCGGCGTACATTCAGGACGTGCTGGCCGGGCGCAAGCCTGTGCCGACGTCGATGGGCTTGCAGGTGGAACACATCTTGCGTCTCGCATCGGCAGACACACCCACCCTCCAAACGACATGAGCACCGGAAAAGTAACCCTCGTTGGCGCCGGCCCCGGCGACCCGGAACTGCTGACCTTGAAGGCCCTCAAGGCCATCCAGGGCGCGACGGTGCTGCTCGTCGACGACCTGGTCAACCCCGAGATCGTGGCGTTCGCATCGCCCGGCGCGCGCGTCATCCACGTCGGAAAGCGCGGCGGCTGCAAGAGCACGCCGCAAGCCTTCATCGAAAAGCTGATGGTCATGGCTGCCCGCGAGGGTGAAAACGTCGTTCGCCTCAAGGGCGGTGACCCGTTCATCTTCGGCCGCGGCGGCGAGGAGGTGGAACACCTGCAAGCCGCGGGCATCGACGTGCAGGTGGTCAACGGCATCACCTCGGGGCTTGCCGCCGTTACATCGCTGGGCGTGCCGCTCACGCACCGCGAACACGCGCACGGCGTCGTCTTCGTCACGGGGCATGCCCACCCCGGCTCGCCGGGCACGGATTGGCGCGCGCTCGCGGCCACGGCCCGCGACGCCAAACTGACGCTGGTGATCTACATGGGCGTCAGCGGCGCAGCGCGCATCCAGGACGAACTGCTCACCGGCCTGCCCGCGTCCACGCCCGTGGCGGTCGTGCAGCGCGCCAGCCTGCCCGACCAGCGCCAAGCCATCACGACGCTGGGCGAACTGAACGCCACCATCGCACGCGAACAACTTGCCAGCCCCTCAGTGATCGTCGTGGGCGATGTGATCAGCGGCGTCGCCGCAGCGGCGGCCGCCCCGGCGCAGTTCCGCGCGGCCTGACTTGCTCCCTCGCCCCTGCGGGGAGAGGGCTGGGGTGAGGGCATCGCGCGCCCTACACTCCCTGCCCATGCAATCCTTTAACGCCGTCATCATCGGCGCCGGCGCGGCCGGCCTGTTCTGTGCCGGGGTGGCGGGGCAACTGGGCCTGAAGGTTCTTCTCATCGATCACAGCGAGAAAGTCGGCGAGAAGATCCGCATCTCCGGGGGCGGGCGCTGCAACTTCACCAACCGCGACCTCGATCCGCGCGCACCGCACAAGCACTTCATCGGCGAGAACCCGCAGTTCTGCCGCTCCGCCCTGTCCCGCTACACCCCGCAGGACTTCATCGCCCTCGTGCAGCGTTACGGCATCCCCTTTCACGAGAAGCACAAGGGCCAGCTGTTCGGCGACCGCTCGTCCGATGACTTCATCGCCATGCTGCTCGCCGAATGCGAGGCCGGCGGCGTGACGCGCTGGCAGCCTTGCGGGGTGCGCGAGGTCACGGCGCTGGACGGGGCGGGCGCGTCAGGCCCGCGTTACCTGGTCACGACGAATCGAGGGCCGGTGGAAACACGCCACGTCGTCATCGCCACCGGCGGGCTCTCGATCCCGAAGATCGGCGCGACGGATTTCGGCTATCGAGTTGCCCGTCAGTTCGGCCTGCGCATCGTGGAGCCTCGTCCGGCCCTGGTGCCCTTGACCTTCGACGGCGACAGCTGGGCCCCCTACTCCCAGCTGGCGGGCCTGTCCTTGCCCGTTGCGATCGAAACCGGCGAGAAAAAGGGCCGCATCGTCTTTCACGAAGACCTGCTGTTCACCCATCGCGGCCTGAGCGGCCCGGCCGTCCTGCAGATCTCCAGCTATTGGCGCGAGGGCCAGCCAATTCGCATCGACCTGGCGCCGGAAACGGCCTTGCACGAGGAACTGCTGCGCGCCAAGGCGACCTCGCGCAAGCTCATCGGGAACGAGCTCACGGCATTCGTTCCGTCCCGGTTGGCCGACACCTGGGTACAACAGGAGCCAGCCTGGCAGCGGCCCATCGCCGAGGCGAGCGACAAGGCCCTGGCCTTGCTGGCCGACCGGCTGGCGCACTGGACGCTCGTCCCCTCGGGCACGGAGGGCTACAAGAAGGCGGAAGTCACTGCCGGTGGCGTCGATACGCGCGTCCTGTCCTCGCAAACGATGGAGTCGAATCAACCCGGCCTGTACTTCATCGGAGAGGTGGTGGATGTCACCGGCTGGCTCGGCGGTTACAACTTCCAGTGGGCCTGGGCCAGCGCCTACGCGTGCGCGCAGGCCATGCGGGTTGCAGCCCTCTCCAACGGGGCTATAATAACGGGCTTTGCTGGCAATACCCCGACGGCCTGATCACCATCAGTCGGGGAACACCGCAGATATAGCGCTGTCCGGGCCCCGATCTTCCCAGGCACCCGCTTTCTGCACAAATTTGGAATTCATTAGCTGATGACGACGATCCGTGTAAAAGAAAACGAGCCCTTTGACGTGGCCCTGCGCCGCTTCAAGCGCACCATCGAGAAGCTCGGCCTGCTGACCGAACTGCGCGCCCGCGAGTTCTACGAGAAGCCCACCGCCGAGCGCAAGCGCAAGAA
>JAQZBU010000022.1 GCA_029237735.1 Ramlibacter sp. | reverse complement strand
ATCTTCATGCGGATCTGGTTGATGAAGATGACCATGCAGTTGGTCTTCTTGATGGTGGCGGTGAGCTTGCGCAGCGCCTGGCTCATCAGGCGGGCCTGCAGGCCGGGCAGCGAATCGCCCATCTCGCCCTCGATTTCGGCCTTGGGCGTGAGCGCGGCAACCGAGTCGATGACGATCAGATCCACCGCGCCGGAGCGCACCAGGCTGTCGCAGATTTCCAGGGCCTGCTCGCCGGTGTCGGGCTGGCTGATCAGCAGGTCCGACAGGTTGACGCCCAGCTTTTGGGCGTACTGCACGTCCAGCGCGTGCTCGGCGTCGATGAAGGCGCATTGGCCGGCCTGACGCTGCATCTCGGCGATGACCTGCAGCGTGAGGGTGGTCTTGCCCGACGATTCCGGGCCGTAGATCTCGATCACCCGGCCGCGCGGCAGGCCGCCGACGCCCAGGGCGATGTCCAGGCCGAGCGAACCGGTGGAAACCACCTGGATGTCCTCCAGCTTCTCGCCCTCACCCAGCCGCATGATCGTGCCCTTGCCGAACTGCTTGTCGATCTGGGCCAGCGCGGCTTGCAGCGCCTTGGACTTTTCGCTGTCGGCGGCGATACGGGTTCCCTTGACTTGAGCATCCATTTAAAAAATCTCCTTGAGAATCAACAGGTTGAGGCGTCTCATCCAGTGGTCGTATTCACAGGCTGGATGCTTGACCAGTACTTTAACGCGACCGGTTGAAATAAGTAAACGAGTTTTTTCGTCAGTTTGCCTTACGATATTCCGAATGCCCGAAATCACCTCGATCGCTGACGACAGCTGGCGCCTCACCCACCTGGGCCGCCTGCTGGGGCACGCCGCCCGCCGCTTCGACGAGCGCGTGCTCGGCCTGATGGCGCACAACATAGACGTGCCTCTGGCCTTGTCGAATCTCGCTGCGCGATCGCAGGTCAGCGCGGCCCATGTGCACGTCACGCGGCATCTCGCGCTCGAAGGCTCGCGCCTGACCGAACTTGCGCAACGCGCCGGCATGAGCAAGCAGGCAATGGGCGACCTGGTGGACCAGTGCGAAGCCTGGGGCCTCGTGTCGCGCGAGGCCGATCCGCTCGACGCTCGCGCGCGCAGGGTCCGCTTCACGCCGACAGGCCTCGCCTGGCTGCAAGCGTTCAAGGAAGCGGTCGCGCAGGCGGAGGCGGAGTTCCGTGCCGAGGTGGGTCAGCAGGTCGCTACCGTGGTCATGATCGGACTGGAGGCTTATGCTGGTCCTTCGGCATGAACGCGGTGGCGGAGCGTCCGTCAGTGCCAAGTAGGGAGTGGAAGCCTAGAATTTGAACAGGAGCGCCCCCGTTGCATGCCGACGGCGCCGAACAGGAGACAGCGATGCGGATTCTGATTGCCGAAGACGACCAGGTGCTGGCGGATGGTCTCCTGAGGACCCTGCGCGCCTCCGGCGCCGCGGTGGACCACGTGTCCAGCGGCTCCGAAGCCGACGCAGCGCTCATGACCAACAACGAGTTCGACCTCCTGATCCTCGACCTGGGCCTGCCCAAGATGCACGGGCTCGAAGTACTGCGCAAGCTGCGCGGCCGCGGCTCCGCGCTGCCGGTGCTGATCCTCACCGCGGCCGACGGCGTCGAAGAGCGCGTCAAGGGCCTGGACTACGGCGCCGACGATTACATGGCCAAGCCGTTCAGCCTGCAGGAGCTGGAAGCGCGGGTGCGCGCCCTCACGCGCCGAGGCATGGGCGGCGCCAGCAGCACCATCAAGCATGGCCCGCTGGTGTACGACCAGGCCGGCCGCGTCGCCACGATCGACGGAAAGATGATCGAACTGTCGGCGCGCGAGTTGGGCCTGCTTGAAGTGCTGCTTCAGCGAGCCGGCCGGCTGGTGAGCAAGGACCAGCTGGTCGAGCGGCTGTGCGAATGGGGCGAAGAGGTCAGCAACAACGCGATCGAGGTGTACATCCACCGCCTGCGCAAGAAGATCGAGAAAGGCCCGATACGCATCGCTACCGTTCGCGGTCTGGGATACTGCCTCGAGAAAATCCCGAATTGAACATGGCCCCCACGCTTGGCGCTGCGCGCCTGCGCTGCCCCCCGAGGGAGCCCTCGCGCCTAGGGGCGGCCCGTCGGCGCTCATGAAGATTTTCCAGCGTGAGCAGCGCTCGCTGTTTGGCGAGATCCTCGACTGGATGCTCACGCCGCTGCTTTTGCTGTGGCCGGTCAGCCTGGCGTTGACCTGGCTGGTGGCGCAGAACATTGCCGGCAAGCCGTTCGATCGCGCGCTGGAGTTCAACGTGCAGGCGCTGGCGCAGCTGGTCTCGGTGCAGAACCAGCGCGTGGTGTTCAACCTGCCGCAGCCCGCGCGCGAGATCCTGCGCGCGGACGATTCCGACCAGGTCTACTACCAGGTGCTGGGGCCACAGAACGAATTCCTCTCCGGCGAGCGCGACTTCCCCCATCCTCCGGAGGACGAGACGCCGCTGATCGGCGAAGTGCGGCTGCGCGACGACGAGATGCGCGGGCTGGATGTTCGCGTCGCCTACACCTGGGTGCGGCTGGACCTGCCCGGTGCGCAGCCGTCGCTGGTGCAGGTGGCCGAAACGCGCGAGAAACGCTCCGTGCTGGCCACAGAGATCATCAAGGGCGTGATGCTGCCGCAGTTCGTGATCCTGCCGATGGCGGTGCTGCTGGTGTGGCTCGCGCTCGTGCGCGGCATAAAGCCGCTGTCGCAACTGGAGGAACGCATTCGTGCGCGCAAGCCCGACGACCTGAGCCCGCTGGACGACACCACGGTGCCGCTCGAAGTCGCGCCGCTGGTGTCGTCGGTCAATGACCTGCTGACGCGCCTGAAGGATTCGATCGCGACGCAGAAGCGCTTTCTCGCAGATGCCGCGCACCAGCTGAAGACGCCGCTCGCGGGCCTGCGCATGCAGGCCGACCTCGCCCAGCGCGAGGCCTTCAACGCCGAGGAGCTCAAGCAGTCCTTGAAGCAGATCGGCCGCTCGAGCATCCGCGCGACCCACACCGTCAACCAGCTGCTGTCGCTGGCACGCGCCGAGAGCAGCGGACAGACTTTCGCACGCCAGCCCTGTGACCTGGCGAAGCTGACGATGGAAGTGGTGCAGGACTCCGTGCCGCGCACAATGGACCGGCACGTGGACCTGGGCTACGACGGCGCCAGTCCCGGCGCGCCGGGCGTCACGCTGCAAGGCAACCCCACGCTGCTCAAGGAAATGATCCGCAACCTGCTGGACAACGCGATCAGCTACACGCCCTCCAGCGCCGAGCATCCAGGCGTCATCACCGCACGAGTGCTGGCCGACCCCTTCGGCCACGTGCTGGTGCTGCAGGTGGAAGATTCCGGCCCCGGCATTCCGGAGGCCGAGCGGGAACTGGTGCTGCAGCCCTTCTATCGCGCGCTGGGCACTAACGTGGACGGCTCAGGCCTGGGCTTGCCGATCGTGCTGGAGATCGCTCGCCAGCACCACGCCGAGATCAAGCTGGAGGACGCGCGCCCCGGCCACGTGCCGCCCGGCACGCGGGTCAGCGTGCGCTTCGTGCTGGACGAGGAAGACAACGCGGCCAACGAGGCCGCGGCTCAGGCCGCCTTGTAGACATTGAGCTGCAGGCGCTCGCGCTCGATCGCCCGAGCCACCGCAGGCAGCTGCGCCACGCGCTGCACCAGCGCCCATAGCGACGGAAAGCCCTGCGGGTCATAGCCCGCGAAACCACCCCAGCGCAACAAGGTCAGCGCGTAAGCGTCGATCGGGCCAAAATGCTCCCCGCCGAGGTACGGCCTGCCCTCGCCCGCGGCCTTCGCGGCCATCGCCTCGATCTCGCCCAGCATCGTCCCGTAGGCCTTCGCGGCGAACGCCTTGATCTCGGCCTGCGCTGCTTTGTTCTCGGCGAACTTGTACGGCATGAACACGTGCGTGAACGTCGGGTGCACGGTGTTGTTCATCCAGCACAGCGTCTCCAGCGCGCGGGTGCGCGCCAGCGGCTCGCGCGGCAGAAAATTGCATTGCGGGAAGTGCGCGTCGAGATGGCAGATGATCGCGACGATCTGCGTGATCGTCTCACCGCCGTCCACCAGCACCGGCACCTGCGCATTCGGGTTCAGGGCCTTGTATTCGGGCGAGAGATTCTCGCCCTTGTGCAGCTTGACCAGCATTGGCTCGAACGGCTCCCCGGCGGTCTCCAGCAGCGTGTGGGGTACGAAGGAGCATGCGCCCGGCGCGAAATAAAGTTTGAGAGTCATCGATCGGTTCCTTGGTTTCTCAACGGCAGGTACGCAAGCTATTGCCGCCCAGCCCCGTCTTCAATTCATCCAGCCGCGCGCGCAGGGTGTCATCCACCGCCGGCAGCTTGAGCATCAGCCCGCGCGCCTCGGCGCGTTCCTGCACCACTTTGGCGGTGCGCACGCCGCGCTGCGCCAGCGAGTCAATCTGGCGGGTGGCTTCGGCCTCGCTGGCGTAACCGCCCAGTGACAGCCCGGGTTCCAGCGCCGGGTCCGCCAAGGGCTCGAAGGACACGCCCAGCTGCCGCAATTCGGCTTTCTTGCGGCTGGCGTTTTCGGTGCTGAGGTATTTGCCCATGTAGACGATCCAGCGCGCGGGCTGGACCGCCGATTCCAACGCCCAGGAACCGGCCGGCCAGGGCGCCAGAGCCTGTTTGAGGCTGGCAGACTGGCCCTCGTCCAGCGGTCCCGCTTGCAGGCAGTCGGCGGCGCGCAGCCCTGCCGCTGTCAACTCCGTGCGGCGGGCTTCCTCGGCGGGCAGGATGCGCAGTATCTGCGGCTTGATCTGCTGGTTCAACCGCTGCGGCTCTGACTGCTGCGCGGGCGCGATGCCCCAGGGCGCGAGCAGATTCTGCGACCAGGCCAAATAGGCAGCGTTGGCCAGCAGGAGGATAAGCACGACAAGACGCAGCATGATCAATCGGCGCCAGGCCGCCCCAACGCGGCTGAAGCCCCCTCGGGGGGCAGCGAAGTACACGAAGTGACAAGCGTGGAGGCCATGGTCAGACAGCGGGGCGTACGCTCACTTCAGAGCTTGCGACGGTTTTCATTCCGGCGGCTGTATGCACCAGCAGGGCGCCGCGCTCGGTCGTGCCGTGGGCGGTGCCGGCCGTGCCATCGGACAACGCCACTGCGCGCTCGCGCAGGGCATCGCGCGCGTTGAAGCGAGCCTGGAACGGACCGTAGCCGAACGTTTCGAACGCCTGCACCGCCAGCACGAGGGGCGCGGCCACGCGGCCCAGGGCCTCGCCGGCCGTCACGCCCGGCAGCAATTCATGCAGGCAGGCCGGCGGCGTGGACAGGCCCGCCGCGTCGCGCGGCGCGATGTTGATGCCGACACCGACCACGGCGTAGCGCCCGCCGTCTCGGCCGTCGCCAAAGGTGGCGGTCTCGATGAGGACCCCGGCCAGCTTGCGGTCGTCCAGCCACAGGTCGTTGGGCCACTTGAGCCGCACGCGGGGGTCGAGGCTCTCGGCGAGGCTCACACCGACCGCGAGTGATAACCCGGACCAGTCCTTCGGCGCCAGCGGCATGCCCAGTGAAAAGGTCAATGAATCGCCAGCTTGGCTTACCCAGCCTCGGCCAAGGCGGCCTCGGCCGGCTGTTTGCTGCTCAGCCACCAGCAGCACCGGCTCGAGCTGGCCGGCGCGTGCCCGGCGCATCAGCTCGGTGTTGGTCGAGTCGATTTCGGGCAGGACCTCCACGGTGAAGCCGGGCAGGAGCGGCGATACCGCCTCCCAGATGGCTTCACTCGGCCAGATCACTTCCGGGACCTGCGCTTGGGCGCCAGCAACGTGCCGCGGCAGTTGGCCGAGCCGCACCAGCAAGGATATTCGGCCTTGAGCTTGGGCGTATAGCGCTCGTCGATGATCAAGCCGTAGTCGTAGTTGAGCTCGTCGCCAGCCTTGATGTTACGCAGCGCCTTGATGAACACGCGGCCTTCGTCCTCGTCGGCCTCGCAGTTCGGGTCGCAGGAGTGGTTGATCCAGCGCGAGGAGTTGCCCCCCACCTTGGCGTCGATCACACGCTTTTCGTCCACGTGGAAGTAAAACGTATGGTTCGGGTCCTTCGGATCGTGCGGATGCCGGCGCTGGGCTTCCTTCCAGGTGATGATCTGGCCGACATATTCAATAATGGTTTCCCCCTCGGCTATATCCTGCAGGGCAAATACGCCCTTGCCGTGCACGCCCGAGCGGCGCACCTGGATCCTGCGGCTGGCGGAAAAGCCGGCGCCCCGCTTCACTTCGGGGGCGGCCCCCGACGTAGCCGCCTCGGTAACCCTGCCATTGACTGCTTTTTCTGCCATTACGAAAACTCTGTTAATTTGAATGTGCACGTACGCGCGGGCGCGTGCGCGTACGCGCGCGGGAAGCGCCGATTGTAAGGAGGCTGGAGGTCGCCGTGACTGAAAGCTTCGGGGAACACAGGATTGATGAGCGAGCATGACTAAGACTTTGGTAATTGCCGAGAAGCCGTCGGTGGCACAGGACATCGTGCGGGCACTCACGCCCGTAGCAGGCAAGTTCGACAAGCACGACGAGCATTTCGAGAGCGAGAAGTACATCGTGACCAGTGCTGTCGGCCATCTGGTCGAGATCCAGGCGCCGGAAGAGTTCGACGTCAAGCGGGGCAAATGGAGCTTCGCGCACTTGCCGGTCATCCCGCCGTATTTCGACCTGAAGCCGGTGGACAAGACCAAATCGCGGCTGAACGCGGTGGTGAGGCTTGCCAAGCGCAAGGACGTGACGGATCTCGTCAACGCCTGCGACGCGGGGCGCGAAGGTGAGCTCATCTTCCGCCTGATCGAGCAGTTCGCCGGCGGCGCCAAGCCGCTGGGCAAGCCGGTCAAGCGGCTGTGGCTGCAGTCGATGACGCCGCAGGCCATCCGCGAGGGTTTCGAGCAGCTGCGCAGCGACAAGCAGATGGCCGGCCTGGCCGATGCCGCGCGCTCGCGCTCCGAAGCCGACTGGCTGGTGGGCATCAACGGCACCCGCGCGATGACCGCTTTCAACTCGCGCGACGGCGGCTTCTTCCTCACCACCGTGGGGCGGGTGCAGACGCCGACGCTGGCCGTGGTGGTCGAGCGCGAAGAGCAGATCCGCAAATTCATCAGCCGCGACTACTGGGAAATCCACGCCACCTTCCTCGCGGAAGCGGGTGAGTACAACGCGAAGTGGTTCGACCCGAAGTGGAAGAAGAACCCCGAAGACGCCGAGATCAAGGCCGACCGCGTCTGGTCGCAGAAGGAGGCGCAGGCGATCGCCGACGCCGTGCGCGGCAAGGCGGCTACGGTCACGGAGGAGTCCAAGCCGATCACGCAAGCCTCGCCTGCACTGTTCGACCTCACGTCCCTGCAACGAGAGGCCAACGGCCGCTTCGGCTTCTCGGCAAAGACGACGCTGGCACTGGCGCAGAGCCTGTACGAGCGCCACAAGGCCTTGACCTATCCGCGAACCGACTCGCGCCACCTGCCGGAAGACTATGTGGCCGTCGTGCACAACACGATGGGGATGCTGGCCACCAGCGGCATGCGGCACCTTGCGCCCTTCGCCAAGCAGGCCGTCGACGAGGGCTACGTCAAGCCCATGAAACGCATCTTCGACAACGCCAAGGTCAGCGACCACTTTGCCATCATCCCGACGCTGCAGGCCCCCAGCGGCCTGTCCGAAGCCGAGCAGAAGCTGTACGACCTGGTCGTCAGGCGCTTCCTGTCGGTGTTCTTCCCGAGCGCCGAGTTCATGGTGACTACGCGCATCTCGCAGGCCTTGGGCCACAGCTTCAAGACCGAGGGCAAGGTGCTGGTCAAGCCGGGCTGGCTCGCAATCTGGGGCAAGGAAGCCGCCGCCGAAGTGGCGGACGCCAAGGAGGGCGACAAGGGCCAGGCGCTCGTGCCGGTGAAGCCCGGCGAAATGGTGCGCGCCGATGTCGTCGAGCCCAAAGCGCTGAAGACGCGCCCGCCCGCGCGCTACTCGGAAGCGACGTTGCTGGGTGCGATGGAAGGCGCGGGCAAGCTGATCGACGACGACGAGCTGCGCGAAGCGATGCAGGAGAAAGGGCTGGGCACGCCGGCCACGCGCGCCTCCATCATCGAAGGCCTGATCAACGAGAAGTACATGTTCCGCGAAGGGCGCGAGCTGATCCCCACGGCCAAGGCGTTCCAGCTGATGACGCTCCTGCGCGGCCTGGGCGTGGAGGAACTCTCCAAGCCGGAATTGACAGGCGACTGGGAATACAAGCTGGCCCAGATGGAACACGGCAAGCTCTCGCGCGAAACGTTCATGCGCGAGATCGGCGAGATGACCAAGCACATCGTCAAGAAAGCCAAGGAATACGACCGCGACACCGTGCCCGGCGACTACGCGACACTCGCGACGCCGTGCCCGAATTGCGGCGGCATTGTGAAGGAAAACTACCGCCGCTTCACGTGCACGGGCAAGAGCGGCACGGGCGAAGACGCCTGCGGCTTCTCGTTCGGCAAGACGCCCGCGGGGCGCACCTTCGATGCGGCGGAGGTCGAGCAGCTGCTGCGCGACAAGAAGATCGGCCCGCTGGAAGGCTTCCGCTCGAAGGCGGGCTGGCCCTTCACGTCCGAGATCGTCCTGAAATACAACGATGAGGAAAAGAACTGGAAACTGGAGTTCGACTTCGGCGACGACAAGAACGGCGCGGAGACCGGCGAGATCGTCGACTTCAGCGCGCAGCAGCCGCTGGGCAATTGCCCCAAGTGCGGCGGGCGCGTCTTCGAACACGGCAAGAACTACGTGTGCGAGAAGTCGGTTCCCACCACCGGGCAACCCACGCCGACCTGCGACTTCAAGACCGGCCAGGTGATCCTGCAGCAGCCGGTGGCGCGCGAGCAGATGAGCAAGCTGCTGGAGACCGGCAAGACCGACCTGCTGGACAAGTTCGTCTCCATGCGAACACGCAGGGCCTTCAAGGCCTTCCTCGCATGGAACAAGGACGAGGGCAAGGTGACTTTCGAATTCGCGCCCTCCAAGTTCCCGCCGCGCAAGCCGGCGGCGGGCACCAAACCCCCTCTTCCCTCTGGGGAGAGGGCTGGGGTGAGGGGCGCGCCCGCCAAGACCGCAGCCAAGAAGGCTCCCGCTGCCAAAAAAGCGGCTCCGGCGAAGAAAGCCGCCGCGCCGAAGGCCCCGCGCAAGCCCGGTGCCGGCCTGAAGCCGAGCGCAGAACTTGCTGCGGTGATCGGCGCCGAACCGGTGGCGCGCACCGAAGTCATCAAGAAGCTGTGGGACTACATCAAGGCCAACGGCCTGCAGGACGCGACGAACAAGCGCGCGATCAACGCCGACGCCAAGCTGCTGCCGGTGTTCGGCAAGCCGCAGGTGACGATGTTCGAGCTGGCGGGCATCGTCGGCAAGCACTTGGCCAATGGCTGAGCGTCATGCGCACCACACTGGACATTGAGGAACGAATTGATCGACCGTCTCCGGGATGAAGAAGGCGTTTGATGCGGGCGCTGCTCGACGTCACCGTCCTGATTGCGCTCCACGACCGCAACCACATCCATCACAAGCGCGCATCCGAATGGTTTGCGACGCATGCCAAGCAGGGTTGGGCCAGTTGCCCGCTAACGCAAAACGGCTGCCTGCGCATCATGTGCCAGCCCGCATATCCCAACCCGCAACCGATGGCGGCGCTGCTGGAGCGCATCTCGTCACCTTGTAACGGTCCCAGTTCGCGCAGGAGCGGTTCTTATACGACCCGAAAGGAGTTGTTACGGGCCTAGCGAGCTCAGGCCGCGTGCGCCTCGGGCAGCAGCCGCAGCCCGCCGAGCGCCGAAGTGAAAATCACCGCGGCCTGGATGACGAAGCCCGCCAGCGCCAGCCACAGGCATGCCGGCTCGCCCCAAGCGGCGCCGACAACGCCGCCCAGCCCAGCGCCGACCGGCCGCGCGCCCGCGTTCACCGTGAGGAAGACCGACGAGACGCGGCCCAGCATCCGGTCGGGTGTGATGCTCTGACGCAGCGTGGTCGACGTGATCGTCCAGACTATCGGCCCCACGCCGAAGAGGAAGAAAGAAGCGGCCGCCAGCACGCCGCTGGGCATGATGAGCGTCGCCACCATCGCCGCGGCGGCCAGCACCGAGACAGCCGGCCCGAGCTGGATGGCCCGGCCGAACGGCATGGCGCCGACCACGCGCGAGGCAAGCAGCGCGCCCACCACCATCCCCCCGCCGTAGCCGGCCAGCGTCACGCCGACGGCCTGCGCACTCAGGCCCAGCGCGCGCACGGCGTAAGGCACGTACGCCGCCTGCAGGACGAACCACGAGATGTTCCAGGCCACACCCGTCAGCAGCATCGGGCGCAGGTAGACCTGGCCCCAGACGAACTGCGCGCCGTCCTTGATCTCGAGCATCGGATGGCGCGCCGGTGCCGCCGCACGCACAGGCTCGGCGAGGCCCCAGAGCAGCGCAACAGCGGAGGCCGACAGCACGGCGGCGATGACGAACGCGGCCGATGCCCCGGCCCATGCCACCAGGGCGCCTGCCAGCGCCGGCCCGCCCGCATACGCGGCACTGCGCGCCAGCTCGAGCCGGCCGTTGGCGCGGCCGAGCAGTTCGCGCGGCACCAGCGCAGGCACCAACGCCGGCGCTGCCACGCTGAAACCAACGGTGCCCACAGCGCCGGCAAAGCCCAGAATCGCCAACCCAACGATGGAGAGCTGGCCCGTCACCACCATAGCCAGCAAGGCAATGAGCGACAGGGCCCGTAGCCCTTCGGCCCAGGCCATCAAACGCCGCCGCGACACGCGGTCAGCCAACACGCCGAGCGGAATCGACAGCAGCAGGAAGGGCAAGGTCTGCACGGCGGCCAGCGTGCCGATCTCGCCCGGCCCCGCGCCCAGCGCGAGCACTGCCACCAGGGGCACCGCGGCCAGGCTCAGTTGCTCGGCCGACTGGGCAGCCAGGTTGGAACCGGCGAGGGCGGTGAAGCAGCGGGGCAGTGCGGCAGTCATGGCTGTGGATGAGTGGAGCCGCCATGGTGCCCCGTTCACGGCGATTGCGCTGGCCGTTTCCGGACGCGCGAATAAGGGGCCCAATATGCGAGGCCGATTCTCCTGCACCGCGCGGGATGGCAAAACGCCGGGCTTCGTAGCATCATTCCCAATCCCATCCCCACCTGCAGGAACAACCATGAAGAACACCCTTCTCGCAGCAGCGCTCATCGGTATGGTCCCGGCGGCGCAAGCCGCCGGCTTCACCCTGACCAGCCCCGACATCAAGCCCAATTCGACGATCGACAAGAAGTTCGAGTTCAACGGCTTCGGCTGTTCGGGCGAGAACAAGTCGCCGGCGCTCAAGTGGAGCGGCGCGCCCAAGGACACAAAGAGCTTCGCCGTCACGGTGTACGACCCTGACGCGCCCACGGGCTCCGGCTGGTGGCACTGGACGGTGATCAACCTCCCCGCGAACGTGACCGAGTTGCCCGCCGACGCGGGCGCCGTCGGCGGCGCCAAGCTGCCCAAGGGCGCGAGCCATGTGCGCATCGACTATGGCGTCGCCGGTTGGGGTGGCATGTGCCCACCCGAGGGCGACAAGCCGCACCGCTACATCTTCACCGTGTATGCCCTGAAGACCGACAAGCTGGACATTCCGCCGGACGCGACGGCGGCATTGGCCGGGTTCATGATCAACGCCAACCAGATCGGCAAGGCGACGTTCACCGCGAAGTACGGCAGGCCGAAGGCGAAGTGAGGGCGCCGCGCGGCGCGCGCTACTATTTGGGTATTCGCAGGAGTACCCATGGACGCACGGCGCGCCGCACCCATCTTCACCCCGTACGGAACGCCCGAGCCGGGGCCGGCGTACCTCGAGCCCACGCGCTTCCTTGATTTCGACCGGCCCTCGGTGCGGCGCTTCGCGCAAGAGGCAGCGGGTGGGGCAAGCACACCGGTCGACATCGCGGTGAAGCTCTACTACGCGGTGCGTGACCTGATCCCCTATGACCCTTTCTCCGCCCGCATGGTGCCGTCGAACTTCAAGGCCAGCTCGGTGGTGAAAGCCGGGCGGGGCTATTGCGTGCACAAGGCGGGCCTGCTGGCAGCAGTAGCGCGCTACCACGGCATTCCGGCCGCCATCGGGCTGAGCGACGTGGTCAACCACCTCTCCACTCCCAAGCTCAAGGCAGCCATGGGCAAGAGCGATGTCTTCCTGCACCACGGCTACGCCGCGCTATGGCTGGAGGGCCGCTGGCTCAAGCTGGCGCCGGCCTTCAACAAGGAACTGTGCGAGCGCCTGGGCGTGCCGCCCACCGAGTTCGACGGGAGCGATCACGCGCTGCTGCAGCAGTTCAACCGCGAGGGAACGCGCCACATGTCCTACCTGAAGGACCACGGCTTCTGGTCGGACATTCCGTTCGCGCGGGTGCGCGAGGAGTTCATCGGCTATTACCCGCCGGGCCTGTACACCGATCCGGCCTGACATGGCGCACATCCTCATCCTCTACTCCACCACCGACGGGCACACGCTCGAGATCTGCCGCCACCTGCAACAGGTGATCGAGCAGGGCTCGCACCACGTGACGATGAAGTGCGTCGATGACGACCCCGCCATCGACATCGCGGCCTATGACAAGGTCGTGGTGGGCGCGCGCATCCGCTATGGCAAGCACACGCCCCAGGTCTATCGCTTCGCACAGACGCACAAACAGGCGCTGGATGCGAAGCCGAACGCATTTTTTACCGTTAACGTGGTGGCGCGCAAGCCGGAGAAGAACACGCCCGAGACCAACCCCTACATGCTGAAGTTCCTCAAGCTCAGTGCCTGGCGCCCGAAGGAACTCGCGGTGTTCGCGGGACGCATCGTCTACGCGCGTTACGGCTGGCGGGACCGGATGATCATTCGCTTCATCATGTGGATGACCAAGGGCCCGACTGCCCTCGACACCGACGTCGACTTTACCGACTGGAAAAAAGTGGACGCCTTCGGACAGCGCATCAGCGAGATGTGACGCTGCCCTGCCGCGCCAGGTGCACCTGGTGCAACGTGATCTTGCGCACCTCGGCCTGGCTGGTCTCGATATGCGCGCGCAGCAGCATCGCGGCCTGGTCGCCGCGCTTGCGCTGGATGGCCTTCAGGATCTTGGCGTGCTCCTCGTACGTGGCGTCGATGCGCGCCTGCTTGGTGAAGTCCAGGCGACGGATGATGCGAATTCGGTCCGTCACGTCCCGATGCACGCGGGCCATCTCCGCATTGCCGGCCGCCGCCACAAGCTTGCAATGGAACTCCTCGTCCCATTGCGAGACCTGCTTCATGTCGCTGCTGCGCTCGGCGGCCGGCACCAGCCAGATCGCGACCAGCTCATCCAGCAGCTGCCGGTCCACGCGCTGGCCGTCGGTGCACAGGCGATGCGCGGCCGTGGTTTCCAGCACCATGCGCAGGTCGTACAGCTGCTCGAACTGCTCGAAATCGAAGGGCAGCACGCGCCAGCCACTGCGAAACAGCACCTCGACATAGCCTTCCTGCTGCAGCCGGAAAAGGGCCTGGCGCACGGGCGTGCGCGAGACGCCCAGGCGCTCGCTCAACTCGTTCTCGGTGAAGCGATCACCCGGCACCAGGTTGAACTCGGCAACATCGCGCTTGAGCTGCTCGTACACCTCATCCGCGCGCGAGCGGTGGGGAGGCGGCTCGGGGCTTGCGGCGGGTCGGCGGGTGGTGGTGTGCACGGCAGCAGACTCTATCAGCGTTGCGCGGCATCCGGGGCGACCAGAGCGCTCATGAACTGGCTGCTGGCTGCAGTCCAGCCCACGATGGCACCTTGCGCGCACATCATGTCGACGGCACTTTGCTTGAAGGCGGGGAAGTAGCTCTCCGTGCAGTCTTCCAGCAACAGGCAGTCATAGCCTCGGTCGTTCGCCTCGCGCATCGAAGTCTGCACGCAGACCTCGGTGGTAACCCCCATGAAGACCAGGTGCGTGATTCCAGCCCGCTGCAGCAGATCGTGAAGGGGCGTCGCGTAGAAGGCTCCCTTGCCCGGTTTGTCGATCACGATCTCGCCCGGAGTGGGCGCGAGCGCCGGAATGATCTGGTTGCCCGGCTCGTCCGCCACGAGAATGCGCCCCATCGGTCCCTCGTCGCCGATGCGCAGGGAAGGGTTACCGCGGTTGCGCTTGGCCGGCGGGCAATCGGACAGGTCGGCGCGATGCGCTTCGCGCGTGTGCACGACCAGGCCACCGATCCCCCGCCATGACTGCAGCACCGCCTGGCATGCCGGGACGATGGCCGCGAGCAGCGCCACGTCGTTGCCCAGACTCTCACCGAAGCCACCGGGTTCGATAAAGTCGCGCTGCATGTCGATGATGACGAGTGCGGTGTGCGCCACGTCGAACTCGTACGGAAAGGGATTGGCGTCAAGTTTTGTAGGGGTCATGTGCTTCCGCCCATGTGGGCGCCTAGCTCGGCGCGCTTCGCATCGGAGGCGGAAGTCTCGAAAACAAAGCGGCCCTCACTCATCACCACGATGCGGTCTGCCAGTTCCAGCAGTTCGTCCAGGTCCTCGCTGACCAGAAGCACCGCGCCGCCACGCTCGCGCAGGCCGAGGATGCGGGTGTGGATTTCCTTCACGGCGGCGAAATCCAGTCCAAAGACAGGGTTGGCTGCCACCAGCACGTCGATTTCGCCGTCGAGTTCGCGCGCCAGCACGGCGCGTTGCACGTTCCCGCCCGACAGACTGCGGATCGGCGCATCTTCGCCCTGCGTCTTGATGCCGTAGGCGACGATCCAGTCGCGCGCGCGGCTGCGCCAGTGCGAAAAGCGCAGTCGCCCGCCGGCGCACAGTGGTGCGCGGTCGAAGTCGCGCAGCGCCATGTTCTCGGCGACGCTCAGCTCGCCGACACAGGCATTGCGCAGTGGCTCTTCCGGCAGGCTGCGCACCTTCAGGCGGTGGTTCTGCTCACGTGTGGCGCGGTAGGGCTGGCCCATCACCAGCACATCCCCGCCCGCGCGACCACGCTGGCCAACCAGCGCTTCCACCAGTTCGCGCTGGCCATTGCCCGAGACGCCGGCGATGCCCAGGATCTCTCCGGAGTGGATCGCAAGGTCGAGGCCGCGCACGGCAGGGGCGCCGCGGTCACCCATGACATGCAGGCCGCGGACTTCGAGCGCGGGCCGGCCGGCGGCAGCGGGCACCCGCGCGCGCACTGCGTGGACCGGCGAGAGGTGTTCCTCGGCGATGGCCTCGTCCGCGCCTTCGCCGACCATGTAGCGCGCCAGCAGAGCGGGGCCTGTGTAGGCCACACCCGTGGTGTGCACGGCCCGGCCTTTTCGCAGCACCGTCACGTCGTCCGCGTAGGCCATCACCTCGCGAAACTTGTGCGTGATGATCAGCACGGTGCACAGCCCGCTGCGCGCAAACTCGCGCACGTGGCCCAGCACCTCGTCGGCCTCCTGCGGCGTCAGGACCGAGGTCGGCTCGTCCAGGATCAGCAGGCGCGGGCGCAGGTAGAGCTGCTTGAGCAGTTCCAGCTTCTGTTTCTCGCCGGCCGCCAGTTCCGAAGGCCGGGCGTCCAGGTCGAGGCGGAAGGGTGTGTTCGCGAGAAAGCTTTGCAGCTCGGCGCGCCTGGCCTTCCAGTCGATCAGCGCCGGCGTGTTGCCACCGGCCAGCAGCAGGTTCTCCGCAACGCTCATGCCCGGCGCCAGCGTGAAGTGCTGGTAGACCATGCCGATGCCGAGCGTGCGCGCGACCACCGGGTTGGCGATGTCGTGCTCGCGGCCGTCGATCATCACGGCGCCTTCCTCGGGCCGGTGAAACCCCGCCACACACTTGACGAGCGTGCTCTTGCCCGCGCCGTTTTCGCCCAGAAGCGCATGCACCGTGCCCGGTGCGACTTTCATCGTCACGTGGTCCAGCGCGGTGAAGCCGCCGAAGCGCTTGGTCAGCTCGTAGGTTTCCAGCGCCATGGCGCCGGTGTCGGGGGTCTCGGAGGCCAAGGATGCCGTCATACCGGGCTGTCATTGCGGGCCTGCCCCGCAATCCATGGATGCCGGATCGAGTCCGGCATGACAAACGAAGTGTTCATGCGATGGCATCCAGCACGGCCTGCGAAGGCGCATGCGCGCCGAACACGCCGCCCTGCATGGTGATCATCTTTAACGCGGCGTCGTGGTTGCCGCGGTCGGTGGCGGCCGTGCAGTCCGACACCGCGAGGCACTCGAAGCCACGGTCGTTGGCCTCGCGCATCGTCGTGTGGACGCACACGTCCGTCGTGATGCCGGTGAGCACCAGGTTGACGATGCCACGCGTGCGCAGGACGAGTTCCAGGTCGGTCGCGCAGAACGAGCCCTTGCCCGGCTTGTCGATGACGGTTTCGCCGGGCAGCGGCGCGAGTTCGGGAATGATCTCCCAGCCCGGCTCGCCGCGCACCAGGATGCGGCCGCACGGCCCGTCGTCGCCGATGCCCGCGCCGAGCTGGCGCGATCTCCAGCGCTTGTTGTCCGGCAGGTCCGACAGGTCGGGGCGATGGCCTTCGCGCGTGTGGATGACGTGATAGCCCTGTCGACGCATCGCGGCCATCAACTCGCGCAGCGGCTCGATCGGCGCGCGCGTGAGCGAGATGTCGTAGCCCATCTTGTCGACGTATCCGCCGACGCCGCAGAAATCGGTTTGCATGTCGATCACCACCAGCGCCGTGTTGGACGGCTTCAGATCGCCGTTGTACGGCCAGGCGTAGGGGTTGGCCTGGATGAAGCGTTCCATGTCAGGCTGCCTTCTTCAATGCGACCGGCGCCGAGTCCGGAACCAGCGGATGCGACTCCGGCCCCTTGTAGGCCCGCGTGGGTGCGTCGAAACCGCAACTCGTGCCGTCGGTCACTTCGACTTTCCACGGCAGCTGGTAACGCCCCGCCGCCATGTCGTGCATGTAGGTGTAGGGGCAGTCTTGCGCGCCGCCCTTCACCGCCACGTAGCCGCGGTGGTAGAGCTGGTAGATGTTGTTTTCCACGCCCCAGCCCGCACGCGCCTCGCGCACCAGGTCGGGCCGCAGCTCGCAGGTGATGATTTCGTCGGGGCGCCCGCCGCCTTGCACCAGCACGCTGCCGTCGAAGTGGCAGAACATGCCCTCGCCCATGGAATCGAAGCTGCCGTCGCTGCCGCACATGCAGACATTGGCCGTATACGCCAGGTTGCAGAAGGCGTTGGCCTGGTTGGTAACCTTCCAGGCGTGGCGGATCGGCGCGGTGTAGCCGGCGGTGCGGATGATGATTTCCGCGCCCTTGTACGCGGCTTCGCGCGCCATCTCAGGGAACATGCCGTCGTGGCAGATGATGAGCGCGAGCTTGCTTCCGTTGGGCCCCTCGCACACCGGGATGCCGAGGTTGCCCGGCTCCCAGGGCTCCACCGGCACCCAGGGATGGAGCTTGCGGTAGTACAGCTTGATGGCGCCGGTGTCGTCAATGACGAGGCCGCTGTTGTACGGGTAGCCGCCGGGGTTGGCTTCCATGATCGAGAAGCAGCCCCATATCTTGTGGGCGACGCACGCCTGCTTGAACGCGGCGACCTCTGGGCCGTCCAGTGAACACATGATCTCCTGATCGGTGTCCATCGACAGCCCGTGTAGCGAGTATTCGGGGAACACCACCAGGTCCATGGTGCCCAGGTTGCGCCGCGCCTTGCCCACCAGATCGCAGATGCGTTGCGTCTGCGCCGCCAGGTCGTCCCGCGTCTTGACGACGGGCAGCTGCAGCTGCACCAGGCCCATTACGACACCATGCGGTGATTTGTTGAGTCCGCCGAGGCCGGTCATCTTGACTTCTCCTTTCTATCTGGATGAAAGCTCGCCCGGGCTGCCCGCCACCACGCCGCCCGGGCGGCAGGTGATCACCAGGATCAGCAAGGTGAGCACATAGGGCACGATGTTGAACAGGTGGTAGCCCCAGCCGATGCCGATGGATTGCAGCGCGGGGCCGATCGCTCCGGCGCCACCGAACATCAGCGCCGCGCCCACGCAGCGCAGCGGGCTCCAGCGCGCGAAGATCACCAGCGCCACGGCGATCAGGCCCTGGCCGCTGGAGATGCCCTCGTTCCAGCTGCCGGGATAGAAGAGCGTGAGCGATGCGCCGCCCAGGCCGGCAATCATGCCGCCCGCGGCCGTGGCGGCAATGCGGATGCCCGCGACCGAGTAGCCCAGTGCGCGCGTCGCGTCGGCCGAGTCGCCGGCCATGCGCACCAGCAGGCCGGCGCGGGTATTTGCGAAAGCCCACGACAGGGCCACGGCGATGGCCAGCCCCATCGGCACCAACGCGTTGACCTGCAAGGCCGAGCGCACCGCCGCGGAATCGCTCCAGCTGCCGAGCGCTATCGCGGGCAGTTGCGGCGCCTGCGGCTGGATCAGCGGCTTGCCCAGATAGAACGCCAGGCCCATGCCCAGCAACATGAGCGCGATGCCGGTGGCAATGTCATTGACGCGCGGCAGCGAGCACAGCAGGCCGTGCAAGGTCGCAAGCAAGGCGCCCGTAGCCGCAGCCGCGAGCACCCCAACCCATGCCGACCCGCTCAAGTAGGACGCGCCGAATGCCGACATGGCCGACAGCACCAGCACGCCTTCCAGGCCCAGGTTGATGCGACCGGATTTTTCGGTGATGCATTCGCCCAGGCTCACGAACAGGAAGGGCGCGCCGACACGCAGCGCACCCCCGAGGATGCCTGCGAAGAAGATGAGGAGCTGGTCCGTGCTCATGGTTGTCATCCCGGACTTGATCCGGGATCCATCGTGGCGTGCGCAGGTCCTGGATTGCGGGTCGAGCCCGCAATGACAAGCGGGGCAGGTCCCGGGGGTCCGAGGCGGATCACGTTCGCAAGGAACGCCTTCCAGTCCGCATCCCGCAGCGCCTCGCTCGCCAGGATCAACACGAACGCAATGCCCTGCAGCAGCAGCACCGACGCATCGGGCAGCCCCAGCCGGCGCTGCAGCAGGCTGCCCGCAGCGCCGAAGCCACCGAACAGGATCGCCACCGGGATCACGGCCAGGGGATGGTGGCGCGCGATGAACGCCACCAGGATGCCGGCATAGCCGTACCCTGCGATCAGCGCGGCATTGGCACTGGTGTGCACGGCCGCCACTTCCACGGCGCCCGCCAGCCCGGCCGCGGCGCCGCCGAGGGCACAGGCCAGCAACACGAGGCGCGAAGCGGGCAGCCCCACCAGCTGGGCCGCGCGCAGGTTGCCGCCGACGACGCGCACGGAAAAACCCGAGGGTGTCCAGCGAAGCCACACTGCGGCTGCGACACACATTACGACGCCAAGCACCAAGCCCCAGTGCACGTCCGAGCCACCGATGCCTGCGATACGCAACCCCTCGCCCAGCGCATGGGTCGAAGGCTTGTTCAGGCTGGCCGGATCGCGCAGGGGGCCCTCCACGAAATGCTTGAACAGGCCGATCGCGACATACGCGAGCAGCAGGCTGCTGATGGTTTCGTTGATGCCCCGGTACTGGCGCAGCCAGCCCGCCAGCGCGATCCAGAGGGCGCCCGCAACAGCACCGGCCAGACACACCAGCGCGGTGCCGAGGATGTTGGGAGGCAGCGTCAGCGCCTGCGCCAGTCCAGCGCAGGCAAGCCCGCCCAGCACCAACGCGCCCTCACCGCCGATGACCACCAGGCCGGCGCGTGCCGGGATCGCCACGCACAGCGCGGTCAGCATCAGCGGTGCCGCGCGCTGCAGCGTGTTCTGCCACGAGTACCAATCGCCGAACGCGCCCCTGAACAGCAGCAGCCATACATCGAGCGGGTTGACCCCTGCGAACCACACGAAGACGCCGAACACCAGCAGCGCGGCCGCGATGGCCGCGATGGGGAGCATGACGTCCTTCAATGTGGCGCGCATGGCCGATCAGTGGCGTGAGCGCCGCAGGGCCGCCCCAAGGCGCGAAGGCCCCCTCGGGGGGCAGCGACCACACGAAGTGGGGAGCGTGGGGGCCATATCGTCAGCCGATCGAGCCCACCACGCCCTCGACCAGGTAGTTCATCTTCTCCAGCTCGATGTCTGTCTGTTTGAAGGTCTTGCCGGCGGGAATGATGGTCGCGCCCTTGTTGTCCTTCAGCGGGCCCTTGAAGATGTCGAACTTGCCGGCCACCATCTGCGCCTTGATGCCGTCGGCGGACTTCCTGGCTGCGTCGGTCACCATCGGGCCGTACGCGGACATCTTGACGAAGCCTTCCTTCAAACCGCCGCGCACGAAGTTCGGGTGCGGTTTGCCGCTGCGCGCAGCTTCGATGAAGGTTGTGTACGCGGTGAGCCAGTTCCACTCGGCGCCGGTCAGGTAGGCCTGGGGGGCGAGCTTGGCCTGGCTCGCGTGGTAGCCGCAGACCATCTTGCCGCGTTTGGCAGCGGTCTCCACGATGACCTTGGGCCCATCCACGTGCATGGTGAACACGTCCACGCCCTGGTCCGCCAGGCTGTTGGTGGCTTCCGCTTCCTTGACCGGCATCGACCAGTCGCCGGTGAAGATCACGTTGGTGGTGATGCCCGGCTTGACGGACCGCGCGCCCATCGTGAAGGCGTTGATGTTGCGCAGCACCTGCGGGATCGGCTTGGCGGCGATGAAGCCAAGCTTGTTGCTCTTGCTCATGTGCGCCGCGACAACGCCATTCAGGTACTGGCATTCATCGATATAGCCGAAGTAGCTGGCGGTGTTCTTGGGGTGCTTGCCCTCGGTCCACATGCCGCCGCAATGCGCGAAACGCGCGTCGGGGAACTTGGGGGCGACGGCCAGCATATGCGGCTCGAAGTAGCCGAACGAGGTGGGGAACACCAGGGATGCGCCGTCCTGCGCGATCATGCCGGTCATGGTCTTTTGGACAGCCGCGGTTTCCGGCACGTTCTCTTCCTCGACCACTTTCACCCCCGGCATCTTCTTGAGCATGGCAGCGGCTTCCGCCTGGGCCTGGTTGTAGCCGTAGTCGTCGCGCGGGCCGACGTAGATCACGCCGACGGTGATCGGCTTTTGCGCGAAGGCGAGCGGGCACAGCCCGGCCGCGCCGAGGGCCGCGAGTGTCTTGAGCGAATCGCGGCGGTTGAAGTTCTGACGGCTCATGGGTATCTCTCCGAGGGTGATGTTGAGGAAGAACTACGTGGACGGGGAACTAGCAGGATTCATGCAAGCAGGCTGACATGGGCGCACACCACGCGCCAGCCTTGGGGCGTGCGCATCCAGCTCTGGCTTTGGCGGCCGGGCCTGGCGACGCCTATGCGCTGGAATTCGATGTTGGCCGTGGCGAAGTGGCGGCCATAGGTGGTGATCACGGTCTTCAGTACCGCGCGCTCCAGGCCTTGCGCGGGACGCGCGGCGCGGAAGGCGCGGATCGCGTTGTAGCCGTAGAGGTTCTCGGTCACGCCGTAGCGCAGGGTGTGCGGGCTGTCCCAGAACAGCTCGTCGAGCGCGGCGACGTCGTTGGTGACCAGCGCCGTCTCGTAGCGCGCGAATGCGGCCGTGACTTCGGCCACCACGTCGGGAAGGTTGATGTGCATGGTCACAGGTGCGCCACTCCCGCCTGTTGGAGCACCATCGCCGCGCGCAACGCGATGTCTTCGCGCCAGGGCGTGGCAATCAGCTGCACGGCGATTGGCAAGCCGCCGGTGCCTTCGGGCCACATGGGAGCGGCGACGACCGGGCAGCCTGCAAAGGAGATCGGTTGCGTGAGCAGGCCCATGGACGGGCGGCTGGGATGCTTCACGCCATTGATCTCGATCCACTCCGCGCCGATCAGGGGTGCACCGACCGGCGTGGCCGGTGCAACCAGCAAGTCCCACTCCCCGAAAAGCGCATTGACCTTGTCGCGATAGACGCGCCGATAACGCTGCGCCTGGAGATACCAGTGCGCCGGTTGCAGCGCACCCGCGATGAAGCGGTCCACCGAGAGCGGCTCGAAGTCATCGGCGCGCTTGCGCAAGTCCGGCAGGTGCAGGCTGCCGCCCTCGGCCGCAGTGACGATGAATGCTGCCGCGCGGCCCAGGGCTGCATCGGGCCACGCCACTTCATCGACAGCGCCGAGAGTTTTTGCCGCCAGCGCGGCGACCGCGCACGCGGCCGGCGTTGCGTTGTCCTGAAAGTAGCCGCCGAGCAAGCCCACCCGCAAGCCCTGCACACCTCGGGACAGCGTCGCCACGATGGGCTGCGCGTGGCGGGCGTGGCAACCCGGGTCGAGCGGGTCCGGACCCTGCATCGCGTCGTACGGCAGGGCCAGGCCTTCGACGCTGTCCGCGAGCGGGCCGAGGTGGTCGATGCTGTGCACGAAGGGGTAGGTGCCGCGGCGGGTTAGCCGCCCGAAGGTGGGCTTGAGGCCCCACACGCCGCACAGCGACGCGGGCACGCGGATCGAACCGTTCGTGTCGGAGCCCAGCGTGAAAGGCACCTGCCCCGCCGCCACGGCCGCGCCCGAGCCGCCCGATGATCCGCCCGACATGCGCGCCGGGTCATGCGGATTGCGCGTCGGCCCGTAGTGACTGTTCTCGGTGGTGAAGCCATAGGCGTACTCGTCCATGTTGAGCGCGCCGAGCAGCACCGCTCCCGCCGCCTTCAGGCGCTGCACGAGCACGGCATCGCCTGTGGCAGGGGAGAGCTCGCGATTGATCTTCGAGCCCGCGATCGTGGTCATGCCCTCGATGTCGAACAGGTTCTTCACCGCGTAGGGCAGGCCGGCGAGCGACGGCAGCGCTTCGCCCCGCGCGCGCCGTGCGTCCACCGCGTTCGCTTCGGCCCGGGCGCGAGTGAGTGACTTGCTGGTGAAGGCGTTGATGCTCGCGTCCGTGGCATCGATCCGCGCAATTGCGTCTTCGAGCACCTCGCCGGCGCTCATCTCGCCGGAGGCTATGCAACGCAGCAACTGCGCGGTCTTCATGCCACGCCCTCCGGGGGAAAGGGCGCCGGCCTGAACACTTCCGCCGGTTCGTCGTGCGCCTGCAGGCCCGCGGATTCCAGCAGCTGCGCCATCGCGGCGGTGCGCGCCAGGTGCGCGGCAACGCGCTGTGCGCGGGCCGCGTCGAGCGGCAAGCCCACCGCAGCGGCGGCGGCATTCACATAGGCCAGGACTTCGTCGTCGCTCATGACCGCGCGGCTAACGCCGCACCTCGCGCTGGAATATTTCCAGGCTGCGTTTCTTGGTGGCGATGAAGTTCGCTTCCGACAGCGTATCGACGGTGCGCGGCCGGGCGTCGCCATAGGGCAGGACTTCGGCGACGCGGGTTGGCCGCTTCGTCAGCAGCAGCACCTGGTCTGCCAGGTACACCGCCTCTTCAAGGTCGTGCGAGACCAGCAGCATCGTGGTGCCCGTCTTCATGAAGTCTTCCTGCAGCTTTTCGCGGATGAAGAGCGTCATCTCGAAGTCGAGTGCGGAGAAGGGCTCGTCGAGGAACAGCACTTCCGGTTGGTTCGCCAGGGCACGCATGATGGATGCGGTCTGCTGCTGGCCGCCCGAAAGCTCGTACGGGTAGCGGTTCAGGTCGAATTTCACGTCGAATGACGCGACCAGCTCCTGCATCCGGCGGTCCACCTCGGCCTTGGACTTTCCCTCCAGCTTGAGCGGGTAGGCGATGTTGTCGATGGTGCGCATCCACGGGAACAGCGCTTCGCGGTAGTTCTGGAACACGTAGCCGATCCGGGTGTCCTTGAGCGACTTGCCGTCGAACAGGATCTCGCCCGCGTCAATGGGCACCAGCCCCGCGATCATGTTGATCAAGGTCGACTTGCCGCAGCCGTTGGGGCCGAACACCGACACGATCTTGTGCTTGGGGATGTCCAGATCGAAGTTCTCGTACAGCGGCCAGCCTGCGAAGTACTTCGTCAGTCCGCGGATGGTGATTTCGGTGCCGGTGGGCCCGGGCCTGAATTCCGGCTTCGGAATGTCGGCGTAGACCTCGACGGGTGCTTTCAATACGGCGTTCATCGGCCGCTCCAATGCACGATGCGGCGCTCGGCCAGGAGAAACAGCACATTGAGCGCGTAGCCCAGCCCGCCCGCCGACAGGATCGCGGCGTACATGCTCTTGACGTTGAGCACCTGCTGCGCGTCGATGATGCGGTGGCCCAGGCCGCTTTCAGAGCCGATGAACATTTCGGCGACGATCACGATCACCAGCGCCATCGACACCGCCGAGCGCAGGCCGACGAAGGACGGCTGCAGGCTCTCCCAGATCAGCACGTCGCGGAAAGTCTGCCAGCGCGATGCGCCCATCACCTTGGCGGCCATCACGCGCTGCTTGCGTGCGTTGATCACGCCGTACGCGCTGTTGAAGACGACGATGAGGAACGCGCCGAACGCCGCGATCGCCACCTTGTTGATATCGGACACACCAAAGATCAGCAGGAACAGCGGGATCAGCGCCGACGATGGCGTGGAGCGGAAGAAGTCGATCAGGAATTCGACGCTGCGATAGGCCTTCTCGTTGCTGCCGAGCAGCACGCCCAGCGGCACGCCGATCACCGCGGCGATCGCGAAGGCCTGCAGTGTCCGCTTGACCGTTACCGCGAAGTCCAGCAGCAGCGGCCCGCCCATGAGGCCGGTGACGAGCGCGCCGAGCGTATCGGCCGGCGACGGCAGCAGGATCGGCTTGATGAAGCCGAAGCGCACCACGAAGTCCCAGGCGATGAAGAGCAGCACCGGCCCGAGGAACGGCAGAAAGCGGCCCCAGGTCGCTCGACGCATGGTGGGTGCCGGCATGCTCAACCTTTGTAGAGCATGGTGTCGACCATCAGGCGCGACGGAAAGATGCCCTTGTCCGAGAACAGGTCGAAGAACTTCTGGAAGTGCGCGATGTCCTTGGGTGTGAACTCGTTGTAGAGGGTGTAGGCGGCCAGCGGCACTTCGCTCGTCAGCTGTCCTTCGATCGCGGTATAGCCCTTGAGGTACTGGCGGGCTTCGGCCGGGTTGCTGCGCACCAGTGCGATGCCCTTTGCGTAGGCGGTCACGAACTTCTTGGCTTCGACCGGATGCTTCTGCACGAACTCAGACTTGAGTGATGCCGAGCCGCCGAACCACGGCGCCAGCGGATCGCCGAGGATGTACTTGGCGATCACGCCCGCTTCGAGCATGCGCGTCGTTCCATTCAGACGGCCGATGGTGCCGGTGGGCTCCAGCGTGTAGACGCCATCGACCTGGCCCGCAGCCAGCGCGGCCACGTGCTGGCCGATGGGCAGTTCGATCACGCTCACGTTTTTCGCGCCCGCGCGCTCCAGCACGGTCTTGGCGAGAGTGACGTTCTGGATGCCGGGGCCGGAGGCAATCCGCTTTCCCGATAGTTCAGCGATGGTCTTGACCGGGCTGGCTGCGGGCACGAGGAATTGGTCCAGCACGTTCTTCGCGTTGCTTGGGTTTGCCGCGAAGATCTTGAAGGTGCCCGGAGCCGCGATTTCACCGACCGCGAGGTTGGCCGAACCCGTGCCGTTGGAGCTGCCGTCGCATCGGCCCGCCAGCATGGCTTCCATGATCTGCTGCGCCCCCGCGAACTTGATCGCTTCCACGTCGAGGCCGGCCTCCTTGAAGAAGCCTTTTTCCACGGCGGCGTAGAACGGCAGGCCGGCGGCGATGGGCCAGTAGCCGATGCGGATCTTCGGTGCGGCTTGCGCGTGAACCTTCGGCGCGCCCAGCATAGCCAGGGCGGCGGCACCGGCACCGGTTTGCAGCAAGGTGCGGCGCGACAAGGTGGCCGTCGGGGTTTTGCGGATGGTCATGGGTTCTCCTGCGTGAGGGTGGGTTGCGTGAGGGGTTATTGCTGCTGTTGCTGCAGCGAGGCGATGTAGGCGCGCCATCCGCCGAGATGGGAGATGTCCCGGGCGTCGGCCGTGGCCTGTGCCTCGCAGAGGAAACCTTGCGCGCTGCTGCCGTCGGCGAGTTCGAGCGTGCCGATGCCCAGCGGCGCGGGGATGAGGGCGACGAAGGAGCCGTAGTGTTCCAGCGGCATGTCCCAGATCTCCAGCGCGATGCGCGCGCCTGTGCCCGGTGCGACGCGCAGCAGGCCGGGCTTGGGCGGAACCGTTCCCGGCAATGCGAAGAATCGGTAATTCGACGCGGTCTGTGTGGCCCCCACCAGTGTTGCGCCGCGTTCGGTGAGCTGCCCGTTCAGCGGCATGCCCGAAAGGTGCGCCCCCACCACAGCCAATCTCACCCGCTTTCCTCCCTCCCCCCTTGGGGGAGGGTTGGGGTGGGGGCAGAGCGCCGCGAGCGGTTGGGCCGCCGGCAGCGGCTTGCAAGTCGCGCCCTGCATAAGTCCGGTCGCATGGTGATACCGCTGCCCCAATTCCGCCAGTTGCCAATCACTTCCGCACGGCCCCACCAACGTGATGCCGAAAGGCAACCCATCCGGCCTGATGGCACTCGGCACCGAGATGGCCGCGTAGTCCAGCAAGTTCACGAAATTCGTGTACGCGCCGAGGTTGCGATTCAACGCCACCGGGTCGGCCTGCATCTGCGCGATGGTGTAGTGCGTCGGCGCGGTGGGCACGAGCAGCACGTCGATCGTGTCCCACATGACAGCGGCCTGCTGGCCCAGCGCCTGCAGGCGTGTCTGCGCTTCGTAGAGATCGGCGGCGCTGTACGCGCGGCCCTTCGCGATGATGCCGCGCACCGGCTCGATGATTTCGCCTTCGTGCCGGTCGAAGAAGGCGCGGATGGCCGTGTAGCGCTCGGCCACCAGCGCGCTTTCGTACAGAAGCGTGGCGGCGTCGGCCAGCGGCTGGTAGTCCACCGCCACAGGCGTTCCGCCCAGTTCGCGCAGGCGCGCCACCGCATCGCCGAACGCGGCTTCGGACAAGGCGTCGCCGAAGAACTCAAGGCGCGAAGGCACGCCGAAGCGGAAGCTTCTTGCGAACGGCGTAGTCGCAAGCGCGCGGCGCCTCGAGTACGGGTCGGCCGCGTCGTGGCCCATCGCGGCCTGCAGCACGCGCGTTGCGATGCCCACCGTGCGCGCGAAGATCGAAACACAGTCCACGCTCTGCGCCGCGGGCACCACGCCGCGCGCGCTGATCAGCCCCTTGGAAGGCTTCAGTCCGACGATGTTGTTCAGGCCCGCCGGCACGCGGCCGGAGCCGGCCGTGTCCGTGCCCAGCGAGAAATCAACCTGTCCCGTAGCCACCACATAGGCAGAGCCGGAACTGGAGCCGCCGGATATATAGAGTGGGTTGAATGCGTTGGGCACGGCCCCGTAGGGCGAACGCGTGCCGTTCAGGCCACAGGCGAACTGGTCCAGGTTGGTCTTGCCTGCCAGCCGCGCACCAGCCGCGAGCAGTTTGCGCACCACGGTGGCGTGCTCGGCCGGCTGGTATGCGAATGCCAGGCAGCCCGCCGTGGTCTCAATACCGGCCACATCGATGTTGTCCTTGACTGCGAAAGACAGACCGGCGAGCGGGCCGGTTTCGCTGGAGGCGAAGGGCTTGTCCAGCTTCGTGATCCATGCGCATCCCGCCAGCTCGCCTGCGCGTGCGGGCGGCTTGGCAATGGAGTCGACGGGGATCGCGGTTTGCACCATCTATGAGCATCCAATCTTGTATCCAAGATAAGATGCAAAGGTTGTGCCAGCCGCAGCCGGGACACTGGGGCGCGGCTACTCACGACACTTCGAAGCGAAACGGAAACCGGCCCAGCACTTCGCGGGCGATGGCGGCGGCGGCGCTGCCCTCCACCCTGACCTCGATCCGGGGCCCGAGACGCGGGTCACTGATGACCTCGAGCCCAGCACTCGAGACGCCGGCATCGTGCAGCGCCGTGCGCAGCGCATCCTCGATCTCACGCTGCCTGAGCTCGGGCTTGAAGATCTTGCCGACGCCCGTCAGGGGCATGGTCTGCACCAGCCTGATTGCTTTGGGCATCGCCGCGCGTTCGGTGATCCGCTCCCGCGCGAAAGCCAGAAGCTCATCTTCTGTGGCACAGGCGCCGGGCTTGAGTTGCACGTAGGCGACCGGCAATTCGCCAGCGTGTATGTCGGGGCGGCCAACCGCGGCTGCAATCTGCACGGCCGGGTGCCGGTGCAGCGGCTCTTCGATGCTCGCAGGGTCGATGTTGTGGCCGCCCCGGATGATGAGCTCCTTCTTCCGGCCGGTGAGGTAGAAGTAGCCGTCGGCGTCCTGCCGGCCGAGGTCGCCGGTGTTCAGCCAGCGACGTCCGTCCTTCAAGTCCAGCCAGAGCCCCTTGTTCTGCTCGGGGTCGCGATAGCCGGCAAACACATTGGGGCCGTCGATCGCGAGCACGCCGGCCTCGCCAACCCCGCAGTCACGCACGTAGGCTCCTGCCTCGTCCAGCACGACGGCTTTCATGGCCTGCATGGGCAGGCACAGGCCGATCGACCCGGTGCGCCGCTCGCCCAGCGGAGGATTGCAGGTGCTGACGCAGGTGCCCTCCGTCAGCCCGTAGCCCTCGAGGATCTTCAGCCCCGTCGATTCCTGGAAAGCGCGCATCAGTTCCACCGGCATCGGCGCGGCGCCGCAGAGCCCATACTCCAGCGAGCTGAGGTCGCGGCCCTGAGTCGGAAATTGCATCAGCGCCGCATAGACCGTCGGCACGCCGCTGAAGAAGTTGATCCGATGGTGCTCGACCAGCTCCCAGAAGCGCTGGATGACACCGTCGCCGCGATAGCCCGCCGGAGTGCCGAGGATCACGTGGGCGCCGCGCGAGAAGGGCAGCAAGCCCGTGACCAGGACACCATTGACGTGGAACAGCGGCAGGCCACAGAACAGGGTCTTCCCCGGCGAGATGCCATCGCCGAGAAACTGGCCGATGCTCCAGGCGTTGGCCACCTCGTTGGCGTGGGTTCGCATCGCGATCTTGGGCGCGCCGGTGGTGCCGCCAGTGCAGAAGTACGACGACCGGTCGCCAGGCCGTATCACACGGCCGCTGGTCAGGCGGTCCATCGGTTGCCGCTGAAGGCCCTGCGCGAAATCGTGGACGCCGAATCGGGCATCGGTGTCGACGCCGGTGCTCGCGGGCCCCGGGCCCCGTCCGGCCGTATCGACCAGAACGACGTGCCGCAGGCTGCGCACACGGCCAAGCAGCGGCTGAAGCCTGGCCCACAAGTCCATGCCGGGCATCGGCGCCAGCGTGATCAGGACCTTTGCTTCGCCGGCGGCGAGCAGGTCCGCGATGGCCGTGGGCTCCAGCATGGGATTGATGGCGAAGGCAATGCCCGCCGCCTGGCCGCCCCAGATCGCCAGGTGCGTCTGCGGCAGGTTGGGCAGCACGAACGCCACCACGTCTTCGCTGCCCACGCCCAGCTCGTGCAGGAAGTTGGCCGTGGCCGTGATGCGCGAGAACAGCGTCTCGTAGTTCCAGACCTGCGGCCTCGCATGGTCCTCGATGCGCGCGAAGAAAGACAGCGCCGGCGCGTCGGGATGGGCGCGCGCGGCGGCGCCGATCATCTCGTAGGTGCTATCGGTCATGGCAGCAACACCGCCCGGCCGGGGCGGCCGGCCAATACATGGTCGTACGCGGCGACGGCATTGTCCAAGGGCACGGCGAGGCCGACCGGCAGCGCGAGCCTTCGGGCCCGGACGCCCTCGGCGAGCACTTCGAGCGCCTGCGGGTCGGGCTTGAAGATGGTCCAGGCGTAACGGGCCTTCGGCGCGCGCGACGCGACGATGGCGCGGATCCGGCCCCGGTCGCGCCGGCTGGCCCACGCCCCACCCAGCCATCCCAGCCGGTCGAAGTTCGCGAGCAGCGGGTGCACCGTGGTCGCCTGGCCCATCGCGCGCGGGCCGAGATGTGACGCCAGCCGCGCATCGTCGTCCCAGTTCGCGAAGTTCAGCACCGCGTCGAAGTCCGGCGGCAGCGACTCGATGCAGCCCGGGCCGTATTCGACGGCCGCCACGGCGCCGAGGTCCAGCGCGGCCTGGCATTCGCCTTTCGCGCAGATCGCGGTGATTTGGCTGCCCCAGTGGTGCAGCACCTGCATCGCCAGGCGCCCCAGGCCGCCGTTGGCGCCATGGATCAGGACGCGGGCGCCGCGCGCATTGGCGGGGGTGATGCCGATCGAGCGCAGCGACAGCCACATCGTGGTGAACGAATAAGGCAGTACCGCCAATGCATCCGGGCCGGTCCCTTGCGGGGCGTGCCGCAGCAAGGCCTGCGGCACGACGACATGCGACGCGTGCGCGCCGCCCGAGCGGCCGGTGCCCAGCAGCCCGAACACGCGTTGCCCGCGCGCGAAACCGGTCACGTTGGCCCCGATGGATTCGACGACGCCCGCGACGTCGTTGCCGAGCACGAGCGGAAAGCGGGCCGCACCTTTGAGCCCCAGCAGGCGCCGTCCGTAGCCGGACGCGCGCTTGACGTCGATCGGATTCACCGAGGTGGCCTGGACCTTCACCATCACCTCGCCGGCGCCGGGATGGGGCCGCGGTGCACCGCGCACGGCCAGGCGCGGTGACGTAGCAGCCTCGGTGCAAATCAGTTCATGCCGCATGTCGAATCTCCTGAATGGGGTTGGGGGAAGTAGTGAATGCCGCAGCCGGCGGCGCGAGGAGCTCGAGCGCTCGCCGCAGCATCGCCTCGGCCCCGGACGCCGGCCCCTCGGCCAGCACGCAGCGGTCGGGCCGGACGATCGCGACCCAGCCCAGCGGCACCCGGCGCGGCAACAGGGCCTCGTCGAGCGCTTCGAGCCGCTCGGCGATCGGTGCGAGGTGCTGGCCCTGCGAGCGTTGGCACCACTGCCATACGCGGCCACCGGCCGCATGCCAGCGATGCAGCAGTTCGGCCGGCAATGCCGCCGACGCATCGACGCCAAAGCCGATCAACGCCCATTGCAACCCCAACGCATCGTCGCTGAGGATTGGCCCGCCGCCGCCGGCCGGCCGCACCCAGCCCTGGGGCAGCATGGCTCCGGCGCGCAGCCGCTCGCTGCCGCGCACGCGCCAGAACAGGCCTTCATCGAAGGTGTTCTGCGGCTTGACCTTCAGGTCCTCGAAGAGCGCGCGGCCGGCCGGCAGCAGGCGCAGCAGGCTCATCAGCCCGTGCACGGCGAACGCGGCGGCGCGGTTCTGCGGCATCACCAGGGCGCCGAGCAGCAACGCCAGGCGGATGATCTTGCGGGCGTGCGGCCGCCGTTCGGTGTCGTAGCTGTCCAGCACGCGTTCGCTCGCTTGTCCGCGCACGACCCAGGCGAGCTTCCATGCCAGGTTGGCCGCATCGCGCAGCCCGGCGACCAGACCCTGGCCGGCGAACGGCGGCGTGACGTGCGCCGCGTCCCCGGCGAGGAAGCACCGGCCCTTGGAGAAGTGCCTGGCCGCGCGGGCCTGGAATCGGTAGACCGCCGTGCGTTCGATGCGGATGCGTTCACTGTCGCACCACGGCGCGAGCAGCCGCCGCACCGATTCAGGCCGCTCCATCTCCTCGGGCCTCTCGCCGGGACGAAGCATGAACTCCCAGCGCTGCCGTCCGCCGGGCGCCACCATGCGCGGCGTCGGGCGCCGTGGGTCGCAGGTGAACTCAACGTGGTCGATCGGCGACGGCACGCCCGACGCGTCGACGATCAGCCAGTCCTGCCGAAAGGCGCGTCCCTCGAAGTCCAGCCCGAGCGCGCGCCGCACCAGCGAGTTCGCGCCATCGGTGCCGACGAGGTAGCGCGAGCGCACCTCGGTCTCGAGGCCGGCGGCATCTTTCAGCCGTGCCCGGACGATGCGGCCGTCGTCCACGAAGCCCGCCAGCGCCACACCGAGACGTACCTCGACGCCGGGGTATCGCGCAAGCTTGTAACGCAGCAGCCGCTCGAGCTCAGGCTGGTAGAAGGTGACGAGCGCCGGATGGCCATCGATGATGCCGGCGCTGTTGATGCGGGCGAAACGGCCGAACAGCGGCGAGCGGTATTGCACTTGCGGGATGGCGACAGTCTCGAACTCGCCGTCGCGCACGCCGGCCGTTTGCAGGATGCGCAGCGCCTCGTTGTCCAGCGCGATCGCGCGCGGCTTCTCGAAGACGGCACTCGCCTTGTCGATGGCCAGCACGCGCACGCCGTAGCGCCCGAGCAGATTGGCCAGTGCCGCGCCGACCGGCCCGAGGCCGACCAGCAGGATGTCGGTGTCGGTGCGCGACGCCGTTGAAAGCGAGGAGGTGGTAGTCATGGCGCGGTGATTGAGGTGGTCTGTTCGCCGAGGTCGATGGCGCCGTCGTCGGTGCGGATCGACGCGCTGATGCGGTCGCCCGGGCGCAGGTAGGCCGGGTTTCCGCGGCCCTTGCGGATGAACATGCGCCACTTGCCGGCGTCGCTCACCAGGTACTTGAGGATGAACATCGCGGCCTTGCCCGGCGCGCGCGCGGCGCAGCCCGCCGGCGTGCCGGTGGCGATCAGGTCGCCCGGTTTCAGGTCCTGCAGCGCCGCCAGTTCGGTGAGCGTGGCCGCCGGGCCGTGGATCATCTCGGCGCAGTAGGCGTCCTGCCGCCCCTGGCCATTCACGGCCAGGCGCATGTGCAGCTCGGGCCAGCGTGCCCACTCCTCGCGTGTCAGCAGGACCAGCCCCGGCCCGACCGGGCCGAAGCCGCGATAGCTCTTGCCCTTGTAGAACTGGCCCTGGGGGAGCTGGACGTCACGGGCCGACAGGTCGTTGACGATCGTCACCCCGGCCAGCCACTGCGCCAGCTCGCCGGGGCCCACCTGGGTGCCGGCCGGCAGCGTCGCGCGCAGTACCAGGCCGAGCTCGATCTCGTAATCGAGCAGCTGCACGTGCGCGGGCCGGACCACCGGCGCATCGGCCGACGTGACGCTGGAGGGCGCCTTGGTGAAGATCGTGTTGAAGGGGAAGTCCTCGATGCGAAGCCCCGATTCGGCGATGTGGCTGCGGTAGTTGACGCCCTGGCAGATGAACTGCTGGTGATGGGTCACCGGCGAGAGCAGCTGGACGCGCTCGAGCGGCACGGTGGCCTGCTCGGGCTCGATCGACCAGAGCAGGTCCCAATGGCCGGACAGCAGCTCGCCGGTGCTGGCGGCGTCGACTTGCAGGGGGGCGAGGCGGTGCCCGAATTGAACGCCCCATCGGGGCGTGCCGCCTTCGGCATAGCGAATGATTGTGCGTGACATGGATGTGGTTGGATGGAAAGTCAGAGCCAGGGGCGCGCGGGGGTATCGAGCGCCGCGCCAAGGTGCTTGAGACGCTGCGGCGTGATCGCCTTGCGGCGCAGGAGCTTGAGCACGTGCAGCAGGGTTCGCAGGTTCTTCTTCGGCTTCATCGAGGCGGGCGCGTCGTCGCCCCAGGCCCAGATGCCGCCGAATTCGAGCGGCGAGTAAGCGGTTTCGATGTCGGCGGTGAAGACGTCGCCGTCCGTGTAGTGCTCGTACTCGAAGCCTTCGGGGTCGAACCAGTAGTCGAAGAGCTGGCTGCCGAGCAGGTGCCTGCCGATGCCCCACATGTGCCGGTGGCCCTGGGCCCGCAACACCTGCTGGCCCTGTCCGAGCGCGTCCAGGTCCAGCACCTCGTAGGCGCTGTGCTCGACCTTCTCCTCGATGCCCCCCACGATCACCAGCGTGTGGTGATCGGCCGGCTGCTCGCGCAGGTCGAGGCGGCAGAACGCGAGGGCGGGGCTGCCGTCGGCCAGGTACTGCACATCGGTGGGAATGACGCCCAGCACGCGCAGGTACCACTCGGCCATGCGCGCGAAGTCCACCGTCTGCAGCACCACGTGGCCGAGCCGCACCACGCGCGCCGGCTCGATGGGCGTGCGCACCGTGCGATTGACGCGCGGCGTGGCTTGCGCCGTGTTGGTGTGCGGCGTGACGGCCTCGCGCAGCGGCAGCGGGTCGACGCGCCGCTGGCCTTGCAGCAGCCAGACGCTGCGGCCGCTGGGGTCGAGCAGCTCCACGCCATAGCCGCCTGCGGGCAATTCGTCGGGCGACAGCTGGCGCGCGCCCAGCTGGTCGATGTAGCCGTTCAGGTCGGTCTCGTCGGACATGAGGAACGCGGGGCCGACGAAGCGGTTCTTGGGTCCGGCCTGCGCGATGGCGATGCAGGGGGCCGTCCCCGCACCCCGGGCGATGAGGCGCTGCGGCGTGGCGCTGACGATGCGGAAGCCGAAGTCGCGCCAGAAGCGTTCGGTCGGCGCCAGCCGGCGCTTTTCCCAGCGCAGGAAGGCCAGTTCGGTGGCGCGCCCCAAAGCCAGCGGCCGGAGCACCCGTTGGACATCGACAGGCAGCCGGCTTTCCGGGGTCGATTCAGGCTGCCGAAGCGCTGCGGTGGAAGCTTTCACGGATGCGCCTCGCTTCAGAACTGGTAGTGGTAGCCGAGCAGGAGCATCTGCACCTTGCTCGTTAGCGAAGTGCCCGCGCTGGCGCCTGTGCCGCGCAGCGTGGTGCGGGGATTCAGCTCGATGCCGAGGTTCATTTCCGAGCGCGGGTCGAGGCGCCAGCTCAGGCCCGCCGTATAGGCCTGCTCGTGCACCGACGGGACGAGCAGGTTCTGCACGGCGCGCGAAGCATCGATCTGCCCGCGGTTGCGGCTGTAGCCGGCACGCAAGGTCCAGCGCTCGTCGAGTTTCCACGCCGCGCCGAAGCGCAGGATGGGCTGGTTGCGCCAGGCGAAGCCGTTCGGATCCTCCATCGCCTTGATCTCGCCCCACAGGATGCGCAGCCAGTCGGCGGCCACCGTGAGCCGCTCGGTGGGTTGCCATGCGACGCCGACGCCGTACTGCGCCGGCACGTCGAGGCGGCCGTCACTGTAGGCCAGGAGGTCGCGGTCATAGCCGCCGAGCCGGCCCATGCGCACGCGCGACTTCAGGTTGGCACCCACCGCCCAGCCCGCAGCCGGCTTCCAGAGCACGCCGGCCCGAAGGCCGACACCGCTCGCCGTCTGGCGGCCGTGACCGGAAATCGGCAACAGGCCGCCGGGCACCGGGGCGGGGACGATCACGCCATCTGCCTCGAACTGTTGCAATGCCAGCGTGAGGCCAAGGCCGAGGGCCAAATCGGGCGTGGGCTTCCAGGCCACGGCTGGAATGATTTCGGCGACTCGAAGCGTGGTCTTCGCCATTCCGGCGCCGGGCACCGGCAAGGCGGGTTGACCGTAGTCGGAGCCCGCCCCGGCGCCCGAAATGCTCACGCCGGCGGCGACGGCGGAATTGATGTGCCAGTTGAACCCGCCTTCGGGGACCAGCTCGGTCTGGCGGTTTTCGAGATGGTTGCCTGGTAGCACATAGTCCGCGGAAGAGTGCCCGCGGAACACCTGCAGGCCGAACGTCGTCGAGGACGGCACGAAGGCCATGCCCGCGGGGTTGTTCGCGGCGGCCACGGCGTCGAGCGGCAGCGCGATCGAGGCGCCGCCCATCGCCGCGTTCTTGATGCCATTGCCGCCGGGCAGCGCGCCATTGACCGCGAGCGCGCCGGCATGGAAGGCTGCGACGGCGAGCGCTACTGCGAGGTGGCGGGGCTGCGCGGGTGGTCCGTTCATGTTGAGGTCCTTTGGGGAAAAAAAGGGGTGTCGTGGGACTTCATAATGACGATATTGTCATGATGACGGTATTGTCGTTTATACCTATCCCGACCCTGTGCACAATCCGTCCATGCCTATGCAAGATCACCGACAGCGCGTCGCTGGCGAGCGCCGCGAACGCATGCGCGCCCGCCTGCTCTCGAGCGCAATGAGGCTGATCGCTGAAAAGGGCCCGGCGGCGACGTCGATCGACGATGTGATCTCGGCCGCAGAGGTGTCGCGCGGCACTTTCTACAAGTACTTTCCCTCGCCCGACACGCTGGTGCAGGAACTCGCCATCGAGGTCGCCAACGAACTCATCCGGATGGCCGATCCCGTGGTGCAGAGCTACGATGACCCGGCCGAACGCGTATCCGCCGGTCTGCGTCTGGTGGCCAGGCTGGCCATCGACCACCCGCTGGCTGCCACTTTTCTGGTCCGCCTCGGATGGCCGGACGCCCGAAGCCCGAACATGCTGCTCGACGTCGTGAAGCGCGACCTGGCCGAGGGCATCCGCCAGGGGCGGTTCACGCGCATGCCGATCGCATTGGCCCTCAACATCGTGACGGGCGCCGGCCTCGGCGCGACCCATACCATGCTCGAGCCCGGGTGCGAGCCCGACTTCGCGGAACAGAGCGCCGCCGCCGCGCTGCGCGGGCTGGGGCTGGACGCCAAGAGCGCCGAGCGCATCGCCAACAAGCCGTTGAAGCCGGTCGAGGTGCTATCGGAGGGCTTGCTGACGGGGACGTCGGATACCCCAGCGCCGGACGTTGCGAAGTCGGCGCGGCAGGCGGGCGGTCGTCGCAAGGCTGGTTGAGGCCTGCCGTCTGTGAACTTTGCCGGCGCGAGATCGGCAAACAGCGCCTTCGCCGACGACATCACCATCGACAACACCCCGTTTGTTTCCACGCTCTCGCGGGGCGAGGTGATGGCGCAGCTCGTCCAGTACAAGCAAGCCGGCATCAACCCGCACGCCACCAGCTACAGCCCGCTCAAGTACTTCCGCTCCGCGAAGTCACGCGAGCAGGTGCAGCAGGAATTCGTGGCCTCGCGCGAAGTGGTGCAGGCCATGAACGCTGAAGACAGCGGCTCTTCCTGGCTGTCGGCCCATCGCTCGCAGCAAGCCGGCTCGAACCTGGCCAGCCGCTGAACCGCGCGCCGCACGGCACGCTCCGTGCGGCGCCTCGTGGCGTACCATCGCATCTGCGACATTGTCAGGAGGTCTCATTGGCACGCCCTTCGGCTGCCGGCTCCACGCCGGTGCGTGTTCGCTTCGCGGGCTTCGATCTCGACGAAGCCAACGCGACGCTCGCGCGCGACGGCAAACCGCTCGCTCTTGCTCCCACCCCCTTCGCATTGCTGTGCGCGCTCGCGCGCCAGCCGGGTGCGCTGCTCAGCAAGGATGCATTGCTCGACCAGGTCTGGGGTCACCAGTTCGTCAGCGAATCGGTCCTCAAAACCGCGATCAGCGATTTGCGCACGATCCTCGGCGACGATGCGCGCCAGCCGCGCCTGATCGAGACTGTGCCACGGCGGGGCTACCGCTTCATCGCAGTGCCGATCGCCCAGCCCCCCGGGCCGGGGCGCGCGGTGCCCGCCGCCAGTCCTGCGCAGGACAGCGGGTCGTTCGTCGGGCGCGCCGATGCGCTCGCGCGACTCGACTCAGCCTGGGAGCGCGCGCAAGGGGGCACTCGTTCGCTGGCGTGGGTCACGGGCGAACCGGGCATCGGCAAGACCACGCTGATTGAACACTTCATCTCCTGCCTGGGCGATGTTGCCTGCGCGCGTGGGCAGTGCGTGGAGCACTACGGCACGGGCGAACCGTACCTCCCGGTGCTCGAAGCATTGTCGGACCTGTGCCGCAGGGACAGCGCGCTGCCGCCGCTGCTGCGCGCCGTCGCGCCCACGTGGCTGCTGCAGTTGCCATGGCTCAGCACCGCGGAGGAACGTGAAGCGCTGCGGCGCGAGCTGGCCGGCGTCGGCCCTGAGCGCATGCTGCGCGAAATGGGCGAACTGCTCGACCGGTACACCGGCGAGCGGCCGCTGCTGCTGGTGACCGAAGACCTGCACTGGAGCGACCGCTCCACATTGCACCTCATCGATTACATCGCACGGCGGCGCGGCGGCGCGCGGTTGATGTGGCTGGCCAGTTTCCGCCTCGCCGAGGTCGTTGCGCTGGAGCACCCGCTGAACCCCTTGCGGCATGAGCTACGGCTGCACCGGCTGTGCGACGAAATCGTGCTCGATCCGTTCTCGGAACGGGAGATCGCCGACTATGTGGCGGCCGCCGCGCCGGCGCTCGCCGCGGACGTCGCGTTCGTCCGCGGCCTGCACGAGCGCACCGACGGGGTGCCCCTGTTCGTGGCGTCCGTCATGGCCGACCTGTCCGATCACGCCGAAAGCGGGGGTGACGCCGCCGTCGCGCGCGAGGCGCTCGCCAATGTGGCGGTGCCCGAGAACCTGGCGGCGATCATCGACCATTACATCGCCCGGCTCGGCAGCGACGAGCGTGCGCTGCTGTCCACGGCCGCGATCTGCGGTATGGATTTCCGTGCCGAGACCATCGCCGGGGCGATCGAACGCGATCCGGCCTGGGTGGCCGAGACCTGCGAGCGGCTCGCCCGCGCCAGGGTGTGGGTTGCCGCGCCCCATGGCGCGCAAGACGGCGAGGGGGCCGAGCGCCCCTATACCTTCCGCCACACGCTGTTTCGCCAGGTGCTGTACGAGCGCACGGCGCCCGCGACGCGCGCCCAGCTTCACCGCAACGTCGGCGCGGCGCTCGAACGGGAGCGTCAACGGGGCGTGCCGGTCGCCGCCGCGCAGCTCGCGATGCATTTCGACCGCGGCCGCGAACCCATGACGGCTCTGCGCTACTACGCCGAGGCGGCCGAGGCCGCGCTGCGGAGCTTGAGCGCCGAGGAGTGCCTGGTGCTCACGGAGCGCGCCCTGGGCTTGCTCGACTCAGCCGGCGCCGACGCCGGCGCCGCCCGCAGCTCGCTGGAAATCATGCTGTGCACGATGCGGGGCATGGCGGCGTTCCGCCTGCGCGGGGTCGGCGCCGAATCGAAGAGTGCGTATCGCCGGGCCTACGCCTTGCTGCCCGATGCGCCGGGGCACCGGGCGCGTGAGCTGCTGACCCACGGCTTGTGCTTCGTGCTGTGCCAGCGCGCCGAGTACGACGAGGCCCTGACCGTGGCGGAACATGCAGCCGCGCATGCCAACACGGCGGGTGTCCCGCTGTTGCTGGTGACCGCGTCCAACGTGGAAGGGCAGGTGCACATGATGCAGGGCCGGCCGCGCGCCGCGCGCGCCCGGCTCGAGCGGGCGCTTCCGGCAATCGCGGCCGCCGATCCGGTCGCGGACCGGCAGGTGGCCGTCGTTCCGCAGGTCTTGCTGCTGGCCTTGCTGGCGGTGCAGCTGTTCCATCTCGGCCTGGTCCGGCAGGCGCGCGATCGCCTGCAGGAGGCGCGCTTGCGCGCGCTGGAGGTGAACGTCCCGATGGCGCGCCTGGTGGTGCTGTGGCTCGGCGCGCTGCTGGAGGTGCGCCTCGGCCATGCGGATCGGGTCTCGGCGCTGGCCGACGAGATGCGCAACCTGGTCGACGAGACCGCGCTCGCCCAGGGCGGCGCAGCATCCGAATGGTTCCGCGGCTGGGCCGACGCCCGCCGCGGGGATGCGAAAGAGGGCTACCGGCGCATCCGTGCGGCCTATGAAGCCAACACGGCCTTGGGCATGCTGGCCGGCGGCAGCGAGGTGCTGGGCTATGCCGCCGAAGCGCTCGTGCTCGCGGGGGACCTGGAGGGCGCCGAGAGGGAACTGCGACATGCCCTGGAGGTCGCGCGGGCGCAAGACGAGCGCATCTACCTTCCGCGGCTGTACTTGACCGAAGCGGCGATCGCGCGTGGCCGCCGTGATCCCGCGGCAGCCGACGAAGCGCTGCGCCGGGCACTGGCGGAGGCCCGCGAGCAGGAAGCGCCCTGGCATGTACTGGTCGCACTGGTCGATCTGTGCGAGCACGGCAATGCCGAGGTTGCGGACCTGGACGCACTTGCCACCCTCCTCGCGCACCTGCCGGAAGCCGCCGACACGGGCCCGGCATTGCGCGCGCGGGAGCTGATCAACGCGCGAGCTCCCGCACCCGCTGCTTCCACAACTCGGCGGCGATCCTAAGCACCACCGCGGGCGCCGCGGTGGTCAGCGCGGGATCGCATTTGCGTCGCTGATTTCTTGCCCACGTGGATGCCGGATCAAGTCCGGCATGACAAAACCTTCTGCCGCGCAGCCTCCCAGCTCCGACCGAACGGCGACCGTTCGCTGACGACTTGGCGGGCCGCGGCGGATAACGTTGCTGCCATGAATACAGCAACACGACTTTCCCGCAGCCTCCAGGTCTCGACGGAGATCAGCAAGGTGCTGCACAGCCGCACGAAGCAGGCCGCGGAGCACCTGGGCGAGCGAATGAAACAGGCCGGCGCCAAGCTCGCCGCATCGACGGCGCAGCCGCTGCTGCCCTGGCATGCCTGGGCGAGTGCCGCGCAATACGGCGTCGACTTCGCGCAGCGTTCCGTGATCTTCTGGGACACGCTGCGCCAGCGCGGCAACAACTTCATCGAGCACGAGCGGCAGGGCCTGCCGCCCCTGCTGCACTTCGAATACGAAATGGTGATGGACGGGCGCTGGCAGGACCGGCCGGTCAACTACGCCCTGCTGCGGATCGTGCCGCCGGACGGCGTGCAGGTGGACGCCAGGCGCCGGCCCTACGTGATCATCGACCCGCGGGGCGGGCACGGGCCCGGCATCGGCGGCTCCAAGAACGACTCGGAGGTGGGCGTCGCCTTGCGCGCCGGCCATCCCGTCTACTTCGTCATCTTCTTTCGCGACCCCGAGCCCGGCCAGACGCTGCTGGACGTGTGCAACGCCGAGCGCCAGTTCCTGCGCCGCGTACGCGAACTGCACCCCGATGCGCCCAAGCCGGCGATCGTGGGCAACTGCCAGGGCGGCTGGTCCGCGATGATGCTCGCGGCCACCAGCCCCGACGACACCGGCCCGGTCGTCGTCGTCGGCGCGCCGATGTCCTACTGGGGCGGCGCCTGGAACGACGACGGCGGCGACAACCCGATGCGCTATGCGGGCGGCCTGCTCGGGGGCACCTGGCTCGCCTCGCTGACGTCGGACCTCGGCGCCGGCAAATTCGATGGCGCCTGGCTGGTGCAGAACTTCGAGAACCTCAACCCGGCCAACACGTTCTGGGACAAGTACTACCACCTGTTCGCGCACGCCGACACCGAGCCGAAGCGGTTCCTGGAATTCGAGCGCTGGTGGGGCGGCTACTTCCTGCTCGGCCGCGAAGAGATCGAATGGATCACGCAGAACCTGTTCGTGGGCAACCGCCTGTGGGCCGGCAAGGACGGCGGCACCCCCGCGGCGTTCGACCTGCGCGACATCAAGGTGCCGATCGTGCTGTTCGCATCGCTCGGCGACAACATCACGCCGCCGCAGCAGGCCTTCAACTGGGTGGCCGACGTGTACGGAAGCACCGAGGAAATCAAGGCGCGGGGCCAGGTGATCGTCGGCCTGATGCACAAGGACATCGGCCACCTGGGCATCTTCGTGTCCGGCAGCGTCGCGAAAAAGGAGCATGCACAGATCGTGTCGACGCTGAAGTCGATCGAGGCGCTGCCGGCCGGGCTGTACGGCATGGAGATCGAGGAACGCAAGCCGGCCCATGGAGAACCGTTCTACGACGTGAGCTTCGCCCCCCTGCGGCTCGAGGACATCGCCGCGCGGCTGAACCGCTACCAGCGCGAGGACGAACTGCCGTTCGAGGCCGTGAAGGGCCTGTCGGAATTGAACCAGCGCGCGTACGAGCTGGCCGGCCGGCCTCTGGTGCAGGCGCTCGCCACCGAGTCCGGCGCCAGCCTGGCACGCGCGTTCCACCCGCTGCGCCTGCAGCGCTGGGCGGTCTCCGACCTGAATCCGTGGCTGTGGTGGCTGGCCCCGGCGGCGCAGGCTGCCAAAGCCCGGCGCCAGCCGCTCGCGCCGGATCACCCGCTGCGCCAGCTCGAGTCGACCGTGTCCGACATGACCAGCGCTTCGCTGGATGCCGGCCGCGCGATGCGCGACGCGCTGTCGGAAACGGCCTTCTTCCAGCTGTACGGCAACCTGTTCTCGTTCTGGAACCCCGATCAGGAATGCGTCGATGACGCGCAAGCCCAGCCGGCCGACCCGCGCGAGCTGCCGTTCGTGCGACAGGCTCTGGCGAGGATGGAGCAGGGTGGCTACGCCCAGGCGCTGGCGCGAGTCGCCTTCCTGATGGCGCACCAGGACGAGCCGCTGCCGCTGACGCGGCTGCACCTCGCGCACGACCTGCTCGAGGACTACCAGGAATTCCTGCCCGCGATGCCGATCGAGGAAGTCCGGCGCATCGCGGGTGAGCAGGAAATCATCGCTCGTTACGAACCCGAAATGGCGATCGCGACCCTGCCCGCGCTGCTGGCCCGGCGCAAGGATCGCGAACGCCTGCTCACGCTGCTGGAGCGGGTGCTGGCCGACCGGCGCGTGCAGAAGATCCATCCATCACCGAAACAGAAGGAAGTGCTCGCGTGCATCCGCCGCGCCCTGGGCCCGAAGAAAGCATGAACACCATGACCACCACCACCCACCCCACCCACCTCGACCGGCTGCTCGATCTCGTGCGGCCGATGGGCAGCCTGAGGATGGCAGTCGTCCATCCGTGCGACGCGGTCAGCCTGGCCGCCGCCCTCGATGCGCACGCCGCCGGGCTCATCGAGCCGGTGCTGATCGGGTCGCGCGAGCGCCTGCAGGAGCTTGCGCGGCAGACCGGGCTCTCGATCGGCGACCTGGCGATCCAGGACGTCGCCGACAGCCACGCCGCGGCCGCGCGCGGCGTCGAGCTGGCGCTCGAGGGCCGCGTGGACGCGCTGATGAAGGGCAGCCTGCACACCGACGAACTCATGTCGGCCGTGGTGGGCAGCAAGCTGCGCGCCGGCCGCCGCATGAGCCATTGCTTCGTGATGCATACGCCCGCCTACCCGCGCCCGTTCATCATCACCGACGCGGCGATCAACATCGCGCCCACGCTGCAGGACAAGGTGGACATCGTGCGCAACGCGATCGACCTGGCACACGCGTTCGGCGTCGCGCGGCCGCGCGTGGCGATCCTGGCCGCCGTCGAGACGGTCAATCCCAACATGCCGGCGACGCTGGATGCCGCGGCGCTCTGCAAGATGGCCGATCGCGGCCAGATCGAGGGTGGCGTGCTCGACGGCCCGCTGGCGTTCGACAACGCCGTCTCGGCCGCCGCGGCGCGCATCAAGGGCATCGTCTCGGACGTCGCGGGCGCCGCGGACATCCTGGTGGTGCCCAACCTCGAAAGCGGCAACATGCTGGCCAAGCAGCTCGAGTTCCTCGGCGGCGCCGCCAGTGCCGGCATCGTGCTCGGCGCGCGCGTGCCCATCGTGCTCACCAGCCGCGCCGACCCGCGCGAATCGCGTATCGCGTCGTGCGCGGTCGCACTGGTGTCCGCGCGCGGAGGCAACCGGGAGCTGCGGTCGTGAGCACCGAGGCCATTCTCGTCCTCAACTGCGGCTCGTCCACCATCAAGTTCGCGCTGTACGAGGCGCTCACCCCGCTGCCGCGCGAGCCGCTGTGGTCCGGCAAGGTGGAAGGCGCCGGCGCCGACGCGCTGCAGGCCGTCCGCGCCCTGGTGGCGGAGCGCACCGGCGGCCGCCCGCCGGCCGCCATCGCGCATCGCGTGGTGCACGGCGGCACGCGGTACACCGCGCCGGTGCTCATCGACGGCGAGGTGCTGGCGCAGCTGCGCAGCTACATCCCGATGGCGCCGCTGCACCAGCCCTACGCGCTGCAGGCCATCGAATTGCTGCTCGCGCAGGCGCCGCAGCTGCCCCAGGTCGCGTGCTTCGACACCGCGTTCCATCGCACGCTGCCCCGGGTGGAACAGATGTTCCCGCTGCCGCACGAGCTGTGGGAGCGCGGCGTACGGCGCTATGGTTTCCACGGCCTCTCGTACGAGTACATGGCCCTCGCGTTGCCGCAACGTCACGGGCCTGCCGCGCGCGGTCGCACGATCGTGGCGCACCTGGGCAGCGGGGCGAGTCTGTGCGCCATGCGCGACCTGCGCAGCGCGGCCACCACCATGGGCTTCTCGGCGCTCGACGGCCTGATGATGGGCACGCGCTGCGGCTCGATCGACCCCGGCGTGCTGCTGCACCTGCTGCAAGTCGAGCGGATGAATGTGGCGGATGTCGTGCAGTTGCTGTACCGCAAATCCGGCCTGCTCGGCGTCTCCGGCCTGTCGGCCAGCCCGCGCGACCTGCTGGACGCCGAGGCGACGACCCCGCGCGCACGGACGGCCCTGGACCTTTACGTGCGGCGCATCGTCCGCGAGATCGGCGCGCTGGCGGCGGTGCTGGGCGGCCTCGACATGTTGGCCTTCACCGCCGGCGTGGGCGAGAACAGCGCCGAGGTGCGCCGCCGCATTTGCGCCGAGCTCGAGTGGCTGGGCGTCCAGCTCGACGACGACGCCAACCAGGCCCACGCGCACACCATCTCGGCCCCGCGCAGCCGCGTGCTCGTCGCGGTGGAACCGACCAACGAGGAATACGTGGCGGCGCTGCACACGCTCGAAACCGTTCGCCAACCCGCTCATCTGGGAGAGACCCGTCATGCCACTGAAGCCTGAATCGAAATATCCGAACCGGCGCGCCTACGTGCTGAAGCTGCGCAGCGACGCCAAACCCGCGGACCTGGGCGGCCGCCTGGAAAACCTGGTCACGGGCAAGCAGACCCAGTTCGAAAGCGGGCAGGAGCTGCTCGACTCGATCGCGCGCGACCTCGACGAGGGGAGCTGCGGCGATGAGCAGGGATAACTATTTCCTGGCCCGGATCGCGGCCACGCAGCTGCAGGTCGACCGCGAGCTCGGGCGGCTCGCCCGGCTCTGCCGCGTGGAGCTGCCCCGGCCCGGCGTGGCCGAGCGCGTGCTGCGGCGCGATGCCTCGGTCTGCGGCACGGCCAACGCGCTCGCCTTCGCCAAGCTGCAGGGCGTGCTGGCGCTGCACTACGTCCTGCAGGCGAAGTTCGCCACGGAGCTGGCGGGCGGCGCGGTGCTACCGAACCGCGACCGAACGGCGACGCTTCGTTGACGACTTTGCGCGCTCCCGACCCTACGCTCCATCCCTGTCGCATCCACATTCCATTCGCACCCATGCCGCAACGTTCAACCTTCCTCACCGCAACCCTCGCGGCCGCGATCGCGCTGGGCCTGGCGGGCTGCGCCACGCAGGCCGTCCATCCATCCGTCGAGATTCCGTCGCAGTTCGCAGCCGCGCCCACCAGCCAGGACGAGCCCGAGCTCTCCTGGTGGGACAGCTTCGGCGACCCCGTGCTCTCGCAGCTGGTACGCCGTGCCGCGAGCGAGAACCGCGACGTCAAGATGGCCGCCGAGCGCGTGCGTGCCGCGCGCGCGGGTGAAACGATCAGCCGCTCGGCGCTGCTGCCCACGGTGGGCGTGTCCGCGCTGGGCCAGTACAGCGACACCGGCCGCGATGCCGCCTACAAGGAGCGCTCTCCCGACGTGCGCCGGGGCGGCGTCGGCCTGGACGTGTCGTGGGAGATCGACCTCACGGGCCGCCTGCGCGCCGGTGCCTCCGCCGCTGCCGCCGAGGCGCTGGCGGCCGAGTACGGCACGCGGGGCGTTCGCCTGCTCGCCGTGAGCGATGTCGCGACGAACTACTTCACGCTGGTGGGCGCGCAGCGCCAGCTCGAGACCATCCGTGCCATCGCCGCCGCGCACCACGAAACGCTGCGCCTCGTGCAGGCGCGCGAGCGCGCCGGGCTGGCCACACCGTTCGACGTGGACCGGGCGCGGACCGCGGCGCTGCAGGCCGACGCCGCGATCCCGCAACTCGAGACGCTGGCGGCGGTCACGCGCCATCGCATCGCCGTGCTCATCGGCGACCAGGCATCGAACGCGGCGGGCATCGTGCCGTCCAGGGGCGGCGTTTCCGTCCCGCCGGCGCGCGCAGGCCTGCCGGCATCGCTGCTGGAGCGCCGGCCCGACCTGCTCGCGCTCAGGGCGCAGCTGGAAGCCTCGAACTTCCGCCGCCAGCAGGCGGCCGCCGAATGGTTCCCGCGGCTGTTCCTGGGCGCCATGTTCGGCCGCGACGGCCTGGAGCTGAACGGGTACGACATCGGGAAGGCCCGATTCACCAACGCGTCCGCGCTGCTCACGATGCCGATCTTCAATGCGGGCCGCACGAAGGCGATCAACGAGATCGCCGAAGCGAACCAGCGCGAAACCCTCGCGCGCTACGAGGACGGCATCGTCCGCGCCCTGGAAGACGTCGAGAACTCGCTCGTGGCGCTGAAGGACGAGCGCGAGCGTGCCGACACGATGAAGATGGCCGCGGCCTCCGCCGATTCCGCGCTGGGCCGCGCCCAGTCGCTCTACGACCGCGGCCAGACCGACCTGCTGCCCCTGCTGGACGCGCATCGCACGCGACTGGCGGTGCGCATGGGCGCCAACGACAGCCAGACCCAGCTCCAGCTGGCCAGCGTGCGGCTGTTCAAGTCGCTCGGCGGCGGCTGGCAGGCGTTCGAACCCGTTGCCCAAACCCATTGATTGCCAACAAGGAAATGAACTTGAAAACCCCCCACACCTTGGCCTTGTTGGCCATTCCCATGGCCGCGCTGCTGGCCGCCTGCGGCGAGAAGCCGCCCGCCCCCGAACCGTTGCGGCCGGTGCGTACCGCCGAGGTCCGCTACGACGGCGTGCGCGAGACGAACCGCTATGCCGGCGTCGTGCGCTCGCGCCATGAAGTCGACCATGCATTCCGCGTGGGCGGCAAGATCGCGCAGCGCAAGGTCGACGTCGGCCAGGTCGTGCGTGAAGGCGACGTGCTGGCCATCATCGACGACACCGACTACAAGCTCGCCGCCGACGCCGCCCAGCAGGCGCATTCGGCCGCCGCTTCGCAGGCGCGCCAGGCCGAGTCCGACCGCAAGCGCCTCGAGGCGCTCAAGGCCGACGGGTCAGTCAGCGTGTCGGACGACGAGCGCGCCCGCACGGCGGCGCACACCGCCGCCGCCCATGCCGAGGCCGAGGCCAACAAGCTCGACCTCGCGCGCAACCGGCTCAAGTACACGGTGCTGCGCGCGTCGCGCCCGGGCGTCGTGACGGCGGTGCGCCTCGAAGTCGGCCAGGTCGTGGCCGAAGGGCAGTCGGTCGTCTCGATCGCCTCGGAAGGCGAGCCGGAAATTGTGGTGGACGTGCCGGAAGACCAGGTCGCGTCGTTCAAGAAGGCGCAGTACCGGGCGACGCTCGCGAGCGCGCCCGACGAGACCTTCGACGTCTCGCTGCGTGAACTCTCGCCGCAAGCAGCCGCGCAGACCCGCACCTACCAGGCGCGCCTGAAACCCGTGCAGGCGCGCAAGCTGCCGCTGGGCTCGACCGCCACGCTGCTGGTCGAACGCGCCGCGGCGCAGTCGGAGGTCGCCGCGATCCCGACGGCGGCCATCACGCAAAGCGGCGGCCAGCCCGCGGTCTGGGTGGTGCGCCACAAGGCCGGCGAGGCCGCCTCGCGCGTCGAACTCGCCCGCGTGACCGTGAGCGGCTATCGCAACGACGACGTGCTCGTCTCGGGCCTGCCCGCCGGCACGCTGGTGGTGAGCGCGGGAGTTCACAAGATGGCGCCCGGCCTGGGCGTGGCGCTGCCCGCGCCCGCCGCCGCCGCCGCCTCCGCATCCGCATCCGCATCCGCCGCGAAGAACCAGGTGGCCGCCAAATGAAGTCGTTCAACCTGACCGAATGGGCGCTCGGGCACCGGGCGGTGGTGCTGTTCCTGATCATCGTGATCTCGATCGCGGGCGTCTTCAGCTTCACCAAGCTCGGGCAGCTGGAGGACCCGAGATTCTCCGTGCCGTCGATGACGGCCACGGTGATCTGGCCCGGCGCCACCGCGCAGCAGGTGCAGGACGAACTCCTGAACCGCATGGAGAAGAAGTTCGAGCAGCTCGACCACTTCGACAAGGTCGTGACCTTCGCCCGCCAGGGCTACGGCGGCATGACCATCAGCGTGACGGGCGGCACCTCCAAGAAGGACCAGCGCGAAGCCTGGTACCAGGCGCGCAAGAAGTTCTCGGACCTCAAGCTCGAGCTGCCCGAGGGCGTGATCGGCCCCATCTTCAATGACGAGTACGGCGACGTCTACGCGCTCATGTACGCCGTCAAGGCCGACGGCATCGGGCACGCGGAGCTCTCCGATATGTCCGAGGACATCAAGCGCCGCCTGCTGAAGGCCCCGTACGTCAAGAAGGTCGACGTGATGGGCAAGCAGGACCAGAAGATCTACGTGGAGTTCTCGCACCAGCGCCTGGCCGCGCTCGGCATCACGCCGCTGGCGATCGCCGAGAGCCTGAAGAGCCAGAACGCCATGCTGCCGGGCGGCTCCATCGACACCCGGGAAGACCGCGTGTTCGTGCGCGTGACGGGCCAGTTCGCAAGCCTCGACGACATCCGCAACGTGCCGGTGACCGCCGGCGGCCGCACGCTCAAGATCGGCGACATCGCGACGGTGACGCGCGGCTTCCAGGACCCGCCGGTCTACACCGTCCGGCACAACGGGCAGGACGTGCTGATGATCGGCATCGTCATGACCGACGACGGCAACGTGGTCGAACTCGGCAAGGCCGTCGACGACATGGTCGGCAAGGTGCAGGCCGAGCTGCCGCACGGCGTGGAGCTGGAACGCGTCGCCGACCAGCCCACGACGGTGAAGGACTCGGTCTGGGAATTCGAGCGCTCGCTGATCGAGGCGCTGTTGATCGTGGTCGCCGTGAGCCTGGTGAGCCTGGGCCTGCGCACCGGCCTGATCGTCGCCGTCTCCGTGCCGCTGGTGCTCGGTGTCGTGGCGATCGTGATGCTGGCGATGGGGTGGAACCTGGAGCGCGTCTCGCTCGGCTCGCTGATCATCGCGCTCGGCCTGCTGGTGGACGACTCGATCATCGCCATCGAGATGATGGTGGTGAAGATGGAGGCGGGCTGGGACCGCGCGAAGGCCGCCGCCTTCTCGTACTCGGCCACGGCCATGCCGCGCCTGTCCGGCGCCCTCATCACGGCGGCCGGCTTCATGCCGATCGGCTTCGCACACTCCACCACGGCCGAATATGCCGGCGGCATCTTCTGGATCGTCGGCATCGCCGTGGTCTTCTCCTGGCTCGTCTCGGGGCTGTTCACGCCGTACCTGGCGGTGAAGATGCTGCCCAAGGATTTCGGCAAGCACCACCACGGCGGCGACCCGTACGGCACGCCGTTCTACCGCCGCCTGCGCGGCTGGATCGACCTCGCGCTCGAGAAGCGCTGGCTGGTCATCGGCGCGACCTGCGCGGCCCTGGCGCTCGCGCTGGTGGGCATGAAGTTCGTGCCGCAGCAGTTCTTCCCGAACAGCGAGCGCCCCGAGCTGATCCTGGACATGCGCCTGAAGGAGGGTGCGTCCTTCCAGGCCACGGGCGAACAGGTCAAGCGCATGGAAGCCGTGCTGAAAAAGGACGAGGACGTCAAGTTCTTCACCGCCTACACGGGCGCCGGCTCGCCGCGCTTCTACCTGGCCCTGTCCCCGGAGCTCCCCAACCCCGGCTATGCCCAGTTCGTCGTGATGACCAAGGACATGGAAGCGCGTGAGCGCGTGCGTTCGCGGCTGATGGCCTCGGCGGACCAGCAATTCCCGCAGGCATGGGTGCGCGTGACGCGCCTGGAGATGGGCCCCCCCGTGGGCTACCCCGTGCAGTTCCGCGTGGTCGGCCCCGACACCCAGAAGGTGCGCCAGATCGCCCGCGAGGTCGAGAAGGTCGTGGCCTCGAGCCCCAAGGTGCGCGACGTGCAGCTCGACTGGAACGATCCGGTCCGCACCATGAAGGTGGAGCTCGACCAGGACAAGACCCGCATGCTGGGCCTCACCCCCGCCGACGTGTCGATCGTGACGCAGACCGTGATGAACGGGGCGACGCTCTCGCAGCTGCGTGAGCGCGAGAACCTGGTGGACATCGTGGCACGCGCGGTGCCGAAGGAGCGCCTGGACATCGACACGCTCAAGGACGTCAACATCTACACCCGCCAGGGCACCGTCGTCCCGCTCGCCGAAGTGGCGAAGGTGAAGTACGAGCTCGAGGAGCCGGTGCTGTGGCGCCGCAACCGCGACATGGCCATCACCGTGCGCGCCGACGTCCGCGACGGCGAGCAGGGCGTCTCGGTCACCAAGGAGATCGACCCGCTGCTCAAGCAGGTCCGTGCCCAGCTGCCCGCCGGCTATCGCGTCGACATCGGCGGTGCCGTGGAGGAGAGCGACAAGGCGAACCAGGCGCTGGCCGCGATCGCGCCGGTCATGGTGCTCACCATCCTGCTGATCCTGATGCTCCAGCTGCAGAGCTTCTCGAAGATGACGATGGTGTTCCTCACCGCGCCGCTGGGCCTGATCGGCGTCGTCGCCGCGCTGCTGGCGTTCCGCGCGCCGCTCGGCTTTGTGGCCATTCTCGGAATCATCGCGCTGGGCGGGATGATCATGCGCAACGCGGTGATCCTGATCGACCAGGTCCGCACCGAGATGGAGGAAGGGCGCGACGCCTGGAACGCCATCGTCGACGCGGCGCTGCACCGGACGCGCCCGGTGGTGCTCACGGCCGCGGCCACCGTGCTTGCCATGGCCCCGCTGACACGCAGCGTGTTCTGGGGCCCGATGGCGATCGCCATCATGGGCGGTCTCACCATCGCGACGGTGCTGACGATCTTCTTCGTGCCCGCGCTGTACGCGGCCTGGTTCCGCGTGAAGCGGGATACCGGCCCGGATCACCCGGTGCCGCTGGCCGCGCCGGCCGAGGCCCATTGAGATCGGGCGACGGGTCCGACGATGATCAACTCCATCGCCCGTGCAGCCGCCGCCGGCCTCCTGGCGTGCGCGCTGGCCGCCTGCTCGACCATGAAGCCGTGGGTGAACGGGCCGGTGGTGGCCGGTGCGGCCGCCGAGGAACAACCCCTCGCCGGGCCAGGCTCGCGCCCCGTCATCGCCGCCGTGACGCTGTCCGGCGGCGGTGCACGGGCAGCGGCCTTCGGGCTGGGCGTGCTGCAGGAGCTCAAGGCCACCCGCTTCGAAATCGACGGGCGCGACACCGCGCTGCTCGATGAAGTGGGCCTGATCAGCGGCGTGTCCGGCGGTAGCATCCTGGCGAGCTACTACGCCGCCTTCGGCGACGCGACGTTCACGCGCTTCGAAGAGGACTTCCTGCTCGTGAACTTCCAGACCGGCCTGATTCGCCAGGCCGCGTCGCCCTCCAACCTCTATCACCTGACTTCGCCCTGGTACGGGCGCAGCAACGTGCTGCAAAAGCGCCTCGAGGACGTCTATCGCGGCGCGACCTATGGCGACCTGCGCCGCCGCCGCCCATGGCCGCAGCTGCTGGTGACGGCGACGGACCTCACCACCGGCGCGCCTTTCGAATTCACGCCCGAGCAGTTCGAGCTGATCTGCTCGGACCTCGACTCCGTGCCGCTGTCGTTTGCCGTGGCCGCATCGTCCTCGGTGCCGTTGCTGCTGAGCCCGATGACGGTGCGCAACTACGGCGGCACCTGCGACAGCGCGAGCCGGGCGCGCCACGAGTCCAAAGGGCATCGCAACCTCTCGGCGCGCATGCTGCGCATGATCGCCGACAGCTACCGCAACGCGCAGCAGCGACCCTACATCCACCTCGTGGACGGCGGCCTGGCCGACAACCTGGGCGTACGCGGCCTCGTCGACCACACCATCGCGAGCGGCTCGCTGCACGAGAGCTTCCACAACCTGCCGCCCGGCTCGGTGCGGCGCGTCGTGCTCATCGTCGTGAACTCGGAGCGCGACATCGCCGACCGCATCGACGAGAGCGACCGTGTGCCGGGCACGATTCAGGTGCTCGATTCGCTGATCTTCGGCGCCGGCTCGCGCTGGACCGAGGAGACCACGGAGATCGTCAAGGACGCGGCGCGGCGCGCGGCGGAGGAAATCCGGCACGCCCGCGGGCGCGGCGACAGCCCGTTCGCGCCCGACGCGGAGATCTTCGTCATCAACGTGCGGCTGCGCGACCTCGCGGACGAGGAGCAGCGGCAGACGCTGCTGCACGTGCCGACCGCGTTCGAGATCCTGCCGAGTCACTCCCGGCAGCTGCAGGAAGCCGGCCGCGAGCTGCTGCGCGCCTCGCCGGAGTTCCAGCGGCTGCGCCGCAGCCTGGGGCTGCATTCCGGCGAGGCGGTCGTCTCCGAAGCGGCCAGGGAGCAGGAACAGTGATCACCACCAAGGCGCTGCAGCTGTACTGGAGCGGCGAGTTCCTCGCGGCGAACGCCTTCATCGGACTGAACCTGCTCGGCGCGCTGCTGCTGGGCATGGCCGTGGGCTACGAGCGCACGTACAACGGCCGCGCCGCCGGCATGCGCACGTACGCGCTGGTGTGCATGGCGTCCACCGCGCTCACGATCTTCGTAGGCTTCGCGCCGTTGTGGTACGGCGGCACCGCGCACGACGTCGTGCCTGACGCCACGCGCGTGGTGCAGGGCGTGGTCACGGGCGTCGGCTTCCTGTGCGCTGGCGTGATCGTCAAGGACGGCCTGAGCATCAGCGGGCTGACGACCGCGGCGTCGATCTGGGCCTCCGCGGCGGTCGGCGTGCTGCTGGGCGTCGGCCTCTATGCATCCGCGCTCATCCTGGCCGGGCTGTGCATGCTGTCGATGACGCTGGTGCACCAGGCCGAGCGGTGGTTGCCGGGCCGCGCCAGCTTCCACGTCACCCTGACGTTCCGGCGCGAATTTGGCCAGCGCTTCGACGAACTCGCCAAGGTCACCGAAGCCCACGGCTACCGGGCCGTACCCGCCAGCTTCAGCTTCAGCTTCGACGACAACCATCCGGTGTGGCGCTTCTGCGTGATGGCGCTCAACCGGTCCCGCTCCACTTCGCCGGCGCAGCTCGCGCACGAGCTGGCGAAGTCGGAGGACATCACGCGATTCAGCATCGTTCCGATGCGCAACTGAAATGCACGCCGAACGCCGTCGGCTCCTGCGGCTCAAGACTGAAAGATGATCATGAAAAGACAATTCCTGGCCGCCGCCGCCGTGACTTGCGCCGGCCTGGTGGCGGGCTGCGCTCATGCGCAGGGCAATGACCCGCGCGACCCGATGGAGCCGTTCAACCGCTCCGTGGACGCGTTCAACCGCAGCATCGACGAGGCCGCGCTGCAGCCCGTCGCGAGGGCGTACGAACGCGCGCTTCCCTCGCCGGTGCGAACGGGGGTCTCCAACTTCTTCGCCAATCTCGGCGATGCGTGGTCCGCGGCGAACAGCGTGCTGCAGCTCAAGCCGGTCAACGCCGCCCATAACGGCATGCGTTTCGCCATGAACACGTTGCTCGGCCTGGGCGGAACCCTCGACATAGCGACCGATGCCGGCATCGAGCGCCACAAGGAGGACTTCGGCACGACGTTGGCCCATTGGGGGGTTCCGGCCGGGCCCTACCTCGTGCTCCCGCTTCTCGGGCCGTCGACGCTGCGCGACATGGCGTCGATGCCGGTGGACTTCGCGGGCCATCCACTCGCGCAAGTCACGCCGATGGCAACGCGCAACGCGATTGGAGCCGCGGGCATCGTCGATTTACGCGCAAGGCTGCTTCCGCTGGACGCGGTGGCCGAGCAGTCGCTCGACCGGTACATGTTCATGCGCGACGTCTACCTGCAGCACAGGCAGGCCCAGGTGAATCGCGGCCCGGACGAAGCCGGAGAATTGGCAATCGAAGGACAAGCGCATGAAGAAGCAAATCCATAGGCACGCACCTGCCGCGCGCAGCCGGCGGTTCCGTGTTCGCCACGCTCCTGCTGGTCGGCGCGAGGCACTCCCGCCATATCTTTTTGGGTGGCTGCCCATTGTCCGCGACAATATTCCCAATATGGACCGCAGCAAGTTTGGCGACTCGCTGTCGGCTTTGTCAGCGACTTCCATTGACAGCACTGCAAGGAACCCTTCATGCCCTGCTACTCACTCGACGGCATCGTGCCCGTGATCGACCTGAGCGCGTTCGTCCACCCCACCGCTGTGCTCATCGGTGATGTCATCGTCGGCCCGAACTGCTATGTGGGGCCCTGCGCTTCCCTCAGGGGCGACTTCGGCCGCATCGTGCTCGAGGCCGGCGCCAACGTCCAGGACACCTGCGTTATCCACGGCTTCCCCAAGCAGGACACCCTTGTGGAGGAGAACGGACACATCGGACACGGCGCCGTCCTGCACAGCTGCGTGGTGCGGCGCGATGCGCT
>JAQZBU010000144.1 GCA_029237735.1 Ramlibacter sp. | reverse complement strand
GTCGCGCGCACGCCGCTGCGGTTCACGTCGTGGATGGTGCCCTTGTGCTCCTTCTGCAGCGGCAGCATCTCGTGGCAGGCATTGGCGCAGAAATGTTCGGAGTTCGCGTACACCATGAACGAACCGACCGAGGCGAAGGCCACCACCCCCGCGGCCAGGCCCACGATGAGGACGAACAGGCTTCCGGGCCCGGAGCCCAGGCCGCGCAATTTCTTGAGGAATTTGAACATCGGGACATCCTCCTTAGAAAATCGCGCTTCTCGGGATCAGGCTGCGGTCCACGTCGAGCTCCTGCGGGCCGGGGCCGCTCCTGGGCTCGTGGTGGGTGATGCCGAAGTGGCAGTCCACACAGGTCAGTTTTTCGCGCTTGCCCTTTTCATGGCGCGCCACGGCAACCGCCGACTGCTTGTCGGGGTCCATGTTCGCTGGGGAGTGGCAGTGCCGGCATTCGCGCGAATCGTTGCCCTTCATGTAGGTCCAGACGCGCTGCGCCATCTTGGGACGCTGGGCCTCGAACTTCTCGCGGGTGTCCACGGCGCGGGTGACGTGGTGGCTCCACAGGTCATTGAGCGCGCCCATCTTCGCGATGTACAGCGGGATCGGCGCATGGGGCACGTGGCAATCGACGCAGGTGGCGCGAACGCCGGTGCGATTCTTGTCGTGGCTCGAGCCGATGTACTCCATGTTGGAGTTGTTGGCCATCTCGTGACAGCTGGTCGCGCAGAACGCTTCCGTGCTCGTGTAGATCATGGTTGTGCCGAACAGGCTCAACCCCCCGACCGCTGCTGCGAAGCCGGCGGCGAGGACGACGATCGCCCTCTTGCCCGCAGTCCACTTGCGCAGCCTGGAAATCACTCGTTTGGGCATCGTCGTTCCTTTCAGGAAGCGAGCGTGAACGCACCTGCCCGGCGCGCTGGCGCGCGCGGGACTCCGCGGCCTCTCGGCCTAGACCATTACTGGGCCAGGATCCACTGCACGACGTTCTTCACCTCGGCAGTGTCTTTCGTCTTGAGGGACTTGTGCTCTTCCTTCACGCCGTCCACCTCGACCATGGGACTGGTTGTGAGGTGCTTGGCGAGCTTGTCTTCCGCGTCGGCCTTGCCCTTGTACTTCTTCGCGGTTTCCTTGAAGGAGGGACCGTTCTTCTTTTTGTCCAGGGAGTGGCACTTCAGGCAGCCATTCGATTTCAGCTGCGCCTGGGCCGCGTCGGCGTCCACGGCCGCGTGTGCAACGGAGCCGGCCATGAGGCCGGCGGCCATGGCGAGGGATAACAGCATTTTCATCTCAGTCTCCTTTACGACGGATGTCGTTCCACCATCGGGGCGGGTTGTCACCCGCCCCTGAAAAACCCGATTCCGACCAGCGTGAGCAGCGTGAGCCCGATGGCGATCAGCGTGAAGCCCAGCAACTTGGACAGCTTCACCTTCAATGCCGACGGCGGGTCCACCAGGCGCTTCTCGAGCTCGCCACTTTCAAGCAGGCGCTTGTACTCGACCGTGTGTTCCTTCTTGTACTCGTCCAGCGGGAACGTGCCGGTGAACATCACCACGTCCACGGGGAATTTGTCCGGGCGGAAGTGGTTGTTGAAGAAGTGCACCGTGAAGAGGAACACCACCGCGAGGAAAGCCTCTTCACCGTGGAAGATGGCCGCGACGTTGAACACCCAGCCCGGCAGGAAGCTGCCAAAGAAGCCCGGCACCCACATGATCAGTCCGCTCACGCCGATGATCGTCACGCCCCAGAAGGGCGCCCAATAGTCGAACTTCTCCCAGTACGTCCAGCGGTCGAACACCGGGCGCGGGCCCATGCCGAAGAACCACTTGAACATGGCGATGATGTCCTTCAGGTCCTGCAGGTTCGGCACCAGGGAATTCGGGCCGAAGAGCTCGAAGGTGCGCCATTGGCGGCCGACGCGGATCACGATGTAGATCAGGTGCCAGAAGAACACGCCAGCGAAGACGACGGCCGCGACGCGGTGGATGATGCCGGCAACCTTGGGCCCGCCCAGCATCTGCATGATGGCCGGCGCCCAGGCGACGTCGGGGTAGAACAAGGGCATCCCGGTCAGGGTCAGCACCATGAGGCTGATGGCGAAAGTCAGGTGGGCGATGCGCCACACCGGGCTGAAACGCTGCACGTGCTTCTGGCGCAGGGGCGCCGGCACCTCGTCGAGGCGGATGTGCTCATGCCCGCCGCGCGCCTTGCGCTCCTTGTACTCGCGGTAGAACCACAGAGCCGTGTGCAGCCAGAAGAAGGCGAAGGTGCCCACCAGCAGCCCGATCATCATCTGGAATGCGACCCAGATCTGCGGATAGCGGTTGAAGTCGTGCGGGTTGCCGTGCGGCTGGAAACTGGCGAAGCCGGGGGGCGCGTCCGCGAGACCCTTCTTGGCGTTGTGGCAGGTGGCGCAGGTCTTCAGGCGGTTGTCGGCGTGCACCGTGGATTGCGGGTCGCTCACGCGCTTGATTTCGTGGCTGCCGTGACAGTCGTAGCACTTGGCCGTATAGCTGTAGCCCAGCGTCGTGATGCTGCCGTGGAAGGTTTCCTTGTACGACTCGAGCTGCGACTTGTGGCAGTTGCCGCAGTTCGTGCTCACGACCAGCTTGAAGGGATCGCCTGACGTGCTGGTCACGGCGTGGGCCGAGTGGCAGTCGGAACACACCGCCGCCTGGGCAAGCATGTTCTTGGCGTTTTCCTGGCCGTGGACCGAGCCCTGGTAGGCCTCGAGCTGGTCGGTATGGCAGGTGCCGCACATCGAGGAAATGGACAGGCGCCATTGGTTGTGTTCCGGCGTGTTCTGCGCAGGCACGTTGAAGGTGTGGGTGTCGTGGCAGTTATCGCAGGCGGCGTTCGGCTTTGTCTTGTCGTCCGCGTTGGGGCGGGCGTGGAACGACTTCTTGTAGGCCTCGATGTTCTTGGCGACGACGCCCAGGCGCGGCCGCTCCGCGGTCCTTTCGCGTTTGACTGTCTGCTCCCAAAGCTCCTGGTGGCAGCCGGCGCAATCGACTTTCTTCAGGGGCTGCGCCGTGTCGCGGGCGTGCATATTGCCCTTCTCGGCGTTGTCCTTGATGTCGGTGTGGCAGGTCACGCACTCCATTCGGGCGTGCACGCTTTTTTCGAATTTGTCCGGCGGGATCGCATGCAGGGTCTTCGGCTTGCCGTCGGGATTGGCCACCTCGAGCTTGAACAGGCGCATCCGTGAAAGGCTCAACTCGAAGTGCATTTGTCGTTTTCCGTCGAATAAGGGGGTGGCAGGGCCCGGGCGCCAAGGCGGTACGGGTTCGCAACTTTTGTGGGTGAAGTGTGTCGGTCGAGCCTACAGGGGGCTTGACCTAAGTCAACCGGTGCCGCTCCCCATGGTGTCGAATCGGAGAACTCCTATGCGAATGCAAATCCGACCTACCCGCGCCATCGGCTTGCTGGCGACGCTGACGATCGCCCTGATCGCGGCGTCCGTCACGTTCCTGCTGTGGGACATGCGCAAGCGCGAGCTCGAGACTTCTCGGCTGGATACCTTGGCATTCACTCACATGCTGCGGGAGGAGACAGAGCATACTTTCGACCGCGTTGACCTGGTGCTGCGAGGCGTGCAGGAGCGCATGCAGACAAGCTACGGCAGCGGGCTGGCGCTGGACAGCGCGGCAGTACGCCTGCTGCTGAGCGCACGTATCTTCGGCATCCGGCAGTTGGGGGCGATGTACCTGCTCGACACGACGGGGATGGTCGTCAATTCGTCGCGCGAAGGCGACAACCTGGGCGCCAACCACGCCGACCAGGAGTACTTCAAGTCGCTCGCAAGCGGCGGGACGGAAGGGCTCTTCATCGGCAAGCCGGTGCGGGGCCCCAATGGCGACTGGACGCTGCACATCGCGCGCTCCTTCACCGGCACCGATGGCAAGTTCCGAGGGGTGGCCGTTGCCGCGATGGATTTGCGCCAGCTTGAAGTCACGTACCAGTCGTTGAAGTCCGACCACACGCGCCCCATGTCGCTGTACCTGGCGGACGGCACCCTGGTGGCCAGCCTGCCTCACCGCGAGAACCTGATCGGGGAATATGCACCCGAGCTGGGCAACCGGCCCTTGCCCGCCCCGGGAGACGAAGTGCGGATGCTGGACCATGCCACGGGCGACGGCGGCCGCCACACCTTCGCGCTGGGGCGCACGGGGCGTTTTCCCCTCCTGGTGGGTGTGCCCAACGAGGAAGAGCTGGCGCTGGCCGAGTGGCGCGAGAACTCCATCATGGTGGTCATCGGTGCCATCCTGGTCTGCGCCTTTATCACCACTGCCGCGGCGCTGTTGGTGCGGGGCGTTAACCGGCAGGCCGAACTCGCGCGGGCACTGCGCGACGCCACCGACCGCTATCACCAGACCATCGATTCAGTGATGGACGCCATCGTGGCGGTGGACGCGGAGCACAACATCCTGCTGTTCAACCCGGCGGCCGAACACATGTTCGGCGTCGCCAAGGGCGAGATGCTCGGCCAGCCGCTGTCGCGCCTGGTGCCCGAGCGCGTTCGTGAGGGGCACTCCCTGCTGATGGACCGCTTCATGGCCAGCCGCGGACATTCGCGCGCCATGGCGTCGAACATGGAGATCACCGGGGTGCGAGCCGACGGCACGGAGTTCCCGATCGAATCCACGATCTCGCAAACCATGGTGGACGGCAAGCCGCAGCTCACGGCGGTTCTGCGCGACATCACGCAGCGCCGGCGCGCGGAGGAAGACCTGCGAGAGATGAACCGGCAGCTGCGCAGCCTCTCGGCGTCGCTGCAGGAAGTGCGCGAGCAGGAGCGCAGCCGCATCGCGATGGAACTGCACGACGACCTGGGCCAGCAGCTTACCGGGCTGAAACTCGAGCTCTCGTGGCTCGGCGGGCGCCTGAAGGAGGGACGCCAGGCCACGCCGGAGGAGGTGGGCGCGATGAGACAGCTGCTCGACACCGCCATTGCCTCGGTACGGCGCATCGCCACCGACCTGCGGCCGCCGATCCTCGACGACCTGGGCTTCGGCGAAGCCGTGAAGTGGCAGACCGCGGAGTTCGCCAAGCGCAGCGGGCTGGACATCGCGCTGGACCTGCAAGCGCAGGCGCTGGTCGAGGACGACCTCGTGGCGACGGCGCTGTTCCGTATCGTGCAGGAGTCGCTGACCAACGTGGCGCGGCATGCCGGGGCGACCCAGGTGAAGGTGTCGCTCACGGCCGACGAATCGGACCTGCTGCTCACCGTGAGCGACAACGGCGCGGGCATCGCAGCGGTCGCACGCACGGGCAATGGCATCGGGCTGGTCAGCATGCGCGAGCGCGCCACCGCGCTCGGCGGGAAATTCAACATTGCCGGCGTCCCGGGCACCGGCACCACGATCGAAGTCACCCTGCCGCTTAACCGGCCGGTGGTGCTGAAGGAAGAAGCATGAAGATAGAAGTTCTGGTCGCAGACGACCACGCCATCATCCGCGATGGCCTGAAGAAGATCCTTGCCGACAGCGACGACATGATCGTGGCCGGCGAGGCCGCCAACGGCAACGCCGCACTGGACAAGGTGCGCGAGCGCGACTGGGGCGTCGTCGTGCTCGACATGTCCATGCCCGGGCGCAGCGGGCTGGAGCTGATCAAGCTGATGAAGGCGGAGCGGCCCAAGTTGCCGATCCTCGTGTTCAGCATGCACCAGGAGGAGCAGTTTGCCGTCCGCGCCATCCGCGCGGGCGCTTCCGGCTACCTGTCCAAGGAAGGCGACAGCGACATGCTGCTGCCGGCCCTGCGGCGCGTGGCCGCGGGCGGCGCGTTCGTGAGCGACAAGGTGGCTGTCGGACCGCGAGTACGGCATCTTCAGCCGCATCGTGCGCGGCTCCAGCCTGACCGACATCGCCGACGAGCTATGCCTGTCGATCAAGACCGTGAGCACCCACAAGTCGCACATCCTGGCCAAGATGGGCCTGGCGGGGCAGGTCGACCTGGTGCGCTACGCCATCGAGCACAACCTGCTCGACCCGGCGCGCGAATAGGCCGCGGGACACACCGAGTGCATCGGAAATCTCCGATAGCCAGTTTGAGGTTGTGCCGATATCCAGTCGGCCCGCCTGCCGCGAAGATGGGTCGCCCCCATCTATCACCCGCAGGCAATGAGCGTGCCCCCTCCTTTCAACGACGAGCGGCCCCCCGGCAACGGGGTGCCAGGCTCGACCGCGCGCGTGCGGGCGCGTGCCGTCCGGCGCCGGCGTTACACGTTCGGCGGGATCGCCATCGCATTCCTGGCCGGCATCCTGTTCTGGGGCGGCTTCCACACCGCCGTGGACATGACCAACACGCTGGAGTTCTGCACCACCTGCCACGAGATGCGGGACAACGTGTACCAGGAGTACAAACAGACCGTGCATTACCAGAACCCGAGCGGCGTGCGCGCGACCTGCTCGGACTGCCACGTGCCCAAGGACTGGTCGCACATGATGGCGCGCAAGATGAAGGCCAGCCTGGAACTCTGGGGCAAGGCGACCGGGACGATCAACACCCGCGAGAAGTTCGAGGCCAAGCGGCTGGAACTAGCCTCCCACGAATGGCGGCGCCTGAAGGACAGCAATTCAAGGGAATGCCGCAATTGCCACGCCTTCGACGCCATGAGCGCGGGCCTGCAGAAGCCCGAGCCCTACAAAAAGCACATGCAGGCCAGGGAAAAGGGTGAGACCTGCATCGACTGCCACAAGGGCGTCGCCCACAAGCTGCCCAAAGGCTGGCTCCCGGAGAGTCCCACCCCCGATTGACGTACGTCAACCGTGCCAAAATCGCCGCGTTGGCAGGGATTGGCCTAGTCCCGGACAATCCCCCCAATGTTGCGTGTTTCCGATTTATCTTGCGTTCGCGGCGATCGCTCCCTGTTTACCGGCGTCCAGTTTGCCGTCGAACCGGGGCAGTGGCTGCACGTCCGTGGCGCCAATGGCTGTGGCAAGACCAGTCTTCTGCGGCTTCTGGCGGGGCTTTCGCAGCCGGCGCACGGCGAGATCAGCTGGGACGGCGAGCCGGTCGGCCGGGACGGCCAGGCATTCCGCTCCGAGCTCCTCTACCTGGGGCACCACGCAGCGGTAAAGGAAGAATTGACCGCGATTGAGAACCTTCAGCTTGCATCCGAGCTCGATGGCGTCGAACTGACGCGCGCCGAGGCCGTGGACGCCCTCAAGCGCTTCGGCCTGCAGGGGCGGGAAGACCTGCCGGTGCGCTTCCTGTCAGCCGGCCAGAAGCGGCGTGTACTGCTGGCGCGGCTGGTGGCCCGCAAGGCCCGCCTGTGGATTCTGGACGAGCCGTTCACGGCCCTCCAGCCACCAGCAGATTCCCATCGGCGGCGGCAAGGAACTCGACCTGTGAAGGCGATGCTGGCCGTGATGCGCCGTGACCTGCTCCTCGCCATGCGCCGCAAGACGGAGGTGCTGACGGCGCTCTTCTTCTTCGTGATCGTGACGAGCCTGTTCCCCCTGGGCATCGGCCCCGAGCCGGCCCTGCTGCGCAAGATCGCCCCTGGCGTCCTCTGGGTGGGCGCCCTGCTGGCCACGATGCTGGGCCTGCAGCGCATGTTCGCGGCGGACCATGCCGACGGCACGCTCGAGCAGATGGTATTGTCGCCAACACCGCTCGGCCTGCTGGTGGCTGGCAAGAATGCGGCACATTGGCTGCTGTCGGGGCTGCCCCTGGTGGTGCTGGCGCCGCTGCTGGGCATGCAGTTCGACCTGGACGCCGAGGCGCTGGGCGTCCTGATCCTCGGCCTGCTGCTGGGTACGCCCGTGCTGTCGCTGGTAGGCTCCATCGGCGCCGCGCTGACGCTGGGCGTGCGCGGCGGCGGCGTGCTGCTGTCGCTGCTGGTGCTGCCGCTGTACATTCCCACGCTGATCTTCGGCGCGGGCGCCGTGCAGGCCCATATCTCGGGCCAGGGCGCCGGCGGACACCTGTCCCTGTTGGCCGCGCTGCTGGCGCTGGCCGTGTTTTTTGCGCCGTGGGCTACCACGGCGGCTTTGAGGATCGCACTGGAATGAGCAACCGCATATGAGCAACGGAATAGTCAACTGGTTCAAGCTGGCCAGTCCGTACAGCTTCTACCCGGTGGCTGGGAAGATGCAGCCATGGTTCTGGGCGCTGGCGGTGCTGTTCGGGGCGGCCGGCTTATGGATCAGCTTCTTCGTCGCCCCCACCGACGCCACGCAGGGCGAGGGCTACCGCATCATCTTCGTGCACGTGCCAGCCTCGTGGATGTCGATGTTCATCTACCTGGTGATGGCGACGTGGGCCGGAATCGGCCTGGCGCTCAATACCCGGCTGTCAGGCATGATGGCCCAGGCGCTGGCACCCACGGGGGCCCTGATGGCGTTCCTGTCGCTATGGACCGGCGCCTTCTGGGGCAAACCCATGTGGGGCACCTGGTGGGTGTGGGACGCGCGCCTCACGTCGGAACTAATCCTCTTCTTTTTGTATCTAGGCTTCATCGCCCTTCAGGCCGCCATCGACGACCCGCGGCGGGCGGACAAGGCCGGAGCGATCCTGGCGCTGGTGGGCGTGGTGAACGTGCCGATCATCTATTTCTCGGTCAAGTGGTGGAACACCCTCCACCAGGGATCGAGTGTTTCATTGACCAAGGCGCCCTCGATGGCGCAAACGATGCTGTGGGGCATGTTGCTGATGGCGCTGTGCTTCTGGATGTACTCGATCGCGATGACGCTCAAGCGCGTGCGAACCATCATCCTGGAACGCGAAGCACATACGGAGTGGGCCCGAAAGCTTGCGGAGGTAGGGGCATGAATTGGGGTTCTCCCACTGAATTTTTCGCCATGGGCGGGTACGCGCTGTACGTGTGGGGCAGCTTCGGTGTGTGTGCCGTGGCAATGGTTCTCGAGCCGATCCTGCTGGGCCGGCGCCGCCGTGCGATTTTGCACAGCCTGCGTCGCCACGCAATTGCCGACCGGATGGACAAGGAGTCTTCATGAAGAACTGGAAAAAGCGCGGTGCGATAGTCGCCGGCGGCGTGATCGCCGTTGGCATCGCCTCCGCATTGGTGCTGAACGCGCTGAACAGCAACATCGCCCTGTACGTGACACCCAGTGAAGTGGCAGCCGGCAAGTCGCCCAAGGGCCAGGCCTTTCGCATCGGGGGCATGGTCAAGGAAGGCTCCGTGCGGCGGGACAACCTCACGGTTCATTTCGTCGTGACCGACACCGTGAAGGAAATCCCCGTGGCCTACACGGGCATCCTGCCGGACCTGTTCAAGGAAGGCAAAGGCGCCGTGGTGCAAGGCAAGCTGGGCCCGGACGGCAACTTCGCCGCATCGGAGGTGCTGGCCAAGCACGATGAGAACTACATGCCCCCAGCCGCGCAGCACGCGGTGGACCAGGCCCAGCGGGCACAAGATGTCCAGAAAGCGGCCAAGCCATGATCCCCGAACTCGGCCATTTCGCCCTCATCCTGTCGCTGTGCGTGGCCGCCGTGCTGGGCACTCTTCCGCTGATCGGCGCGCAGCAGGGCCGGCGCGAATGGCTGGTGCTGGCGCGCCCGGCCGCGCAGGTGTTCTTCCTGCTGGTCGCGGCGTCGTTCGTCGCGCTCACCTGGAGCTTCTACGTCAACGACTTCTCGGTGGCCTACGTCGCCGGGCATTCCAACTCGCTGCTGCCCACGCCCTACCGGCTGGCCGCGGTGTGGGGCGGCCATGAAGGCTCGCTGCTCCTGTGGGTCTTCATGCTGGCCGGCTGGACGGTGGCGGTCGCGCAGCTGTCGCGCACGCTGGATGAGACCATGGTGGCGCGTGTCCTCGGGGTGCTGGGGCTCGTCTCCACCGGCTTGCTGCTGTTCGTGCTGCTCACCTCCAACCCGTTTGACCGCCTGATTCCCGCCGCGGCCGATGGCCGCGACCTGAACCCGCTGCTGCAGGATCCGGGCCTGATCTTCCACCCGCCCCTGCTGTACATGGGCTACGTCGGCTTCTCCGTCGCCTTTGCGTTCGCCATCGCGGCGCTGCTCTCCGGCCGCCTCGACGCGGCCTGGGCCCGCTGGTCCCGCCCGTGGACCACGACCGCATGGGTGTTCCTCACGCTCGGCATCGGTCTGGGCTCCTGGTGGGCGTATTACGAGCTGGGCTGGGGCGGCTGGTGGTTCTGGGACCCGGTCGAGAACGCCTCGTTCATGCCGTGGCTCATCGGCACGGCGCTGCTGCACTCGCTTGCCGTCACCGAAAAGCGCGGCAGCTTCAAGAGCTGGACAGTGCTGCTCGCGATCGGCGCCTTCTCGCTGTCGCTGCTCGGGACATTCCTGGTGCGCTCGGGCGTGCTGACTTCCGTGCACGCCTTCGCCACCGACCCGCGCCGCGGTATCTTCATCCTGGTGTTGCTCGCCCTTGTGATCGGCTCGTCGCTCGCGCTGTTTGCGTGGCGCGCGCCCAAGGTCGCCCTGGGCGGCAGCTTCGGGCTGATGTCACGCGAGACGCTGCTGCTGACGGGCAACGTGCTGCTGGTCGTGGCGGCCGGCTCGGTGCTGCTGGGCACGCTGTATCCACTGCTCATCGATGCGCTGGGACTGGGCAAGATCTCCGTCGGCCCGCCGTACTTCAACGCCGTCTTCGTGCCGGTGATGGCGCCGGTGCTGTTCCTGATGGCCATCGCCCCGCTCGCCCGATGGAAGAACGCGCAGGTGCGCGACATAGCCTCGCGCCTGTGGATTCCCGCGGCCGCGGCCCTCGTCGGTGGCATCGGCATCCCCATGTTGATGGGCGGCTGGACGCCGCTGACCGGCCTGGGCTGCATGCTCGCCCTGTGGGTGGCGGCTTCGATGATCCAGCAGATCGTCACGCGGCTGAAATCGGGCAACCCACCGTTGTCGTATTGGGGCATGCACCTGGGCCACCTGGGCATCGCGGTGTTCGTGATCGGCGTGACGCTGGTCGGTGGCTACCAGGAGGAGAAGGACGTGCGCATGGAGCCGGGCGACACGACCACCGTCGGTGGCTACCAGTTCAAGTTCCTGGGCGCGCGCACTGTGCAAGGCCCGAACTACACCGCGGCGCGCGGCGAGTTCGAGGTGAGCCAGGGCGGCAAGGTGCAGCGCTCGCTGTTCCCGGAGAAGCGCACCTACGCCTCCTCATCGATGCCCATGACCGAAGCGGCCATCGACACCGGCTTCACGCGCGACGTCTACGTCTCGCTCGGCGAGCCTCTGGAAGGCAAGGCCTGGGCGATCCGCGTCTACTACAAGCCGTTCGTCGACTGGATCTGGGGCGGCTGCGTGCTGATGGCCCTGGGCGGGCTGCTGGCCGTCGGCGACAAGCGCTACCGGCTGCGCGTGAAGGCACGTGAGATGGCGCACGGCGCGCCGTTGAAGGAGGCCAGGGCATGAAGACCAGGTTCCTGGTCCCGCTGGGGCTGTTCTTCGTATTGGTAATTTTTCTCGCGATCGGGCTGAACCGCGACCCGCGCGAGGTGCCCTCGCCGCTGGTGAACAAGGCCGCGCCCGAGTTCAAGACGGCGCAACTGATCGAAGCCGACAAGACCTTCTCACCCTCCGACATGAAGGGCCAGGTCTGGATGCTCAACGTCTGGGCTTCCTGGTGCGTTGCCTGCAAGGTGGAGCATCCCGTACTGATCGACATGAACCGCGCGAAGGTCGTGCCCGTGATCGGCCTCGATTACAAGGACCAGCGGCCCGCGGCGCTGAAGTTCCTCAGCCAGAACGGCGACCCCTACCAGCTCTCGGCGGTGGATACCGACGGGCGCGTGGGCATCAACTACGGTGTGTACGGCGTGCCCGAGACATTCGTCATCGACAAGAAGGGCGTGATCCGGCACAAGCAGATCGGGCCCGTCACCCCCGAGGCGCTGGAAAAAACCATCCTGCCGCTCATCGAACAGCTGAAGAAGGAATCATGAAACGCCTTGCCGCATTGCTGTTGCTGGCGCTCGCGATGGCCACCGGCTTCGCGAAGGATGCCGCCCCGCTTGCCGAAGATCCGGTTGTGGAGGCGCGCCTGATCGCCATCTCGGAAGAGATGCGCTGCCTGGTTTGCCAGAACGAATCACTGGCCGGCTCGCGCTCCGACCTTGCCAATGACTTGCGCCGCGAACTGCGCACGCTGATCAAGGCGGGCAAGACCGACGCGGAGATTCGCGAGTTCATGGTGGAGCGCTACGGCGACTTCGTGCTGTATCGCCCGCCGGTCAAGCCGACGACGTGGCTGCTGTGGGCCGGGCCGTTCCTGTTGATGATCACCGGCGTCGTCGTGCTGTTGGTATACCTGCGCCGTCGCAACCGCGCGGTGGGCGATGAAGTGTTGACGGATGAAGAAAGCAGCCGCGCCGCGGCGCTGCTCAAGGAGAGTGAGACATGACCGGATTCGTGGTGGGCGCGCTCGTGACGCTGGCGTTGACGCTGGCGCTGTTGCTGCGCCCCTTCTACCTGCGCCAGAGCGCCGCGGCCACGGCCTCGCAGCGGCAGCTGAATACGGCGATCCTGCGCGAGCAGCTCGCCAAGCTCGAGCAGGACCTGGCGGAGGGCACGCTGGGTGTCGAGGATTACGGCCAGGCGCGCGCTGAGCTGCAGCGCCGGGTGCTGCAGGACACCAACGAGGCGGACGCCGCACCAACCTTACGCGCGCCGCGCCGCACCATGCTGGCCGTGGGCCTCACGGTGCCTGCCGTCGCGCTGGGCATGTACATGCTGATCGGCAGCCCAGCCAGTATGACGGAAGCGGCCGGCGGCGCGCACGCGGGACAGCAAGACCTCGTCATCATGGTCGAGGCCCTTGCGCGCAAGCTGGAGAAGGAGCCGGACAACCAGCAGGGCTGGGCGATGCTCGCCCGGTCGTACAAGGTGCTCGGCCGCAGCCAGGAGGCCGAGCTGGCCTTCGAGCATGCGGGCGCCTTCATCGACAACGACGCGCAGGCGCTGGCCAATTACGCCGACGTCGCCGCTTCCAATGCGGGTGGCTTCAAGGGCAAGCCGGCGATGCTGATCGCCAAGGCCCTCAAGGCCGACCCGCAGAACGCGATGGCGCTGTGGCTTTCCGGCACCGAGGCGATGAGTCGCGACGACTACAACGGCGCGCTCACGACCTGGGGACGGCTGCTTCCGCTGCTTCCGCCTGGCTCGGAGGATGAGAAGATGCTGCGCGGTGCGATCGAAGAAGTGCGCGCCAAGGCCGGCATCAAGGGCGCGCCGCTGGCGGCCGCTTCGCCTGCGTCCCCCACGGCGATGCCTGCGCCTACACCTGCAAGAACAGCTGCGGCCGCCGGCCCTGGCGTCAGCGGCACGGTGGAACTCGCCCCCGGCATGAAGGACAAGACCACGCCCAGCGACATCGTGATGGTGATCGCGCGGCTGCCTGGCACGCGTGTGCCATTGGCGGTGCTGCGCGCGTCGGCATCGGAGCTGCCGATGAAGTTCAAGCTCGACGACTCGATGGCGATGAATCCGCAAGCGCTGATTTCCACTGCCAAGGAAGTGGAAATCGAAGCGCGCGTGTCGAAGACCGGCATGGCGAAGGCTGAAGCTACCGACCTGCTCTCCGCCCCGCAGACGGTGAAGGTGGGCGCGGGCGACGTGACGCTGCGAGTGGCGCAGGTTCGCAACTGACGCCCTAAGTCGCGGTAGCAGGGTTGGCGGGCGCTCGCGTCGCGGCAGGCGGTACCCGGCAGCGGCTCATGCTGTGGCGGTCTTCGCTTCGCTACGACTTCGCGAAGCCACAGAAATCGCCTCTGCCGGGTACCGCCCGCCGCACCGCGAGAGGAGTGGTCTTCCACCGGTGGCGTGCCTATCGTGTTGGCTGCAAATTCGCGTGCGGGTGGGCCATGCCGCGCAATCAGGCGATGCGCCTGCGATGAGTGGTTTTGCGCTCGGCGCGAAGCGCTACGTCAACATTCTCATCTCGCCTGTTTGAACGGAGCGGCCTCAGGGCGCGCAGTGAGTTGCGAGATGCGAGCGCAAAACCACTCATCGCAGGTTTGCCGGCGAAGCCGGACGCTTCGTCGCGCGGCATGGCCCACCCGCACGCGGATTTGCTCGCGAGGTCATCGAGTGAAGGGCACCCCAGCCCCAACCCCACCCGCACGCGGACTTGCTCACGAGATAGACGCGTGGACGTTCTACGCCGGTGCAAGAACAGGCGCAGACCGAGCAGCCCGCCGCAGTTCCCACTCCTTCACCATCGCATACAGCGCAGGGATCACTGCCAGCGTCAGCACGGTCGATGAGATCATCCCGCCGACCATCGGAGCGGCGATGCGGCTCATGACTTCGGAGCCCGCGCCGGTGCCCCACATGATCGGCAGCAGGCCGGCCATGATGGCAACCACCGTCATCATCTTCGGCCGTACCCGCTCCACGGCACCTTCCATCACTGCGGCGTACAGGTCGGAGGGCGTGGCCGCCCTGCCCTGCTTTCGGCATTGCTCCTGCACTTCACGCCACGCGTGGTCCAGATAGATCAGCATCACCACGCCGGTCTCCGCCGCCACGCCCGCGAGCGCGATGAAGCCGACCGCCACCGCGACGGAGACGTTGTAGCCGAGCAGCCACATCAGCCAGATCCCGCCTATCAGCGCGAACGGTACCGAAAGCATCACGATCAACGTCTCGGTCATGCGCCGGAAGTTGAGGTACAGCAGCAGGAAGATGGTGAGCAGCGTGACGGGGATGACGACCTTCATCTTCTCGATCGCGCGTTCCATGTACTCGAACTGGCCGCTCCAGGTGATGTAGTAGCCGGGCGGGAACTTGACGTTGTCGACCACGGCCTTGCGCGCGTCGGCCACGTAGGAGCCGATGTCGCGATCGCGGATGTCCACGAAGATGTAGGCGGAGAGCAGCGCGTTCTCGGTGCGGATGCCGGGCGTGCCGCGCACCACCTTCACCTTCGCGACCTGCCCGAGCGGGATCATCGCGCCGTCCATGGTCGTCACCAACACCTCGCGCTCGATCTGCTGCGGGCTGCCGCGCAGTTCACGCGGGTAGCGCACCGTGACGCCGAAGCGCTCCCGCCCTTCCACCGTCGTCGTGACCATCTCGCCGCCCAGCGCCGTGCCGATCACTTCCTGCAGTTCACCGACGGACAGGCCATAGCGAGCGAGCTGCTCGCGGTCGGGCTCGATGTCGAAGTAGCTGCCGCCGGTAATGCGTTCGGCGAAGGCGGAGGTGGTGCCGGGGACGGTCTTCACGACCGACTCGATCTCCTTGGCCAGCCGCTCCATCTCGACCAGGTCCTTGCCGAACACCTTGATGCCGATCGGCGTGCGGATGCCCGTGGAGAGCATGTCGATGCGCGCCTTGATCGGCATGGTCCAGGCGTTCGAGACGCCCGGGAACTGCAGCGCCTTGTCCATCTCGGCGATCAGCTTGTCGGTGGTCATGCCCGGCCGCCACTCGTCCTGCGGTTTGAGGTTGATCACCGTCTCGAACATCTCGACCGGGGCGGGGTCGGTGGCGGTGTTGGCGCGGCCCGCCTTGCCGTAGACCGAACTCACCTCGGGAAAGCTCTTGATGATCTTGTCCTGCGTCTGCATCACCTCCGCCGCCTTGGTGATCGACATGCCCGGCAGCGACGACGGCATAAAGAGCAGCGTGCCTTCGTTGAGCGTCGGCATGAACTCGCTGCCCAGCTTCGACGCGGGATAGATCGACACGGCCATGGCGGCAAGGGCCAGTACGATGGTGAGCTTCTTCCAGCGCATCACCCAGGCGATGACGGGGCGATAGACCCAGATCAGGAAACGGTTCACCGGGTTCCTGGCCTCCGGCATGATCTTGCCGCGGATGAACAGCATCATCAGCACCGGCACCAGCGTGACGGACAAGAGCGCGGCGCCCGCCATGGAGAATGTCTTGGTGTAGGCCAGCGGCGAGAACAGGCGCCCCTCCTGCGATTCGAGCGTGAACACCGGCAGGAACGACACGGTGATGATCAGCAGCGAGAAGAACAGCGCGGGGCCCACCTCGCGGCAGGCGTCCAGCATCGCCTCGGCGCGCTCTTTGACTGTGTGATCGGGCTTGAGCCGCTCGATGTGCTTGTGGGCGTTCTCGATCATCACGATCGCTGCGTCCACCATCGCCCCGATGGCAATCGCGATGCCGCCCAGGCTCATCAGGTTGGAATTCATGCCCAGGAGCCGCATCGCGATAAACGCGATGAGCACGCCCACCGGCAGCATCAGGATGGCCACCAACGCGGAACGCACGTGGAGCAGGAAGATGACGCACACCGCCGCGACGATCAGGCTCTCTTCGATCAGCGTGCGCGTCAGTGTGTCGATCGCACGGTGGATCAGCTCGGAGCGGTCGTACACGGCCTCGATGGTCACTCCGGCCGGCAGGCCGCCCGAGATTTCCGCGACCTTCGCCTTGATGTTGCCTATGACTTCCAGCGCGTTCTGCCCGTAGCGCGCCATGGCGATACCGGAGACGACTTCACCCTCGCCGTTCAGCTCCGAAAGCCCCCGGCGCTCATCGGGCGCGAGCTCGACCCGCGCGATATCGCGGATCAACACGGGAGTGCCGGCCATGCTCTTGACCACGAGCATCTCGATGTCGGTCTTGCCGCGCAGGTAGCCCTTGCCACGGACCATGTATTCCGTCTCGGCCATTTCGACGACACGGCCGCCGACGTCGCGGTTGGAGTCGCGGATCACCTGCGATACCTTGGCCAGCGGGATGCCGTAGCTGCGCAGCTTCACCGGGTCCACCGTGACCTGGTAGGT
>JAQZBU010000143.1 GCA_029237735.1 Ramlibacter sp. | reverse complement strand
GCATCGAACACATCCTGCCCCGCGCCGAACTGCGCGTCGAACTGGAACGAATCTGAAGTGGTCTTCGCGGCCACGGCGGGGGGCACGGCGATCGACGGTCCCATCGCGGCCTGTGCCATCTGGATTTCGCAGGCACGCTGGAGCGTCCACAGCCGGACGAAGGCCAGCGGCAGCGTCTTCGCCCATGACAAGAGGCCGTGGTTGCGCAGGATCACGGCCGGCTTGTCGCCGATGTTGGCGAGCAGGCGCGGCGCTTCCTCGGCATGGATGGTGATGCCTTCGAAGTCGTGATAGGCGACCATGTCGTGCAGCTGCGCCGAGTAGAAGTTGTTCTGCGCCAATCCGCCCTGCGTGCAGGCCACCGCCACGCCCGCGGTGGTATGCGTGTGCATCACGCAATGCGCGCCGGGGATGCCCTCATGGATCGCCGAATGAACGGTGAAACCGGCCGGGTTCACGGGCCAGGGGTTGTCGTCCAGCTTGTTGCCCTTCAGGTCGATCTTCAGCAGGTTGCTCGCCGTCACCTCGCTGTAATGCAGGCCGAAGGGGTTGATGAGGAAATGCTTCTCCCCCCCGCTCACGCTCTCGGGCAGCCGGATCGTGATGTGGTTGTAGATCATCTCGGTCCAGCCGAGCATGTCGAAGACGCGGTAGCAGGCCGCGAGCTGCACGCGGGCTTGCCACTCATCGGGGTGGATGCTGCTGGCGGCGGCTTTGAGGACGGCGTTCATGCGGCGCTCCCGATCAGTACGTCTTGCTCTCGGGCGCAGCCGTGGCGGCGGCCTTGAACTTGGCGGCCAGCGCGGAGGTGGCTCTCACCAGCAGGTTGGTGTCCAGCCCGACGGCCACGAAGGTGGCGCCCAGTTCCAGATAGCGTCGCGCCAGCGCCTCGTCCGGTGACAGGATGCCCGCGGCCTTGCCGGCCCTGTTGATGCGGCGGATCGAGTCCTCGATGGCCGCCTGCACTTCCGGGTGCGCGGGATTGCCGACGTGCCCGAGCGCCGCCGACAGGTCGGCCGGTCCGATGAACACGCCATCCACGCCCTCGGTTGCAACGATCGCATCCAGGTTGTCCAGGGCTTCGCGCGTCTCGGCCTGCACCAGCAGGCACACCTGGTCGTTGGCTTCCTTGCCGTAGTTGGAAATGCGCCCCCAGCGCGAGGCGCGCGCGCCGCCCATGCCGCGGATACCGCCGGGCGGGTAGCGCGAGGCGCGCACGAGATCGGCAGCCTGTTGCGCGGTATCGACCATGGGCACCAGCAATGTCTGGATGCCGAGGTCGAGGTACTGCTTGATCAAGGCCGTGCCAACGTTGCCGTGGCCCACCGGCACACGCGCGATAGCGTGCGACTGCGGATAGGCCGCGATCACCTGCGCCTGCTGCAGGATGCTGCGCAGGTCATTGGGCGAGTGCTCGCCGTCGATCAGCAACCAGTCGAAGCCGGCGCCGGCGCAGATCTCGGTGGCGTAGTGGTCGGCCAGGCCGAGCCACAGGCCGATTTGCGGACGCTTCTCGCGCAGGGCCTGCTTGAAGGGATTGAGAGGGGTTTGCATGGCGAAAAATTCGAACCGGCCGAGCCGGCCGTAGTCGGCGTCGAACGTGTCGCCCTTCTTCGCGGCGACCGGGCGGGTGAACGATCCGGCGAGCACCACCTCGCCAGGCTGCAGGCACTCGCCCCAAGGAGCGAGCTTCATCGCCAGCCAGGCGACGCCGATCGCTGGGTGGCCCTGCACGCCGGCGGCCAGGCCCGTTTCCTCGACGGCGCCGTTCTGGCGCAGGATCGCGCCGCACCAGGGCAGGTCCAGCGTGTCACGTACTCCGTGGCCTGCAGCACCTGCTCTACGGTGACGCGCTCGCCCTCGAGCTTGTGCTTGAGGACGAACGCCAGTTCGACCTCCACGCGCGGCGCGATGAAGCGGGCGGCGGGAATGTCGCCGGGCTCGAAGAACATGTCATCCAGCAGCGTGCCGTAGTCGGGCTCGTCGATCTGGCTCGCGATCTGCATCGCGCGTGAAGTCAGGCCGATCTTGTGGCCGCGCGCCTTGCGCCCTTGTGCGATCTTCATGGCCACCCAGGCGCGGGAAATCGCATAGCCGTCCTCGACGGTCATGCCGGGAAAGCGCTTCGAGAAGTGCTCGATCTGCACGCGCGACTTCTCGCTTTCGTGAAGTTCGGCCGCGAGCTGGGCTATGAGGTCATCAGAAAACATAAGCGCCGTCATTCCGGCCTTGAGCCGGAATCCAGGTATTCGTGGCGGTGGATTGCGGATCGAGTCCGCAATGACAAGAACGATTCATTTCTTGAACAGCGGATGCAGGTTGTTGTGCTTGGCGTCGTAGACCTGGCCCGGACTTTCCTCGATCTGCAGCGTGATGCCGATCAGCCGTTTCGCGAACAGGGACGCAAAACGCGCCTTGACCTTCTCCATCATCGCATCGCCCGCGCGGGTCTTCGCAGCCGCGCTGCGACCCTCGGCGATCTTGACGTTGATGTAGACGAAGGCGTAATCCTGCTTGCCGTCGGCCACCGCAAAGTGCGCCGCCGGATAGGCCAGCACGCGCGTGCCGCCGGGAGGGAACAGTTGCGAGCCATCTTCTTCCTTCTGCTCCAGAAGCGAAGCCGCCAGATCGCGGCAAAGGGCGTCCATGTCGGCTTCGACATTGGGTGTGTACTGGATGACAACGTGCGGCATTGAAACTCCTGGGCTCAAACCCAATTGGGGTCAGATTCCAATTACAGCCGGCTCACGGCTTGGTAGCCCTCGGCGCTGGACGCCTGGGCGCGCGGTATCGAGCCGCCGGACTGCGGTGTGACGGGAAAGACCGCGTTGATCTGGCCCGTGCCCGAGGCACCGAAGTAAGGTGTGACGATTTCCGCCCGGCCGTCGTAATCCGACCAGCCGAGCGCGCCGAGCAGCATCGCCGTGTCGTGCATGAAACCTTCGCCATGCCCCTTCACGGCATATTCCGGCAGCATCTCGCAGAAGGACTTCCATTCGCCGCGCTTCCACATTTCCACGACCTGATGGTCCAGGGTTTCCAGAAGCGGACTCCATACCCTGAAAGCGAATTCGGGGGCCAGGCCGTTCTGCGCGAAGCGGTGCGACAGCGAGCCGCTTGCCAGCACTGCTACGGTGCCGTCGTATTCGTCCTCGATGGCGCGGCGGATCGCCCAGCCCAGCCGCGCACTGTCGTTGAGGTAATGCGCCATGCACAGGGCCGACACCGAAACTACCTTGAAATGCCGGTCGGCGTTCATGTAGCGCATGGGGACCAGCGTGCCGTACTCCGGATTCAGCGTCGTGGCGTCGTGGGCCAGTGTCTCCACGCCCCACGCATTGCACGCCTTGGCCAGCTGTTTGCCCAGGTGCGGGTTGCCCGGAAAGTCGAACGCCATATTGCTGATGAAGTGCGGCAGCTCATTGCTGGTGTACAAGCCCTTGAAATCCGGCGCGCAGTTGATGTGGTAGTTGGCGTTGACCAGCCAGTGCGTGTCGAACACCACGATGGTGTCCACACCCAGCTCGCGGCATCGTTGCCCGATCGCCTTGTGCCCATCGATGGCGTCCTGGCGTGTGCCCTTGCGCGGCCCGTCCAGCTCGCTCAGGTACATCGAAGGCACGTGCGTGATCTTCGCGGCCAGCGCCAACTTACCCACGGGGCGCTCCCTGCGCATCGTCCAGCGTCACGGCGCGCTGCGCTGCCGTGTTCACATGCAGCGAAAACACGTCGGGCCTTGCGTAGTGCCCGACTGCGTCGAAATCCATCTGCGCCATGGGTATCACCGACATGTCCAGCTCCGCCGTCAGCAGCGCGTCCTCGTTGAAGACCGGCCCCGCCAGCACCTTGCCGAGCGGGTCGATGATCATGCTGCCGCCGCGCATCAGCACCGTCTCGGGCGCTTCGGGCAGGCGGTTGTTCATGTCGGCCGGGAACTGCGAGCGCCGCAGGTGCTGGCAGGCCGACAGCACGAAGCAACGGCCTTCCAGCGCGATGTGCTGCATGGTCGAGGCCCAGCTGTCGCGGTCATCCGCCGTCGGCGCGCAGTACAGCGCGATGCGCTGCTGGTACATTGCCATGCGCAGCGCCGGCATGTAGTTCTCCCAGCAGATTACGGCGCCCAGCTTGCCGTAGGGCGTGTCCACCGCCTGCAAGGTCGAGCCATCGCCGAAGCCCCACACCAGCCGCTCTAGCGCCGTGGGCATCAGCTTGCGATGCTTGCCCAGCACCTGGCCGTCAGGCCCGATGTAGACGGCCGTGCAATACAGGGTGCCGCCGTCGCGCTCGATGATGCCGGTGACGACATACATCTTGTGGCGCGCGGCGGCCTTGGCGATTTGGGCGATCTCGGGGCCATCGACTGTCACCGCCGCCTCGTAGTACTGCCTGAATTCGCCGCGCCCCTGCGGCGTGCGCCCACCCAGGTAGATATGGAAGTCCGCACCTTTCGGGTAGCCGCCGATGAAGGCCTCAGGAAACACCAGCAGCTGCACGCCACGCTTTGCGGCATCGGCCATCAGGCCCAGCGCGCGTTCGACCGTGGCGGGCGTGTCGAACAGGACAGTGGCGGTCTGTGCGACTGCCGCGACGAGTTTGTTGCTCATGATGTCCCCCAATGCGGGATGTGATGATCGCCCAGCGAGACCGCGATGTTCTTCGGCTCCAGAAAAACCTCGTAGCTCCAGGTGCCGCCTTCGCGGCCCGTGCCCGACGCCTTGGTGCCGCCGAAGGGCTGGCGCAGGTCGCGCACATTCTGGCTGTTGACGAAGCACATGCCGGCTTCGATCGCGGCCGCCACGCGATGCGCGCGCCCGAGGTTCTCGCTGAAGATGTAGCTTGAGAGGCCGTAGGGGATGTCGTTGGCCAGCCGAATCGCGTCGGCTTCGTCCTTGAACGGGATCAGGCAGGCCACCGGCCCGAAGATCTCCTCCTGCGCGATGCGCATGCGGTTGTCCACGTCGGCGAACACCGTGGGCATCACGTAGTTGCCCTTCTTCACGCGGCCCGGCAGCGAAGGCGCATCCAGCCCGCCGCACAGCAGCGTAGCGCCCTCTATTGGCCCCAGCTCGATATAGCTGCGCACCTTGGCAAGATGGCCCTGCGAGATCATGGGACCGATGATGGTCTTCTCGTCGAGCGGGTCACCCACCGGGATGCGCCGCGCACGTTCGGCGAACTTCTGTGCGAAGTCGGCGTAGATGGACTGCTGCACCAGAATGCGGCTGCCAGCCGTGCAGCGCTCGCCGTTGTTCGAGAAGATCATGAACAACGCCGCGTCGAGCGCACGATCGAGGTTCGCATCGTCGAACACCACGAAGGGCGACTTGCCACCCAGCTCCATACTGAATTTCTTGAGCCCGGCTTCCTTGACGATCCGGTTGCCCGTGGCCGTGGAGCCCGTGAACGAGATCGCGCGCACATCCTTGTGCCTCACCAGCGGCTCGCCGGCCTGCTTGCCGTAGCCGTGCACGATGTTCAGCACGCCGGGCGGGATGCCGGCTTCGAGCGCCAGCTCGCCCAGGCGCGACGCCGTCATCGGCGACAGCTCGCTCATCTTCAGCACGGCCGTGTTGCCAAAGGCCAGGCAGGGCGCCACCTTCCAGGTGGCCGTCATGAACGGGACGTTCCACGGCGAGATCAGCGCGCACACGCCGACCGGATGGAACAACGTGTAGTTCAGGTGGGTCTCGGTCGGGTAGGTGTGGCCGTCGACGCGCGTGCACATCTCGGCGAAGTAATAGAAGTTGTCCGCCGCACGCGGGACCAGCTGCTTGCCAGTCTGCGCAATCACCTGACCGGTGTCGTTGGTCTCGGTCTGCGCGATCTCGGGCACATGCGCCGCGATCAGGTCGCCGAGCTTGCGCACCATTTTCGCGCGCTGCGGCGCGGGCATCGCAGCCCATTTTGGAAAAGCTTCTTTCGCCGCCGCGACGGCTTGCTCCACCTCGGCCTCGCCGCCTTCGGCTACTTCGGCCAGCACTTCCTGCGTGGCCGGGTTGAGGGTCTCGAAATAGTCTCGGCCCGCGACGGGCTTGCCGTTGATGAGGTGGTCGATCTTCATATTCATTCGATGGTGTTCATGAGGGCGCCCACGCTCTCGATCTCGGTCACCACGACGTCACCGGGCCGGCAGTCCACCACGCCATCCGGTGTGCCGGTCAGGATCAAGTCACCCGGGTGCAGCGTCATGAAGCTGGTGAAGTATTCAATGAGGAAGGGCACGTCGAAGATCATGTCCTTCGTGCTGCCCGATTGCGTGAGCTTGCCGTTGACCGTCGTCGACAGCGCCAGCGCCATAGGGTTGGCGATGTTGCCCGCGTCGACGAACCAGGGGCCGATCGGCGTGGCGCCGTCGCGGTTCTTCACGCGCAGGTTGGGGCGGTACCAGTTTTCCAGGTAGTCGCGCACCGCGTAGTCGTTGGCCACCGTGTAGCCGGCGACGAAATCGTAGGCGTCGTCGCGCTTCACGCGCTTTGCTTGCTTGCCGATGATCACGGTGAGTTCGCACTCGTAGTGCATGAACTCCACGCCCGCCGGGCGCATTGTCTTTTGCCGATGGCCGGTCAGCGCGCTGGGGCTCTTGAGGAAAACGAGCGGCTCTTCCGGCGCCTTGAACGCGAGTTCTTTCGCGTGGTCCGCGTAGTTGAGGCCGAGCGCGAGGATCGTTCGCGGCAGCCGCGTATCGGGCAGCGGCGGCAGCCACGTGACGGCATTGAACGGCACGAGCCGCCCGTTGTCCAGCAGCAGCTGCCCGTCGCGCTCCACGGCGTTCCGTGCCACGCCTTCATGGATGATGCGCGCGCGCTTCATGCAGCCTCCGCGACGAGGGTGTTGGAAAGCCTTCCCATGCCCGGCGCGCTGATTTCGATCCGGTCGCCCACACGCGCCAGCGGCCGTCCTACGTCGCAGCCGAGCATCAGTGCATCCCCAGGGCCGAGGGTCATGAACTCGCTCACGTCGGCCAGCAATCGCGCGGGATCGCGCACGAGATTGCCGAACGCAACGGTCTGCTTGAGTTGGCCGTTCACGCGCACTTCCACCACGAACTTCGACGGGTCGACGGCTTCGCCTGCCGCCAGCAGCGTGCCTCCGACTCCCAGGAACCCATCGAGGCACTTGTATTTGACGGGTGGGCGAAACAGGCTCGCGTGCGGCACCGACAGATCGTTCATCAGCACGTAGCCGGCGACTTCGCCCGGCGCCTTCATGACCATCGCGATCGTGGCGCCGACTTCCACTTGCGGCACATTCGCGGGCACGGGAATATCAGCGCCGTCCGCGCTCCAGGTGTTGGCAGGCTTGATGTACAGCACGGGCGCCTTGGGCGGCGCCTTGTACGGCGGCTCGTTCACCTTGTCGCCCAGCGCCTCCAGCTCACCACGGAAGTTCAACAGGGTGCCGAACACCGTTCCTGTCACGACATGGCTCACGGCTGCTCCAGTTCGATGACTTCGTCGAGCAAGCCATAGAGTTGCGAAAGCTTGTCCTTGCCCAGAGACTTTTCCATCCAGGCGTAGTGCGCTTCGATGGTGTGCGAGAGCTTGTCCACCAGCTTCAAGCCTTTCGTCGTCGCCTCGACCACGGTGCGGCGCTGGTCCGACGGGTCGCGCTCGCGGCGCACCAGCCCATCGCGCTCCATGCGCGCGAGCACGCCGGTCAGGCTGGGGCCGAGGATGTACGCCTCGCGCGCGACTCGGCCCGTCTCCACCGTGCCGTGTTCGCCAAGCACACGCAGCACGCGCCACTGCTGGTCGGACAGGCCGTGCCCCCGCAGGCTGGGCCGGGTGTGGGCCATGACGGATTCGCGTGCCTGCAAAAGCAGGCGCGGGAGATTGCGGTGGGCGAAAGGCGTGGCCATGGCGCGAATTAGTTAATATATTAAATGATCCGCGATGACGGCGCAAATCGCCTGGATCGGTGAATACCCTGTACGGCTATAGTCCAGCGGCCATGGCCAAGGAAAAAACCACTTACACCTGCACGGAATGCGGCGGCTCCAGCCCGCGCTGGCTGGGCAAATGCCCGCACTGCGAGGCATGGAACACACTCATCGAAACGGTGGTGGAGGCGGGCGCGTCCGGCCGGAACAACCGCTTTGCTTCGCTGGCCAAAACCGCTGAAGTCACGGCCCTGGCCGACATCGAGGCCAGCGAAATCGAGCGCCAGCCCACCGGCATCGGCGAGCTCGACCGCGTGCTGGGCGGCGGGATCGTCGAGGGCGGTGTCGTGCTCATCGGGGGCGACCCGGGCATCGGTAAGTCGACGTTGCTTTTGCAGGCGCTCGACGCCCTGCAGCGCGCCGACGTGCCCACGCTCTACGTCACCGGCGAGGAAAGCGGGGCCCAGGTCGCGCTGCGCTCGCGCCGGCTCGGCCTGGACAACTCGCAAGTCAAGGTGCTGGCCGAGATCCAGCTGGAAAAAATCCTGGGCACGATCGCCGCCACGCAACCGGCGGTGGCCGTGATCGATTCGATCCAGACCGTGTACTCCGACCAGCTCACTTCCGCGCCCGGATCGGTGGCGCAGGTGCGTGAGTGCGCGGCCCACCTGACGCGCGCGGCCAAGGCCGGCGGAACCAGCATCGTGCTGGTCGGCCACGTGACCAAGGAGGGCGCGCTGGCCGGCCCCCGCGTGCTGGAGCACATGGTGGACACGGTGCTGTATTTCGAGGGAGACACGCATTCGAGTTTTCGCCTCGTGCGCGCCGTCAAGAACCGCTTCGGCGCCGTAAACGAGATCGGTGTGTTCGCGATGACCGAGAGGGGCCTGAAAGGCGTGGCCAACCCGAGCGCGATCTTCCTGTCGCAGCACAGCGAGCCGGTGCCGGGCAGTTGCGTGCTCGTCACCCTCGAAGGCACGCGGCCGATGCTGGTGGAAATCCAGGCACTCGTCGATAGCGGCGGGCCGAGCCCGCGGCGCCTCTCGGTCGGCCTGGACCGCGACCGCCTCGCCATGCTGCTGGCGGTGTTGCACCGCCATGCGGGCATCGCCTGCATGGACCAGGACGTGTTCGTCAATGCGGTCGGCGGCGTTCGCATCAGCGAGCCCGCGGCCGACCTCGCGGTGATGCTGGCCATCACCTCAAGCCTGCGCGGCAAGCCCCTGCCCAAGGGGTTCATCGCCTTCGGCGAAGTGGGCCTGGCAGGGGAAGTGCGGCCCGCGCCGCGCGGCCAGGAGCGTCTGCGCGAAGCCGCCAAGTTGGGCTTCTCCGTGGCCGTCGTGCCCAAGGCGAATGCGCCCAAGAAGGGCAGCCGGGAAATCGAGGGCCTGACGATCCATCCGGTAGACCGCATCGAAGAGGCGATGGAAGTGGTGCGGTCGCTCGGGTAGCGGAAAATAGGGCCATGAATTTCCAGAAAATCTTCCTGCCCATCGTGGGCGCGGCCATGGTAGCCGTCGCGTGGCAAGCGTATGGCTGGCAGGGCGCGGCCCTGGCGGGCGGCGCGCTGGTGATGTTCCTGCTGCTGCACTTCAACCGCATGATGCATGTGTTGAGGAAGGCGGCGGACCGACCCAAGGGCTACGTCGCAAGCGCCGTGATGCTCAATGCCAAGCTCAAGCCGGGGGTCAACTTGCTGCACGTGATGGCGATGACGCAGTCGATTGGCGAGCAGATTTCCGAGGACGGCGCGGCCACCGAGGTGTTCCGCTGGACTGACGGTTCGCAATCCAGCGTCACCTGCGAATTCTCCAAAGGCCGGCTTGCGAAATGGACGCTTTACCGGCCGCCGGCGCCGGATGACGCCCCGCCACCCGCTGCATCCTAAAATGACGGGTTCGGGCGAACCCGGGACTCCCAAAGGAAAACATATGAGCGTAGTACCTTCGATGGCCGATCGCGACGGCAAGATCTGGATGGATGGCGAGCTGGTGGAGTGGCGCGACGCCAAGATCCACGTTCTGACGCACACCCTGCATTACGGCTGCGGCGCCTTCGAAGGCGTGCGGGCCTACAACACGGTCAATGGCACTGCGATCTTCCGCCTGCAGGAGCACACCGATCGCCTGTTCAACAGCGCCAAGATCCTGCGCATGCAGTTGCCCTTCACGAAAGAGCAGGTCAATGAGGCGCAAAAGGAGGTGGTGCGCACCAACAAGCTCGAGAGCTGCTACATCCGCCCGCTCACCTGGATCGGCTCGCAAAAGCTGGGTGTGAGCCCGCGCGGCAACCAGATCCACCTGATGGTCGCGGCCTGGGCCTGGGGCGCGTACCTGGGCGAAGAGGGCATGAAGCGCGGCATCCGCGTCAAGACCTCCAGCTACACCCGCCACCACGTCAACATCACCATGACGCAGGCCAAGGCGGTAAGCAACTACAGCAACTCGATCCTGGCCAACATGGAAGCGCTGGACGACGGTTACGACGAGGCGCTGCTGCTGGACGCGTCGGGCTTCGTGTCCGAGGGCGCGGGTGAAAACATCTTTCTGGTCAAGGATGGTGTGATCTACACCCCCGATCTCTCCGCCGGCGCCCTGAACGGCATCACGCGCAACACCGTGTTCCATATCTGCAAGGAGCTGGGCATCGAAATTGTGCAAAAGCGCATCACGCGCGACGAGGTCTACATCTCCGACGAAGCGTTCTTCACCGGCACCGCTGCCGAAGTCACGCCGATCCGCGAGCTGGACCGCGTGGAGATCGGCGCGGGCTCGCGCGGCCCCATCACCGAGAAAATCCAGAGCGCTTTCTTCGACATCGTCAACGGACGCAACGCCAAGTTCGCCCACTGGCTCACCAAGGTCTGATCATGGACACCCCCGCGAAGAAGCAAGCCGCCGTCGAGCTGCTGGCCAAGGACCTGAACGCCAATGGCGGCGTGTTCTGCCCGAGCGCGACCGCCGGCATGAAGCTGTGGAACACCCACCCGCGCATCTACCTGGACGTCGCCCGGACCGGCGAAGCCAAATGCGCGTATTGCGGTACGGTGTACAAGCTGAAAGAGGGCGAGAACTTCAGTGGATCGCATTAAGAGGCTGTCATGCCGGACCCGATCCGGCATCCACCTCGGCGCGCCAACATGGATTGCGGGTCAGGCCCGCAATGACGAGAGCGGTTGGCGGTGGGGGCGCTGCCTTGGGTGGCGCCTGTGTACCGGGCCATGCCGCAGGTTGACGAGGTCATCGAGTTTCCGTTTCAGCACGGCGGCTTGCAGTTCAAGGCGCGCCGTTCCATCGCGAAACAGGTCGAGGGCCGGTTCGATATCGCCTACGTGCTGCCCAATTCGCTCAAGAGCGCGCTGTTGCCCTTCCTCGCGAGCATCCCGAAGCGCGTCGGCTACCTGGGTGAAGCCCGCGTTGGGCTGCTCACGCACCGCCTGAAAAATCCCAAGGACAAGCCGCCGATGGTGGCGTTCTACTCGGCGCTCAGCGGCGAGAAGGAGGGGCTAACGCTGGACAGGCCGCGCCTGCAGCTGGGTGCCGCACAGGTCCAGGCAGCCCTGCACGCCGCCGGCCTTGCGGCGGGCGAATATTACGTCTTTGCGCCGGGCGCCGAATACGGGCCGGCCAAGCGCTGGCCCGCGATTCACTTTGCCGAACTCGCCCGCGGGCTCGACGCGCCCGCGGTGCTGCTGGGCTCTGCCAAGGAAGCCGACCTTTGCCAGGAGATTGCCGGAGCAGCGGGTGAGAGCAAGTGCCTCAACCTCGCGGGCAAGACGCTCCTGCTCCAGGCGTTCGCGCTGATCGCCGCGGCCAGGGCCGTGATCAGCAACGACTCGGGGCTCATGCATGTCGCCGCCGCTTTCGGTGTGCCGCAAGCGGCGGTGTTCGGCTCCTCCAGCCCGCTGCACACACCGCCCCTGAACGACAACGCGCGCGTTCTCTGGCTGAAGGAAGATCCCGCCTACCAGCCGCCACTGGATTGCGCACCCTGCTTCCAGCGTGAATGCCCGCTCGGCCACACGCGATGCCTGTACGACATCACGCCGGAACGCGTGTTGCAGAGCCTGCACTTCAGCTAGCGATGGCAAGCCCGACCGATGACGCGGGCCTGTCGCCGCTGGCCGTGGCCGCGGCGGGCGCCCTGTCACTGGCAGTGGCGATGGGCATCGGCCGCTTCGCCTTCACGCCGATGCTGCCACTCATGATCAGGCAGGCGCAGCTCGACGTCGCCGCAGGCGGCTGGCTGGCGGCAGCCAACTACGCCGGCTACCTCGCCGGAGCGCTGACGGCCGTTCACGTGCCGCTGACGGCGGGCCGGCTCGGCGCTACGGCGTTGCTGCTCACGGCTGCGCTCACCGCCGCGATGGCGGTGTCGGGTTCGCTGCCGCTGTGGATCGTGCTTCGCTTCGCTGCGGGCATGTGCAGCGCCTGGGCCTTCGTGAGCACGAGCGTATGGTGCCTGGGCGCCTTGGCACGCATGCAGAGGCCTTCGTGGGGTAGCGCCGTGTATGCCGGCGTGGGCGCGGGCATTGCCATCGCCGGTCTTTATTGCCTGGTGGGCGGCGCCGCCGGCACGGACGCCGGCTCGCTCTGGCTGCAACTGGGCGGGCTCGCCGTTGTTCTGATGCTGCCGGTGTTGGCTGTACTTCGGCGCCTGAGGGTCCAGGCATTCCCCCGGTCTGCGAATCCGGGCGTTGCCGCTCGCGCGCCGTCGGGCACGCTCGGCATCGTGATCTGCTATGGCGCGTTCGGCTTCGGCTACATCCTGCCGGCCACATTCCTGCCCGTGCTGGCCCGCTCCGTGGTCGATGACCCGCGCCTGTTCGGCCTGGCATGGCCCGTGTTCGGCGCGACCGCGGCGGCGTCCACCTTTCTTGCCGGCTGGTGCATGCGCCACTTCACGCGGCTGCAGGTGTGGAGCGTGGCGCATTTGCTGATGGGCATCGGCGTGCTGCTGCCCGGGCTGTGCCCCAGCGCGTGGACGATCGCGCTCTCCGCGTTGCTGGTGGGAGGCACTTTCATGGTCATCACGATGGCCGGGGTGCAGGAAATCCGCTCGCGTGCCACCGGCGACCCCACGGCCCTGGTTGGCCGCATGACGACGGCATTCGCCCTCGGCCAGATCGCTGGCCCCGCCGCGTCGTCGCTGCTGCAGCACCTGCCGGGCGTCGACGGCCTGGGCTTGGCGCTGCAACTCGCCGCGGCATCCCTGCTGATCAGCGCGGCGTGGCTGTGGCGCGAGAGCCGCCCAAAAAAACAGCCACCTCGCGGTGGCTGAGCAATGTCCTTGGAAGGACGTCGTTGGAGACTTGATGTTGCCGGTTGTCGGTAGATTCTGCGTGACAGCTTGGGATCAACTTTAAGAGACCCAGCCGTTTTGTACATCCCCCAATCTGGGGAGACGATCGTGCTCATCCGCTTTTGCGGGCTTTTGTCGGTGACATTTCTCACGGCGCGCTCGCCTTTGAGATTTTCTTACATCGAATTACATCTGCTCACAAGGAACGCGGAGTACGAAGCACGCGCCGCCGCCCTGCTGGTCTTCGCAGTGCACCGAGCCTTGGTGGCGCTGCGTGATCGAGCGAACCAGCGCCAGCCCCAGGCCGACGCCACCGAATCGCTCGCTCGCGCCGGCCAGGCGGTAGAAGGGCTCGAAGATGCGCTCGCGCTCCGCGTGCGGCACGCCGGGGCCGCGATCGCGCACCCGCACGACGGCGTCGCGGCCTTCGCGTGTGAGCTCGACCGTCACCGGCCCATCGCTGTAACGCCTCGCGTTCTCCAGCAGGTTGCGCATGGCGCGCCGCAGCAACTTGACCACGCCCGGCACGACCAGGGGACGCTCTTCATTGCTGGGCACCAGTTCGGCACCGGCGCGAGCGCATTCCTCGGCGGCCAGCCCCGTCAGGTCGACCGACTCTATCGTGCCGATGTCGGCTTCCTTTGCGTCCAGGCGGCTTGCCAAAAGAATCTCATCGATCAGCTGGTCCAGCTCAGCGATGTTGCGCCGGATCTCGTCCTGGAACGCAGGCGAGGTCTGAGGTTCCATCAACTCCAGGCCCATGCGGATGCGCGCAAGCGGCGAGCGCAGCTCGTGCGACGCGTTGGCCAGCAGCGACTTGTGCGATTCGAGCAGCGTCTCCACGCGTTCGGCGGCATGGTTGAAGCGCTCGGCGAGGAAGGCGAGCTCATCGGTACCCGTCTCCTTGATGCGCGTCGACAGGTCGCCCTCGCCCCAGCGTTCCACACCCTGCCGCAGGTCGTCCAGCCGCAGGGTGAGGCGCCGAATGATGGGGTAGGAGCCGATCGCCACCGCCAGCGCCATGATGCCGAGGATCCACAGGAAACCTCCGGGACCGCGGCCCCACCAGGGCCGCGACAGAGCCTCGCCCGGGCTGCGCGGCCGCGGTGGAAATTGCACGACCACGGTGCTTCCGTCGTTCATCGGCACCTGGAACTCCGTGCCCTGCAAGGGGTCCCGCGTGGGCCGCGTCCGCGTCTGGCCCAGAACGTCCCCGCCTTCGTTGCGGATGATGACCTCGCGCGGCGGCAGATTCTCCGCGTTGACGCGCCATAGCCAGCCGAACGCCAGCGTCAATACCGTGACGGCCAGCAGCACGGCCAGCCAGATGCGCAGGTAAAGGGGAACGCGAAACCGCGCGTGCCAGGGCGTCACAGCCCACCCCCGAAGCGGCCTGCGGCCGCCTCCCCCTCAAGGGGGCGCCACCAGCGGCCCGGCAGAGCCGGTTCCGCGGTAGCCCCCGCAAAGTGCACGACAGGTTTCATCGCGGGTTGATCTTCAGTCCTGCTGCTTGGCGAACACGTAGCCGACGCCGCGAACCGTGAGGATGCGCTTGGGATTCTTGGGGTCGGCCTCGATCGCAGCGCGGATTCGGCCCATGTGCACGTCGATCGAGCGGTCGAAGGCCTCGAGCTCGCGGCCGCGCACCGCTTCCATGATCTGGTCACGGGTAAGGACGCGACCCGCGCGCTCGGCCAGCGTGATCAGCAGGTCGAACTGATAGGAGGTGAGCTCGCAGGGCTTGCCCGCCACGGTGACGGTGCGGGCGTCGCGGTCAATCTCGAGCGTGCCGAAGTTCAGCACCTTGCTCGCAGGTTTAACGCCCTCCACGCGGCGGCGCAGGATGGCGCGGATGCGCGCCAGCAGCTCGCGCGGCTCGAACGGCTTGGGCAGGTAATCGTCGGCCCCCAGTTCCAGGCCGACGATGCGGTCCATCGGGTCGCCCTTGGCGGTGAGCATCAGCACAGGAATCTGGCCGGCTTCACCCGGGAGCGAACGCACGCGGCGGCACACTTCCAGGCCATCCATGTCGGGCAGCATCAGGTCCAGGATGACGAGCTCCGGCGCCGCGCCGGCAGGCGGATCTTGCAGCAGCGCCAGGCCGGCCTTGGCGTCGATGGCGTGCGTCACGCCGAAGCCGGAACGCTCCAGGTATTCCCCCACCATCTGCGCCAGGCGGGCATCGTCTTCGATCATCAACAGTTGCTGCATGTGCGGATGGTAAGACTTAAACCCCCGGCGCGGGCCTCACGCGTGACGCCGCCGCTCCATCCGCCGCTTCATGCGGTCCGCCGCCTTGGCGCGCTGCTCCGGCGTCAGCACCTCGGCCGCGTCTGCCATGGCCTGCACCATGCGGCGGCTCCTCGCATCGGCGGCCTGCATCTGCAACACGCGTACCTGCTCCAGGGCGGCCCGATCAATCGTTGGCGCCGCCAGCAGTTGCATGCCGCGCAGACGCGCGGCGCGCTGCTGTTCGCGCAGCGGCCGCAGGTCGGCCAGGGCGGCGGTGGCGATGGCGACCAGGCGGTCCTTCTGCTGCGGCGTGGCGCCCACGGCCTTGACCAGCCGTTCGATGCGCCGCTCGACGCGGCGGGCGCCTTCTTCGCCCTCCAGGCCGCCGTGCCTGCGCCAGCCATGGGCCTGCGCGCCGGCTGCCAGAAGGCCAAGGCCGCCGAGCGCGGCGACGCCCGCGAACCAGCGCCGGCCGATGTTGCCGGGCTGCGAGGAATCTGGGTCGGTGTTGCTCATGTGTGCTCCTGGGAAAGCAAGGGGACCAAAGCATCTTGTCGGCCGCGCATCGCGCTGGCTTGTCGCGGCGGTAAAGTTAGGTAAATGGCTGTGCTTCCATCTCCGCTCCCTCTTCTCGCCGACCTGCTCGCGGCGCATGCGGCGCGCCGCCCTGACGCCCTGGCCCTGCACTTCGAGGGCTCGCGGCTGCGCTATGGCGAGCTGGCCGCGCGCAGCGTACGCGTGGCCGCGCAACTGCAGCGCGGATGGGGCGTGGCGCCCGGCGATCGCGTGGCTTGGCTGGGCGCCAATCATCCCGGCCAGCTGATACTGCTCTTCGCGCTGGCGCGCATCGGAGCGATCCTGCTGCCACTGAACTTCCGGCTCGCGCCTGCGGAGTGGGATGCGCTTGTGGCCGACTGCACGCCCAGGCATCTGGTGCACGACGCGGCATGGGGCGACGCCGCGGCATTGGTGGGCTCGCGCAATCGCGTACCCGTGCATCCGGTCGAAGCCCTGGGCGAGGAAGGCGACGGGGCCGCCCCACCGGCGGGCGCCGAGCCTGGATCGCCGGTGCTGCTGGTCTATACCTCGGGTACGACGAGTCGGCCCAAGGCCGCGGTGCACACGCAGGCCAACCTGCTGGCCAACATGCGGATCGCTTCCGCCGTGCAGCGCATGACGCAGGACGACGTGGTCGCGACGATGCTGCCGCTTTTCCACGTCGGCGGCTTGTGCATCCAGACATTGCCCGCGCTGCACGCCGGCGCCCAGGTCATCCTGCACCCGCGGTTCGCGCCGGACGCCGCGTTCGAGTGCATCGAGCGGCAACGGCCCACGCTCACCTTGCAGGTGCCCGCCACGATGAAGGCCTTGATTGAACATCCGCGATGGCCGCACGCCGACCTGTCCAGCCTGCGCGCCGTGTGGGCCGGCTCCAGCGTGCTGCCGCAGCCGCTCGTCGATGCCTTCCACGCGCGGGGCCTGCCCGTTTGCAACGTATACGGGGCCACCGAAACAGGCCCCTTCTCGATCGCATTGCCGCTCGAGCATGCGATGACGCATCCCGGCTCCTGTGGCTGGCCCGCGCCCGGTGTGGAAGTGCGGCTCGACCATGTGCAGGACGGCGTGGGTGAACTGCTGGTCCGCGCACCGAATGTCGTCGCGCGCTACTGGCCCGATCAACCGGCCTGCGATGCGGACGGCTGGTTCCACACGGGCGACCTGGCGTCCCGCGCCGCCGATGGAAGCTACGCGGTGGCGGGCCGCGCCAAGGACCTGATCATTTCCGGCGGCGAGAACATCCACCCGGCAGAGATCGAGAACCTGCTGGCCGAACACCCAGCCATCGCCGAATGCGCGGCGTTCGGCGTGCCAGATGGCGAGTGGGGCGAAGTGGTCGCCGCAGCCATCGTGCTCAAACCGGGGCACTCGGTCACGGAGCAGGAACTGGCCTCGCATCTCGCGGACCGCCTCGCGCGCTTCAAGCTGCCGCGCCGCTGGCTCTGGCTCGATGCACTACCCAAGACCGCGCTGGGGAAATTGCAGCGGCAAACGCTGGCGGAGTGGGCGAGGAATCTGTAGTACTCGACCACCTCGTGGGCAAATCCGAGTGCGGGTGAGCGGTGCGCTTGTTTCACTCGACTACCTCGCCCTGCAAATGCGCGCCCTGAGGCCGCTACGTTCAAACAGGCGAGATGAGAATGTTCACGATGAGCTTCGCGCCGAGCGCAAAACCACTCATCGCAGGCGCATCGTCTGATTGCGCGGAATGGCCCACCCGCACGCGAATTTGCTACCAACACTGTAGGCACGCCACCCGGTGGAATACCACTCCTGCCGCGCCGCGAAGCGCCCGCCAACAGCCCAACGCGACGCACGCAACCACTGACCCGACGCTCCGCGTGACTTTCCGAGTTCTACTACGTGACCGGCGCCTTCACCCGCCCCGCCAGCCACACCAGTAGAAGCACCGGTGCGCCAAGAACCGCCGTCGCGGTGAAGAAATGGACATAGCCGAAGGCGTTGACGTATTCGCCCGAGAACCCCGCGAGGTACTTGGGCAGCAGCAGCATCACCGACGAGAACAATGCGTACTGCGTCGCCGAATAGCCCACGTTGGTCAGGCTGGACAGGTAGGCGACGAACGCGGCCGACGCGATGCCGCTCGACAGGTTGTCGGCGGAGACGATGAGGATCAGCGCCGTGACGTCGTGGCCGCGCGTGCCCAGCCAGGCAAACAGCAGATTGCTCGCGGCGCTGAGCACGGCGCCGAGCATCAACACACGCATCACGCCCAGTCGCATCGACAGCACGCCGCCGATGAAAGCGCCGACCAGCGTCATGATCACGCCGAAGACCTTCGTCACCGCGGCCACTTCGTCCTTGGTGTAGCCCATGTCCACATAGAACGGGTTGGCCATGATGCCCATCACGATGTCGCTGATGCGGTAGACGGCGATCAACATCAGGATCAGCACCGCGTGCCAGCCGTAGCGCCGCAGGAACTCGGCGAAGGGCTGCACGACCACCGTGTCCAGCCAGGCGGCGGCCGGGGCGAAACGCGGCGCTACCGGCAGGCGCCAGGTTTGCTCGCGTCCCCATTCCTTCCAGATGCCGGCCGCGCCCAGCGCCAGCAGCAGCGCGTGGAGCACCGCCTCCAGCCAATGGATGGCGCCCAGCGGCGCGCGCACCATCGCCGTCATCAGGCCGGCGAGCCCGACGAACAGCAATGCCTGTGGCCAGGTGAAGGCCAGCCCGTCGCGCGCGTACAGCGTTGCGCGTTGCGAGCGCTCCGAGCGGTCTGCTTGCGCGTCGCGTGGCTTGGGCTCGCGCGAGAACAGCACCGTCAGTACACCCACCAGCATCGATACGGCCATGGCGAGGTAGGCGGTGCGCCACGCCGCTTGCTGGTAGGCCGGCGCCCCCGCCATTTCGGCGCGGGCGGCGATCCACAGCACGCCCGCGCCGGCCCAGATCATCGCGAGCCGATAGCCGGTCTGGTAGGTTGCGGCCAACGCGGCCTGCTGCTCGGTGTGGGCCGATTCGATACGGAACGCATCGAGCGCGATGTCCTGCGTGGCCGAACCGAAGGCTACCGCCACCGCGCACCAGATCATGCCTTGCAGGCCCACCGTGGGATCGGCGACCGCCATGCCGACCAGGCCGGCCATGATCATTGCCTGCGCGAGAAGAAGCCAGGCGCGGCGTTGCCCCAGGCTTTTCGACAGCAGCGGCAGCGGCAGCCGGTCCACCAGCGGTGCCCACACCCACTTGAATGCATAGGCCAGGCCCACCCAGCTGAGGAAGCCGATCGTCGCGCGATCGACGCCCGCTTCGCGCAAGCGAAAACTGAGGGTGCCCAGCACCAGCAGCAGGGGCAACCCCGCGGAAAAACCCAGGAACAGCATGCGCAGGGTGGCGGGCTCCAGGTAGACCCGCAAGGTAGCGCCCCACGACGGCTTGAGTTCTCGGCTGACAGGGGCGGTTTTGCTCATGCGGGAATAATAAGCGCGGGCCGTCGGTCCAACGAGAAACGAGGTGCTCCGATGATTGCTCGCATGCAGTCGATATACCTGGGTATGGCCACTGCGCGTATTGCGTTGCTCAGCCTCGCGCTGGCAATGCCGGCGTGGAGCCTCGCGCAACCGCAAGCGCAGCGCGAAGGCGTGGACGTCGGCAGGACGTCCCGCCTCTCGAACCTGGTGCCCGCGGCCGATGTCGAAAAGGCCGCCAACCAGCAGTATCACCAGTTGCTGCAGCAAGCCCGGGCCAAGAATGCGCTGGCCGGGCCGGCGCATCCACAGCATCAGCGGTTGACCGCCATCAGCAAGCGCCTGATCCCGCAGGCCATATCCTGGAACGAGCGCGCGCGCGGCTGGCAGTGGGAGGTCAACCTCATCGGGTCGAGCCAGATCAACGCTTTCTGCATGCCCGGCGGAAAGATCGCCGTCTTCACCGGCATCATCGACAAGCTTCAACTCACCGACGACGAACTGGCCATGGTGGTGGGCCACGAGATGGCGCACGCATTGCGCGAACACGCGCGCGAACGCATGGGCAAGAGCGCGGTGACGCAGGGCGCCGCGCGGGTTGGCGGTGCGGTGCTGGGCGCGATTTTCGGCATCGACCCGAACATCACCGACATGGTGGCGCGGGGCACTGCCAGCCTGCTGAACCTGAAGTTCAGCCGAGGCGACGAGTCCGAGGCCGACCTCGTGGGCATGGAGCTCGCGGCGCGCGCCGGGTTTGACCCGCGCGCGGCCGTGACGCTGTGGAAGAAGATGGGACAGGCCGGCAAGAACGCGCCGCCCGAGTGGCTGTCAACCCACCCCTCAGGCGGCAGCCGTATCGCTGAGATCGAGCGCAACCTGCCGCGCGTCATGCCGCTGTACGAACGCACGCTGGCACGGCGCTAGTGTGCTGTCCCACAAACAATTGCACGATCGCGGAGCTGAGTAATACAGCGTGTGGGCGGCGGGCCGTGGATGGCGGGTGGCCGACTTCGTTCGTGTCCCCCGCCGCCCAGCTCAAACGGGATACAGGAGCGGCAGTTGGCCGAGGCCGAGCAGGGACGCCTGGTTCTCGGGAGACTCCGAGAATCCAACGAGTACGTCGGCACGCGTCATCACACCAGTCTCCAAGCGCTCGAGGTAATAGGCCATCCCCGCTGCATCGGCATCGCGATCGAGGACGTTCTGGTACAGCAGGTTCACGAAATCGCCGTCCTCCGGACGGCCGTAGCGCGAGGCAAACTCGGGGCTGGCGGTGAACTGGCGCGCTACCTCCCACAGCGGCACGCCGCTTTGCAGGGACTTCGTGTGGTAGCCCAGGCCATCGCTGTCCGGCAAGCGATCGAAGGCCGCCAGATACAGGCGGAAGGCTTCACCGGCGAAGACCTCGGTTTGGGATCGGGGCGGGCCCACGTTGAACGACGCGAGGGTCTCGTTTGAAAATTCGACTCGTTCGATATTGACCAGGTTAACCACGTCACCCTGCGCGGAGAGCCTCGTCACGACGATCTGTCCTTCTTGGTCCGTGATCGAATAGTCACCGCGCATGCCGTTGAACACCGTCGTGTCGTCGCCGTCGCCACCATCGATGAAGTCCAGGCCGCCTGTCGCGATGATGCGGTCGTTCCCTCCGCCGCCAAGCATCCTGTCATTGCCCGCCCTTCCATCCAGAAGGTCGTTGCCGTTGCCTCCGCTCAGCGTGTTGTCGAAGTCATTGCCCACCAGGACGTCGCCGAATGCCGAACCGATCGCGTTTTCGATCAGGGTGGAGTTGGCGAGCGACAAGGTTGCGGTGTAGTTCCCGTACACGGGCGTCCCGTCGAAGATGGCGTACGACCCCACCTTGACGCCAATGTCGCTGCGCGTGCCCGCATGCAGGTCCAGCAACACGCCGACGCCTACGGAGCCCGCGTCCAGTGTGTCACTGCCGGCGGAATCCCACAGCGCGCGGAAGTTGGTGCGGAAGCTGGGGTCGGCGAGGTTGTAGACCGTATCCCCCACATTGTGGGCGGCCGCGCCGTAGAGGTTCTGCAGTTGCTGGATGTCCAGAGCCATGGGCTCTTGCGGGTACTGTGACAGCGAGCCGCTACTGCTGCCGGCGACCGGCGAATAGCTCATGACGGTATTGGGGATGATGTTCGTCTGGCTGTCGAGCCTGACCGACCCTTCGAACGGGTGCTTCAGCCCCATCGCATGCAGCGTTTCGTGCAGGATCAGGTCGGCGCGATAAAAGTCCCACTTTGCCGTGGACTGGTCGGCGCCGATCCACACGTCCCCGCCAATCGATGCGTCAGACGGGAAGAAGGCGAAGCCGGCATAGCCCATGTCGTTGGGAGCCTCCGAGTAGGCGTAGCGCACCTGCCCGCACTGCGTCCCGCTGTCCGCCACCTCCACGAATGCCACGTTGCAAACCGAGGCGACTGTCGCCAGCAGAGTACGCGTCGTGACTTTGTCCTGCGCAGAAAACTCCATGATCGAAGCGCTGAACCGCGCGGAGTCATCGGCAAAGGTCGAGTTGGCCGTGGCGAACGAATAGGTGATCACCGTCTTGCCGCCGGCGTCAGGGGTCAGCCACTGCGTGCCCGAAGCCAGTGCCGCCGCATCGGTTCTGGTGCCGGCACTGCTGCTGGTCGGCGCCGACTGTCCGGGCGCTACGGCGTATTGCTGCAGTTGGCCATTGCCGCCGGCACCGCCGCACAGTGGGCAGCCGCAGGCGAAGAGCAAACGCTCCGCGCCGGCGGTGCCGCCCGTTTCGGGCGGTTCGCCGTGCTCGACAAGGCTCGTAAAGATCTGCATCAAAGGGGCCGCTCAATCAGCTCGAGCGGTCGCCCGGGCGCCTATTGATGAGACTGGGAGCGCGTGTGCGCGCTTTAGGTGAATTGCCGAGCGGGCCCTAAGCGGTTTCCGCACAAGGGTTAAGCGGATGGCTACGAAGGGAGTGGGAGAAGCCACTACGGGGACGGATTTCGCTGTCGTCCGGAACCGTTGATGCAGATCAACGCTGGAAAACCCGTGCGCGCCAAGAATGCCCCCACACGATTGTGGAATTCCATTTCACATCGCGGAAACAAGTTTGGAGACTGCCATGGCTGCTGCGCTGATGTCACCCAATACGAGTGCGAACGCACCCGTCTTTCAGCCTGCGGGCCCCAGGGTGGTTTCGCTGCCCCGCGAGGATGAGTACTTCGAAGTGCGCTTCGAGTCCATCGGCGGCCTCGGCGCCCATGCAGCGGGCCAGGTGCTGGCAACGGCATCAGTGGTTCGCATGGGCCTGAACGGCGCCCATTTCTCGTCCTACGGCTCAGAAAAGAAAGGCTCCCTGATCCGCTCCTATGTGCGGCTGGGCGCCGGCGACCGACCCATCCGCACGAGCGCGCCGATCGACCGGCCCGACGTCATCGTGGTCTTCCATGCGGCGCTGCTGCGCAGCCCGGTGACCTTCAGCGCTCGCCGCGCTGCCCGCAACCGCCCGCGTCATTCGCGTCGACGCGACCGGCATTGCGATGAAGCACGCATCGCGTCCCAACGCGGTGTTCCTGGGTACGCTGTGTGCCGCGTGCCCGTTCCTGGATGGGGCCAGTGTGCTGGACGCGTTGTCGGAAGAATTCGCGGGCAAGCACCCGGAGGCCGTCGAAGCCAACGAGCACGCCTTCCGCGCGGGCGAGACCGAGTTCGAACAGTTGGTGGGCGTCGGCACCGTGCAGGGCGACCTGAGCCCGATGCAGGGCGAGGCGCTGTGGGGCTATGAAACGCAGCCGGCCGGCGGCCTGCTGCCCGCGCCCGGCAACACGGTGTGGAACGACCTCACCACCTCGCGCGTGGGCTGGATGCCGGTGCTCGACGCCGCCAAGTGCATCCACTGCGGCGTGTGCGACCTGGTCTGCCCCGACTTCTGCCTGGCCTGGGGCGAGGCGGACGACGGCGGCAAGTTCGAGCGCAAGCTGAAGGGCGTCGACTACCGCTACTGCAAGGGCTGCCTGCGCTGCGTCGAGTCGTGCCCGACGGGCGCGTTGGCCAAGACGGCCGAAACCGCCGGGCTCGCCGACAAGCTGCGCGTGCCGCTCTTCCCTGAAATGATTGCCTGAGGGACATTGTCATGACCACCGAAGCTATTGCGAAGTCCCCGGCCGCCCCCGAGGGCGGCGAATCCACGCTCGCGCGGCAACGCATCGAGTTCCGCAGCGGCAACGAGGCCGCGGCGCTCGCGGCGCGCGACATCGGCTATCACGTGATGGGCTTCTTCCCCATCACACCATCCACCGAGGTGGCCGAGAACCTTTCGAAGATGCAGGCCGAGGGCCAGCACGATATTGCGATGATCGCCGGCGACGGCGAGCACGGCGCGGCAGGCATCTGCTACGGCGCGGCGCTCGGCGGCGGCCGTGTGCTGAATGCCACCAGCTCGCAAGGCCTGTTGTACGCGCTGGAACAATTGCCGGTGCAGGCCGGCACGCGCGTGCCCATGGTGCTCAACGTCGCGGCGCGCGCCGTCTCGGGCCCGCTGGACATTCGCGGCGATCACTCGGACTTCTATTACGCACTCAACACCGGTTGGATCGTGCTGCTCGCGCGCGACCCGCAGGCCGTGTATGACCTCAACTTCGCGGCCATCCGAATCGGCGAGCACCCGGACGTGCGGCTGCCGGTGATGGTCGTGTACGACGGCTTCTTCACCAGCCACCAGAAGCGGCGCATCCAGGTGTTCGACGACAAGCCCGCCATGCAGGCCTTCCTCGGCGAGCGCCCGCAGTGGCCGACGCCCCTGGACACCGAACACCCGGCGACGTTCGGCGCTTACATGAACGACCCGGACCTGATCAACAACAAGGTTCAGCTGTCGCAGGCAATGGACGCCGCGCGCCATGTCATCCCGCAAGTGTTTGCCGAACTCGAGCAGCTCACCGGCCGACCCTACGCGGTGCTGGATTCCTATCGCATGGAAGACGCCGATGTGGCGCAGATTCTCATCAACTCCGCCGCCGAGACCGCGAAGGAAGTGGCCGACGAGCTGCGGGGCGAAGGCCAGAAGGTGGGAGTGCTCTCGCCTAACGTGATGCGGCCTTTCCCGTCGGAAGAATTCCGCCAGGCCCTCAAGCGTGTCAAGTCCGCAACCATCGGCGACCGCGCGGATTCCTACGGCGCGGGCGGCGGCAACCTGTCGCTCGAAGTACGCGCCGCGTTGCAGCTCGACCGCGACAACCGCACCCTGGTGCTCTCGCGCATCTACGGCCTCGGCGGCAAGGATTTCGTCGGCGCCGACGCGAAGGTCTTCTTCAACGAGGCCGTGGAAACGGCCGTCACGCAACAGCCGACCAACGTATTCGCCTACCACGGCGCCACGCCGGGACGCGCGGACAAAGGCGCTCGCCCGGGCCTGCCGCCCCTGACCGCCGCGGAAATGTCGCGCGGCATGGCCAAGGTCACGCCGGATCCGGAGACGGGCCGCCTGAGCGTCGAGCTCCAGCCGCTGTGGAAGATGACCGAAGTGCCGGGCCGCATCGCTCCCGGACACGGCGCGTGCCCCGGTTGCGGCGCTTTCCCCACGCTGCATCAGATCGACCGCGTGCTCGAAGGCGATGTCGTCGTGCTGTTCCAGACGGGCTGCGCGATGGTCGTGACCACGGGCTACCCCACGACGGCGCACCGCATCAACTACGTTCACAACCTGTTCCAGAACGGCGCGGCGACGCTGTCGGGGCTGGTCGAGATGTACCACGAACGGGTGAGGCGCGGCGAGCTCCCACGCCTGGAAGACCCCACCTTCGTGATGATCACGGGCGACGGCGGCATGGACATCGGCATGGGCGCGGCCCTGGGCGCGGCGCACCGCAACCACCGCATGATGATCCTGGAATACGACAACCAGGGCTACATGAACACGGGCGCGCAGCTGTCGTACTCGACACCGTTCGCGCACCGCACGTCCACCAGCGAAGTCGGCGGCGCGCTGCCGGGCAAGCGCTACCACCACAAGGACACGGCGCAGATCTTCGCCTCTTGCCATCTTCCCTACGTATTCACGGCCAGCGAAGGCTTCCCGGAAGACCTGATGCGCAAGGTGGCCAAGGCGCAGTACTACGCCAAGCGCGAAGGCCTGGTCTACGGGAAGATCCTGTCGTTCTGTCCGCTGAACTGGCGCACCACCGACGACGCGGCCCAGCCCGTGCTGCAGGCGGCCATCGACTCATGCTTCTTCCCGCTGTACGAAGTCGAGCACGGCCACACCACGATCACCTACGACCCGGAAGCCGCGGGCCGGCGCAAACCGGTGGGCGACTGGCTCAAGCAGATGGGCAAGACCCGCCACATCACGAAGGACGCCAACGCCGAGGTGCTGCAAGGCATCCAGGCTGAGGTGGACAGGCGCTGGAGCCGCATCAAGGCAATGCACGAACACCCGCTGCTGTAAGCGAGGAGAACGCGAATGACCCGAATCCTGGAAACCCGTCGCCTGACCCCGGTGACCAAATACTTCCGGCTCGACGCGCCGCTCATCGCGGCGTCGGCCAAGCCGGGGCAGTTCGTGATGCTGCGCGTGCGCGATGGCGGCGAGCGCATCCCCATCACCATCGCCGACTACGATCGCGCGAAGGGCACCATCTCCATCGTCGTGCAGCAAGTCGGCGCCACCACCACCCTGGTGTGCGCGCTGGAAGCCGGCGATGACCTGCTCGACGTGGTCGGCCCGCTGGGCAGCCCGATCGAAGTGCCTGCTGGCGCGCATGTCTGCGGCGTCGGCGGCGGCTTCGGCTCGGCGGTGCTGCTCGGGCTCATGCGTGAGCTGAAGGCCTCCGGCCAGAAAACGACCGCGATCATCGGCGCCCGCAACAAGGACTTGCTAATCCTCGCCGACGAGTTGAAGCCGCTATGCGACCACCTCGCGGTTTGCACCGACGATGGGTCCGCCGGATTCAAGGGCTTCGTGTCGCAACAACTGGAGCGCTTCATCGAGGGTGAAGGCCCGGGCAAGCCAGACCTGGTCGTCGCGATCGGGCCAATGGCCATGATGCGCGCGGTCGCGCAAACGACGCGCGCGCCGAAAGTCAAGACGCTGGTGTCCATGGACCCGCTAATGGTGGACGGCACCGGCATGTGCGGCGGCTGCCGTGTCATGGTCGGCGGCAAGGCGCAGTTCGCCTGTGTCGACGGCCCGGCGTTCGACGCGCACGAAGTCGATTTCGAGGTCGCCATGCGCCGCAATAAGGCGTATGTCAAAGAGGAAAAACTCGCGCTCGAGCGAGTCAACTGCACGCGGTCCGCCGCGAAGGAGTTGCACTGATGCCAGTCAAACGCGCAGAAAAGACGCCGATGCCCGTGCGGGACGCACAGCTTCGCGCGCACGATTTCACCGAGGTGAACACCGGCTACTCGCCGGCCCATGCCACGTTCGAGGCGGAGCGGTGTCTGCGCTGCCAGGATCCGGTGTGTGTCGAGGGTTGCCCCGTCAACATCCCGATCCCGGAATTCATCCATGCGGTCGCGTCGGGCGACATGTCCGGCGCCGCGAAAATCCTGCGCGGCGCGAACCCGTTGCCCTCGATCTGCGGGCGGGTCTGTCCCCAGGAATCACAGTGCGAGTCGCAATGCCACATGGTCAAGCGGTTCAACCCGGTGGCCATCGGACACCTGGAGCGATTCGTCGCCGATTGGGAGCGCTCGCAGCCCATCCGGGCCAACGTGAAAATCACGCGCAAGGAGAAGATCGCCGTGATCGGCGCCGGCCCGTCCGGCCTGGTGTGCGCGGGTGAGCTCGCGCGGCTCGGCTATCCAGTGACGATCTACGAGGCGCTGCATGCGGCGGGCGGCGTGCTGCGCTACGGCATCCCGGAGTTTCGGCTGCCCAAGGAAATCCTGGACTGGGAAATCGACGTGCTCAAGGCGATGGGTGTAGAGATCCAATGCAACGTCGTGATCGGCCGCACCCTCGCGATGGACGATCTGTTCGAGCGCATGGGCTATGCAGCAGTGTTCATTGGCACCGGCGCCGGCCTGCCGCAGTTCCTGGGCATCCCTGGCGAAAACCTGAACGGCGTGATGTCCGCCAACGAGTTCCTCACGCGCATGAACCTGATGCGCGGCTACCAGTTCCCTGAAACCGACACACCGTTGAAAGTGGGCAAGCGCTTTGCCGTGATCGGTGCGGGCAACACGGCGATGGACGCAGTGCGATCGTCGCTGCGCATGGGTGCGCAAGAGGCATACATCGTATACCGTCGCAGCCAGAAGGAAATGGGCGCACGCGTGGAGGAATACCACCACGCGATCGAGGAAGGCGTACAGTTCCAGTGGCTCACCAACCCGCTGGAAATCATCGGCGATGCCGACGGCTGGGTGACCGGCCTGAAGTGCCAGAAGATGCAGCTGGGCGAGCCGGACGCGTCCGGGCGTGCACGGCCGATCCCGATCGAAGGCAGCGAATTCGTGCTGCCGGTGGACAACGTGGTGCTGGCGATCGGCACCACGCCGAATCCGCTGCTTACGCGCACCACGTCCGGGCTGATGACCAACAAGAAAGGTTGCCTGGTCGCCGATGAGCACACCGGCCTTACCTCCAAGGCGCTGGTGTTTGCCGGCGGCGACGCGGTGACCGGCGCCGCCACGGTGATCCTCGCCGCGGGCGCGGGCAAGCGTTCGGCGCAGGCGATCCACGAAGCGCTGCAGAAAGTGCCCGAGGCCGCACATTAGTTGCGGGAGCGCGGAAGAAATTTCACGCGGCGAAGGCTGGCGCGGCGGCGGGCCGAGGCGTAAGCTCGTGTCTAAACGGCCATGAAAGTCGCCCTCTTCGTCCCCTGCTATGTCGATGCTTTTTACCCGGAGGTAGGCATCGCCACTCTGGAGCTGCTGGAGCGCCTGGGCTGCGACGTCGACTACCCGCTCGACCAGACCTGCTGCGGCCAACCCATGGCCAACAGCGGCTGCCACGAAGACGCTCGCGCCACCGAGGCGCTGTTCGCGAAGAACTTCGACGGCTACCGATACATCGTCACGCCCTCTGGTAGCTGCTGCCACCAGGTGCGCGACCACATGACTGCGATCGAACAGACACCGCAGGTGCAGGCGGTGCGGGCCAACACCTACGAGCTGGTGGAATTCCTGCACGATGTGCTTCAGGTGCGCGATTTTCCGTGGGCGGCGTTCCCGCACAAGGTGGGGCTGCACATCGGCTGCTCCACGCTGCGCGGCCTGCGCGAAGCCAAGTGTTCGGAAATCTCGGAGCCTGCATTCAACAAGCCGCGCGCGCTGCTCGAACGCGTGCCCGGCATCGAGTTCGTCAAGCCGGAGCGGCCTGACGAATGCTGCGGCTTCGGCGGCACCTTCTCGGTGTTCGAGGAGCCGGTCTCCGCGAAGATGGGGCAAGACAAGGTCAACGACCATAGCCAGGCGGGCGCCGAGTACATCGTCACGCCGGACATGTCCTGCGCCATGCACCAGCAAGGTTGCGCTCGGCGGCTGGGGCTGCCACTCAAATTCATTCACATCGCACAGGTGCTGAACGGGGCACGCGAATGAAAGCCAAACCCGTCGATCACGCCGAGGCCGCGTCGAAGTTCATCCAGGCAACGCACCACGTTGAGTTCCACGACAAGCGCCTGTGGGACCTGCGGCAAAAGCGCGACCGCGAAAGCGAGGACATCCCCGAATGGGAGCAGCTGCGCGTGCTGGCCTCGGGCATCAAGGAACACACGCTCACGCATCTGGCCGACTACCTGGAGCAGTTCGAGCGCAACGCCACTGCCAACGGCATGGTGGTGCACTGGGCACGCGACGCGGCCGAGCACAACCAGCTGGTGCATGAGATCATGGCCGCGCACGGCGCGACCGTGCTGGTGAAGAGCAAGTCCATGCTCACCGATGAATGCGAGATGCGCCCCTTCCTGGAAAGGCGCGGGATCGAGGTGGTCGAGACCGACCTCGGTGAGCGTATCCAGCAACTGGACGATGAGCCGCCCAGCCACATCGTGGTGCCGGCGGTGCACAAATTGCGCGGCGACGTAGCGGAGGTGTTCGGCAAGACCATCGGCACCAACCCGGACAACCACGAAGTGCCCTACCTCGCCGAGTCGCAGCGACAACACACCCGGCCGTATTACCTGAGTCCGCGTGCAGCGGGAATGACGGGCGCCAATTTCGCCATCGCGGAAACCGGAAGCTTCGTCGTCTGCACCAACGAGGGCAACGCCGACCTGAGCGCCAACATCCCGGCGCTGCACATCGCCTCCATCGGCATCGAGAAGCTGATCCCCAAGGTGGAGCACCTGGGCGTTTTCATCCGCATGCTCTCGCGCAGCGCGTTGGGCTCGCCGATCACGCAGATCACCTCGCACTTCCGTGCGCCGCGCCCGGGCACGGAGATGCATGTGGTGCTGGTGGACAACGGCCGCTCCGAGCGGCTGGGCATGGACGACTTCTGGACGTCGCTCAAGTGCATCCGCTGCGGCGCGTGCATGAACACCTGCCCCGTGTACCGGCGCAGCGGCGGCCTGTCCTACGGGGCGACCTACTCAGGCCCCATCGGCGTGATCATCGATCCCACCTTCAACTTGCGCAAGTACAGCGCGCTGCCGTACGCATCCACCATGAACGGAAGCTGCACCAGCGTTTGCCCCGTGAAGATCAACATCCACGAGCAGATCTACACCTGGCGCAAGGTGATCGCCGAGCGCAGGCAGTTGCCGATGGTCAAGAAGGAAGCGATGCGTGTGGCCGGCCGCATCCTCGGCAGCCCGCGCCTGTACCGCGCCGCAGTGCAGGCGGCCGCAGCGGGGCTCGACTACCTGCCGCGCTTCATGATCTACAACCCCTTCAACGCGTGGGGCAAGCAGCGTGAACTGCCCGCGACGCCGCCGTCGACGTTCCGCCAGTGGTACTTGAAGAACCGCAAGGGCGGCAAGAATGATGGAGGCCGCCCATGAGCACGCGCGAGTTCGTGCTCGATGCCGTTCGGCGCAACCAGCCGGCGGCCAAGCCGCTGCCGGAAGTGCCGCGATTCGAGCGGCCCGCGCAGGACCTGTTGGCCTCCTTCACCACCGCGCTGGCGCGCATGGGTGGCGTCGTCGTCCCGGCGCCGCCGCACATCTCGCTCGACGCCTTCCTGGCGCAACGCTTTCCACAGGCGCGTGTCATCTGTTCTGCCGCGCTCGAAGTACACGGCAATCGCGAACTCGCCACCGTGCACCATCCGCGCGAGCTGGAGGACGTGGACGTTGGCGTGGTGCGCGCTGCCTTCGGCGTTGCCGAAACGGGCTCCGTGTGGCTGAGCGAGCGCGAGTTCGGCATCAACGCGCTTGGCTTCCTGTCGCAGCACCTCGTCGTGCTGCTGGACCCGAAGACCATCGTCGAAGGCCTGCAGGATGCGTATCGGCAGCCCGGCTTCGGGCAAGCGCGCTATTCGGTATTGATGACCGGCCCGTCCGCCACCGCCGACATCGAGGGCGTGCTGGTGCGCGGTGCGCAGGGCATCCGCAGCCTTACGGTGATTCCGGTTCCTGCATAGGATGTAGTGCTCTTTCGTTTTCGTTGGTGTGAGTAAATGAGTAACGTCGCACGTGGAGTGTTGGCGGGCGCTCGCGGCGCGGCATGGCCCACCCGCAGGCGGATTTGCAAGGCGAGGTAGTCGAGTGAAGCAAGCGCACCGCTCACCCGCACTCGGATTTGCCCGCGAGGTGCAGGCGTGGAAACACCCCGGCTCGACGTCAACCCTTCGAGGCCTCTGCCGGCCAAAGAACCGAGCCGATCGCCACCACCATCAGCACCACCGCGGCCCAATCCTGCCAGTGCAGGACTTCGCCCAGCCACAGTGCCCCTGTGAACACGCCGAGCACGGGAATGAACATCACGCTCAGCGTCGAGGCCACCGGCGGCAGCGTGCGTGCCAGGTAGAACCATGCGGCGTGGGCGTAGCCGAAGATCACTACCGCGTTGTATAGGATCGCCCAGGATGCATTCGCATCGGGAAGGCTCCATTCGCCGCGCTCAAAAATCGCCGCTAAAACCGTGAGCACGATACCGGTAATGGTCGTCATCCAGAACGACAGCGTGAGCGTTTGTACGTCGATTCGGCTGCGACGCAGCAACTGCGTACCCAGCGCCCAGACGAGTGCTGCGAACAGGGCGAGCCCCACGAATAGCGGGCGACCGGCCAAGTTGGTGAACTCATGCCAGAGCAGCAAGGCCACGCCCACGGCGGCGGCGGCAACGCCCATCCAGGCGCGCGAGCTCAGCACGGCGGAAAAGAAGATGGCGCCAAGCACCGCCGAGAAAATCGGCATGGTGTATCCGAGAATGGCCGCGCGGCCACTGGAGAGGCTGCGCAGGGCCAGGATGATGCAGATGTGCCAGACCAGCATGTTCGTGGCCGTGAGTTTTGCGAGCTCGGGCCAGTGCCGCCGCTGCAGGCGAAACGGCACCTTGAGAAAGATGAGTGCCAGCGCCAGCACGGGCACGCCAAGCATGATCGACAAAGCGCGGAATGTCAGCGGCGGATAGGTGGTG
>JAQZBU010000021.1 GCA_029237735.1 Ramlibacter sp. | reverse complement strand
GGGCTGCAGGGCCTGTGGAGCCGCATCCACATCGAGCAGGGCTGGGAAAGCGCGCTCGAAGGCGCGCTGCGCGAGCGCATGAACTCGCTGGAGATCTCCCGCCTGGACATGGTGCGCGCCTTCGGCAACGACGCGCCGCCGGCCAAGCTGGCGTTCTACAGCCCGCCGCAGGCAGGGGTGCCCGAGCCGGCTTCCGCACTGCCGCGCCTGGCCGACTTGCTGCGCCTGAACGACGCGGGGCAGAAGGCCTTGCTGGCGGACTGGCTCCACGGCTGCTACACCGCCCCAAGTTTCGAAGAAGCGCTCGCGCTGCGCGAGAAGCTGCAGCCCGGCGAAGTGATCTACGTGAAGAGCGGCCATGCGGTCACGGCGCACAGCGTGAGCTTCTACGCCCAGGATTCGGAGCAGGCCGGCCTGCTCGCGCGCCAGCAGGAAATCGAGAACCTCGAAAAGCAGCTGCGCGCCCAGGCCCTGATCGCGGAAGAAGCGCGCTCCGCCCTGGTCCGTGCCGAAGCCGCGTACACCGACGCCTCGCAGCGCCTGGTGTCGGCACGGCGCGAAGCGGCGGAAACGCAGGACCGCGCGCATGAGTTGCAGGTCGAGACCATGCGCCTCGCGCAACTGGCCGAGCAGACGCGGGCGCGCAGCGAGCAGATCGACGCCGACCTGGCCGAAGTCGATGCCCTGCTCGAAGAGCTTCAGGAGCGCCGCGTGACGGCCGAGGCCCGCTTCGAAGAGCTGGACATGCAACTGGCCGACAGCCAGGAGCGCCATGCCCAGCTGGACGAGCGCGTCATCGATGCCGAGCGCAAGGTCTCCGAATCGCGTGAGCAGCATCGCAGCCTGGAGCGGCAGGCCCAGGAAGCGCACTTTTCGCAGCGTTCGGTGGAGGCGCGCAAGGCAGAGTTGCAGCGCGCCATCGAAACCGCGGCGCAGCAAGCCGACAGCATCGCAGCCGAGGAAGCACGCGCGAAGGAAGAACTCTCCCGCCTGACCGACGCCGCGGCCCAGGCGGGCCTGCAAAGCGCTCTCGCGCTCAAGCTCGAACGGGAGCAGGCGCTGGGCGCCAAGCGCAGCGAATACGATGACCTCACGGCCAAGTTGCGCGCGAGCGACGAGCGACGCCTGCAGCTCGAGCGCGAGCTGGACCCGCTGCGCCAGCGCATCACCGAATTCCAGCTGAAGGAACAAGCCGCGCGCCTGGGCTTCGAGCAGTACAGCCAGTTGCTGGCCGACGCGCAGGCCGATCTCGAAGCGGTGGCAAAGTCCATCGAAGACGGCAAGGTGCGCCTTGGCGGCATGCAGGGCGACATCGACCGCCTGCACCGCGAGATCGCGGCGCTGGGCGCGGTGAACCTTGCCGCGCTGGACGAGCTGACCACAGCGCGCGAGCGCAAGCAGTTTCTCGACTCGCAATCGGCCGACCTGAATGAAGCGATGGCGACGCTGGAAGACGCGATCCGCAAGATCGACGGCGAAACGCGCGAGCTCCTGGCGGGCACCTTCAACACCGTCAACGAGCACTTCGGCAAGATGTTCCCCGAGCTCTTCGGCGGCGGCAACGCGCGGCTGGTGATGACGGGTGACGAGATTCTCGATTCGGGTGTGCAGGTGATGGCACAACCGCCCGGCAAGAAGAACCAGACCATCCACCTGCTCTCGGGTGGCGAAAAAGCCCTCACGGCCATCGCGCTGGTGTTCGCGATCTTCCAGCTCAATCCCGCGCCGTTCTGCCTGCTGGACGAGGTGGACGCGCCGCTGGACGACGCGAACACCGAGCGTTATGCCAAACTGGTAACCAGCATGAGCCGCGAAACGCAATTTCTCTTCATCAGCCACAACAAGATCGCCATGGAAATGGCCGAGCAGCTGATCGGCGTCACCATGCAGGAGCAGGGCGTCTCGCGCATCGTGGCGGTGGACATGGAATCGGCAGTGTCGATGGCCGAGGCCGCATGAGCAGTTTTACCGTCGGCCTCGCCATCCTCGGTGGGCTGTTGCTCGCGGCGCTGGTCGCCTGGAACGCCTGGACGACGCGGCGCAATACGCCGCGCCAGCCCGAGATGGTGGTCGCCGAGCAGCAGCATCAACATGTGGCTGAGCGCCTCGATCCCGTTTTCGATCCCATGGCGCCGCCCCCGGTCACCTTGCAGGAAAAGAAGCCCGGGCTCGACCCCCTGATCGACGTGCTCGCACCCATTTCGCTGGAGGCGCCTGTCTCGGGCGAGCATGCGCTGGCCGCATTGCCGCCAACCCGGCGCGCGGGCAGCAAGCCGTTCGCGATCGAAGGCCTGAACGAGGCGACGCAGCAATGGGAGACGCCGCAGGCCGGGCAACGCTACGGCGCCTTCCAGGCCGGCGTGCAACTGGCCAACCGCACCGGCGCGCTCAACGAGATCGAATATTCCGAGTTCGTGATGAAGGCGCGGGCCTTCGCCGATGCCATCGGCGGCGAGCCCGAATTCCCGGAAATGCTGGAAGAAGTGGCCCGCGCGCGCGAGCTCGACCAGTTCGCCAGCGCGCACGACGCCCAGCTGAGTTTCACGCTGGTGGCCAAGAACGCGGCCTGGAGCCCCGGCTATGTGCAGCAGAACGCCGCTCGCTTGGGCTTCGTGCCCGGAGCCATCCCGGGGCGGCTGGTGCTGCCCGCCAGCACGCCCGGCTCGCCCGCGGTGCTCGGCCTCTCGTTCGACAGCCAGGCCGCGATGGCCGAGGACCCCAGCCAATCGGCTCTGCGTGCGATCACGCTCAGCCTGGACGTGCCCCAGGTCGATCGCACAGAGCAGCCTTTCGTGCGCATGCGCGACACGGCCATCGCCCTGGCCGCCTCGATGGAAGGCATCATCAGCGACGACAACGGCCACTTGATCCGGGTCGAAGGGCTGGACGTGATCGGCGCCGACCTGGAGCAGCTGTACGACACGCTGGACTCGCGTGACCTGGCCGCGGGCTCCCCGTTAGCTCGCCGCCTCTTCTCGTAGGTGGGCACTGTGCCCACCACGCCGAAGATCCAGGAACGTGTCGACGCGCTGCGCGAGCTGCTGCATCACCACGCCCACCGCTACTACGTGCTCGACGAGCCGGAAATTCCCGATGCGGAATACGATCGGCTTTTTCGCGAACTGCAGGAGCTCGAAGCACAGCATCCCGAGCTGTTGACACCCGATTCGCCGACCCAGCGGGTGGGCGGCAAGGTGCTCGACGGCTTCGTCAAAGTGCGGCACAAGGTGCCCATGCTGTCGATCCGCACCGAGACCGACATCGAGGCCTCAGGTGCGCGCAACTTCGACGCCAGGGTGCGGCGTGAATTGGGTTTGCCTGAATCGGCGCCGCCGATCGAATATGTCGCCGAGCTCAAGTTCGACGGCCTCGCCCTCAACCTGCGCTACGAAAACGGCATGCTGGCCCAGGCCGCGACGCGCGGCGATGGCGAGATCGGCGAGGAAGTCACGCAGAACATCCGCACCATTGGCCAGATACCGCTGCGCCTGCCCAAGGACGCTCCGCCCGTGCTCGAGGTGCGCGGTGAGGTGTACATGCGCCGCGACGATTTCGAACGGCTCAACGAATTGCAGCGCGAGAAGATCGCCAAGGGCGCGAAGGGCGAAAAAACCTTCGTCAACCCGCGCAACGCCGCGGCCGGCGCCGTGCGCCAGCTCGACCCATCCATCGCGCGTCGGCGTCCCCTGAGTTTCTTCGCCTACGGCTGGGGCGAGATCACGCCGCCAGAGCAGGGCGGCCCCGCTTTCACGACCCATTTCGAGACTTTGCTCACGCTGCGCTCCTGGGGCTTTCCCGTTTCCACCCGCACGCAGCTTGCCACGGGTCCCGAGGAACTGGTGGCCTTCCACCAGGCGGTCGGCAAGGAGCGGGACAGCCTGCCCTTCGACATCGACGGCGTCGTCTACAAGGTCAACAGCCTGGAGTTGCAAAAGCGGCTCGGCTTTGTCTCACGCGAGCCGCGCTGGGCCGTGGCGCACAAGTACCCGGCGCAAGAGCAGATGACTACCGTGGAATCCATCGACGTGTACGTCGGGCGCACTGGCAAGCTCACGCCCGTGGCGCGGCTCTCGCCCGTGTTCGTCGGCGGTGTGACGGTGACCAACGCGACGCTGCACAACGAGGACGAGGCCCGCCGCAAGGACGTGCGCGTCGGCGACACCGTCATCGTGCGGCGCGCGGGCGACGTGATCCCCGAAGTCGTAGCGGTGGTCCCGGACAAGCGCGCACAACACGCCAAGCAGTTCACGATGCCCCACCACTGCCCCGTCTGCGGTTCAGAGGCGGTGCGTGAGGAGGGCGAGGCCGACTACCGTTGCACCGGCGGCCTTTTCTGCGGCGCCCAGCGCAAGCAGGCCATCCTGCATTTCGCGCAGCGCCGCGCGATGGACATCGAGGGCCTGGGCGAAAAACTCGTGGACCAGATGGTCGACGGCGGCGTGATCAAGACCTTGCCAGACCTGTACCGCCTCGGCCTCAACGCGCTGGCCAGCCTCGCGCGCATGGCCGAGAAGTCCGCGCAGAACGTGCTGGCGGCCCTGGAAAAATCCAAGAACACCACGCTGCCGCGCTTCCTCTATGGCCTGGGCATCCGCCACGTGGGCGAGGCCACGGCCAAGGATCTCGCTCGCCACTTCGGCAAGCTCGATTCGATCATGGACGCGAGCGTTGAAGAGCTGTTGGAGGTATCGGATGTTGGCCCGGTGGTCGCCGAGAGCATCCACACCTTCTTCCAGCAGAAGCACAACCGCGAGGTGGTCGAGCAACTGCGCGCCTGCGGCGTGACATGGGAAGAAGGCGAAGCCGCCGTTCGCGCACCCAAGCCCCTGGCCGGCAAAACCATCGTCCTCACCGGAACGCTCCCCACGCTCAGCCGCGACGAAGCCAAGGACTTGCTCGAAGCCGCCGGCGCCAAGGTAGCCGGCTCGGTCAGCAAGAAGACCGACTACGTGATCGCCGGCGCGGAAGCGGGGAGCAAGCTGGAGAAAGCGCGGGAGCTGGGCGTTGCAGTGCTCGACGAGGACGGTTTGCGGGATTTGCTCGCAGTTCGATAATCGCTCGATGGACGCGATAACGTATACCCATGCGCAGAAGAATCTTGCAGCGACGATGGACAGGACCATTGCCAATCGCGAGCCAGTGATTATTACCCGCCACAAGGGTCAAGCCGTAGTGATGATGTCGCTCGAGGACTTTCAGTCCTGGGAGGAAACGGCTTATCTTCTGAACAGCCCGGCAAATGCGCGCAAGCTGATGAAGTCGCTCGACGAGGCTGTCCGCGGTAAGACCCGTACAAAAACGCATCGAACACCAACAACGCTGGATGGATCAGGGCGGCGGGGCGCCCCGTTGCCCTGATCCTGCCACCTCCACATGGATGCCGGGTCAAGCCCGGCATGACAAATCTATGACGGCGGCACTTCCGGCCGCTGCCATAGCCAGAGCCCGACGGCGATCATGATGGTGATGGCCGTGACGGGCACCCACCACGGCCGCACGAATACGCTCATGAAGAGCGCACCTCCGGACATCATCACCGTAGCCGTCCACTTGGCCTGCCGACTGACGACGCCGCCATTGCGCCAGTCGCGTATATGCGGGCCCATGCGAGGATGGGTCTCCATCCAGTGGGACAGGCGCGGGGACCCCTTTGCCGCTGCCCACGCCGCCAGCAGCACGAAAGGCACCGTGGGCATGACCGGGACGAACGCACCGATGATGCCCAGCGCCAGGCTCGTGACCGCCAGGCATTTGAACAGCCAGCGGACCGGCGTGGAAAGTGGAGGCTGGGGCTTGGGAGGCAATGGTGTCGGCAAGGCTGGCGCTGACTAGTTCTTGGCCAGGTGATCCGACGCCGCCGCGCGGCCCCGGCTGTGCTCGACGAAAAAGGCAAGCATCCGATTGCGGCTGTCGTCGGCGGCGCGCTGGTTCTTGCCCACCAGCTTGCCGAGGTAGCGCGTCGGCATCATTTCGAGGTCGAACGAATGGGCCGCCTGCGGGTACACCACGAACTGAAACTTCGCGCCCGTGGATCGCACGCCTTCGCATTCGCGTGCGGGGGTCCAGTCGTCCTCGGCGCCCGCCAGGACCAGCAGCGGCGCCGCGAGGCGTACCGTCCTGCGGTCGAACGAACCGCACCAGGGGTAATAAGCCACCACACCCGCGTAGCCGCCGTTGCCGCCCGCATTGCGGTGCGGCCCGTCGCCCTTGGCGACATTGATGGCCACGCTGCCGCCGTTGCTCTGGCCCATGAGGAAGACGCTGCCTGCATCGACGAAGGCCTGCGCCTGCAGGTACCGTAGCGCGTCCTGGGCATCATGCGTGCGGTAGTCAAGCGCGTCGACCTGCCGGTTCACGTCTTCGCACACCATGCCGCCGCCCAGGTTACGCGGACCGAAGCTGTCGAGGTCGAGGACGACGAAGCCCTTCGCCACCAGGAATTCCGCATAGGCGTTCATGGTGTACCGCACGGCCGGCTGCCACCCGCCGCAGCCGTGCATCAGCACCACGGCCGGGAACGGTCCGTCGCCATCGGGCCTGGAAATATCGGCGCGCAATGTGACGTTGGCTGCGGTATAGCCCCGGCTCGCCTCGAACTTCACCCGCTCGCCCGCATGCGCCATCGACGCCGCCAGCGTGATGAACAGCGCCGGGAGGTGGCGTGCCAGGGCCTTCGTGGCATGCACGATCTTCCACCTGCTGCGGCTTGCGCGAGATATCACTTGTGGAAAGGTCCTCTTCGGTTTGGGCAGACGTGGGGTGCATTTTGCGGCTTTTTGCGCCGTTTCGACAGCTGCCCGCGCGGGACACCGGCGCAAGTAACACCAATGCGCTACCCCTGGCTCGGACTCATCGGTTCTTGATTTGGGTCACTGAAGTTTTGGGGGTCGGGGCTAACTTGAAATAAAGAGCAACTGCCATGTCAGAACCTAAGCGAAACAAGACCACCCCCGCCGCGCAATCGCCACACCGGCTGCCCGTCCTGCGCTTTTATCGCGGCGGGTTCGTCCTGGACACCGCGTCCGGCATGTTCTATCGCCTGACACCCGCGGCCGACTACCTTCTTCGGTCCTATGACGCCGGCATGGAAGTGCGCGAGTTCGCGCAATTGATCCAGGAGCGCTACGGGCTGGATCATGCAAGTGCGGTGCGCGACGTGGAACTGCTGCTCAACCAGTTCGTGGGGCCGGGCCTGCTGGACACGCGGCAAACCGAGAGTGCGACATGACAAAAGACCTGCGCACCGTCGCCGTGACCGGTATGCACCGCGGCGAAAACCCCCAACCCGGCGCAGCCGTGGTGGCCAGCCTGCGCCGCCGCTTCCCGGCGCTTCGCATCGTCGGGCTGTCCTATGACCCGCTGGAAAGCAGCCTGTACGGACGTGGCGACGACCACCCCGACGCCGCCTACCTGATCCCGTTCCCGGGCGCGGGGATCGATGCGCTGCTGGAACGCCTGGACGAAATCCGCGCAAAAGAGGATTTGGGGTACGTCATCCCGTGCCTCGATTCGGAGATCGAGAACTTCAGCCAGCTTTCGGCGCAGCTGCGCAAGCGAAACATCGGTTGCATCATGCCGACCAGGCGTTCGTTCGAGGCGCGGCACAAGTCTCACCTGTATGAGTTCTGCCGCCGCAACGACGTGCCGACGCCCCTGACGTTGACCGCCGCCGAACCGCGCGCGGTCGAGCGTTGCGCCGCGCAGATCGGCTACCCGGTGTTCGTGAAGGGGCGCCTGTACCACGCGCACCTGGTCCACTCGCCCGAGGGGCTCGCGCCGGCCTACGACGAGATCGTGAAAGCCTGGGGCTGGCCCGTCATCGTGCAGGAGACGCTGTCGGGCGAGGAATACGACATTGCCGGCGTCGGCGACGGCAAAGGCCGCATCGCCGGCAGCTGCTCGATCCGCAAGCTGCTTCGCACCGCCAACGGCAAGGGGTTCGCCGGCATCGTGGTGCGTGATGAAGCTCTCGACGAATTGTGCGAGCGGATCATCCGCGCGCTGAAGTGGAACGGCCCGTTCGAGCTCGAGTTCATCAAGGTGCAGGGCAGGCCCCACGCGCTGATGGAGATGAACCCGCGCTTCCCGGCATGGATCGACTTCCCCTCGCAGATCGGCTGCAACCTGCCAGGGCTCCTCTTCGAGCGCCTGGCCCGCCAGGAGGCGGCGCCCCTGCGCGCATGCGAGCCCGGGCAGATGTTCGTGCGGCACAGCATGGACCTGGTGGGCGATTTTGCCGACTTCGCCGAAATGGCGAGTACGGGTGAGCGCGTTTTCAAACCTGTTCCACAACCGCAGAGAAGAAACAGTGAACCTCGATTACTTCCCGCCAGCCATCAGCAATGAACTGGGCCGCCACTCGCTCGACGCCGCGGCGGACCGGAACTTCCTTGCGCGCGGCACGCACGCGCCGACCCTGTTTGAGATCGACGGCATCCCGGTGGCGTCGCTCGTGCGGAAGTTCGGCTCACCGCTGTTCGTGTTTTCCGAGCACGGCTTGCGTGAAAAGACGCGCCGCATGCGCGAGGCCTTCACCAGCCGCTACGAGAACACGCGTTTCGCCTGGTCGTACAAGACGAATTACCTGAGCGCGATCTGCCAGGTCTTCCACAGCGAAGGCTGGATGGCCGAAGTCGTATCCGATTTCGAATACGAGAAGGCCCGAGCGCACGGCATCGAGGGCAAGGACATCATCTTCAACGGCCCGTTCAAGCCGCGGGCGATCCTGGAACGGGCGATTCGCGAGCGGGCACTGATCCAGATCGACAACTGGGATGAGCTGAGCCTGATCGAAGAGCTCACGGCCGGGATCGAGCAGCCGCTGGACGTGGGCATCCGGGTGTGGCTGGACGCGGGCATCCAGCCGGTCTGGTCGAAGTTCGGGTTCGCCGTGGAAAACGGCGAGGCCTCGCGCGCGGCGGTGAGGATCGTGGGCAACCCGAAATTGAGACTGCACACCTTCCACTCGCACATCGGCACCTACATTCTGGACCCGTTCGCCTATCGCGCTACCGTCTCCAAACTGCTGGCGTTGCGCGAGCGTATCCACAAGGAACATGGGCATCTCGTGCCGTGCCTGAATCTCGGCGGCGGTTTTCCCTCGCGCAGCCTGCTGTATGGCATGTCCGGCCCTGCGGAGGCGGTGGTGCCACCCATCGAAGACTATGCGGACGCCATTACCGAGGTGCTCAACCGCCTGCCCGCCAAATCCAGGCCAGAACTGCGCTTCGAGAGTGGCCGCCACCTCGTCGACGAGGCCGGCTACCTGCTCACTTCAATCGTTGCCATCAAGGGCATCCGCGACCCGCTGGCCGTCAACTCGGATCTCTCCTCGCGCAGCCACAAGGAGCAACTGCTGCTGGGCGAGGAGGGCAGGACGAGCTACGTGCTCGACGCGGGGATCAACCTGCTGTACACCGCCGCCTGGTACCAGATGGACATCCTGCCCGCGCGCCAGGTCAATGCGCCGCCGTCGCCGTCGCGTCTTTACGGGCCGCTGTGCATGGCGATCGACGTGGTCCGCTACACCATCGACCTGCCGCCGCTGAAGGTCGGCGATGTGCTGTCGATCCATCCGGTGGGCGCCTACAACCTCGCGCAGTCGATGCAGTTCATCGCGTACCGGCCGGCGGTCGTGATGATCGACATCGGCGGCGAGGCCGAGCTGATTCGCGCGCGTGAAGTCCTGGACGACATCGAGCGCCCCGAGCGCATGCCCGCGCACCTGGCGAAGCCGTCATGACGGCCGATCCGGAGGGCCCATGCCAGCGACCGTTGCCCCAGCCACCACGGTAGGCCGCGCCACCGGTACCGCGCGCAGGAAGATCGACGACGCGTTTTCCTCGCTGGGCCTCGCGCTCGGGAGCATCTTTTTCATCCCGCGGGCGTGGATCGGCCTCGTGCTGTGGCTCGCCTTGCTGCGCGATACGCGCTATGTGGCTTTCGCCCTGCTCGGGCTGGCCATCGGCGCCGGCACCAAGCGCCTGCTTCGCATCAGCGACGGGCCGGGACTGGGCGGTGGCGTGAAAGCCAACGCGCTGCTGGCCGCGGTAGTGTCGGGCTGGATGACAGGCGCCAACGGATTGGCCTGGGGTCAGCAATTCGCGATCGCCGGGGCGGCGGCCCTCCTGGCCGCCCTGGCAGCGGCGGCTCTCATGCGGGTTCTCTCCGACAGTGTCATGCCGGCGCTGCTCTGGGCCTACTGCCTCGTTGCAGCCATGCTGTTCACCGTGTGTCCGCAGTGCACCGTGCTCGCGTCGAATGCCATGCCTGCCTGGTCGCCGCCGATCGACGCGCTCGGCTGGGGCAAGACCTTCATGCGCTCGATGGGCTCGCTCATGTACTCGGCCGACCCCGTCGCCGGCGTGTTCGTGGTGCTGGGTATCGTGTTGTGGTCGCGCACGATGTTCGTGTGCGGCCTCGTGGGTTGGATCTTCGGCGCGCTCGTCGCGATCGTGTTGCAGGACCTGCGACTCGTGTACGACTGGCTGCCGCTCTCATACAACTACTTTATCGCGGGGATGGCGATGGGCGCGGTGATCTTCGTGCCCGGGCGGCTCAGTCTTCCCGTCGCTGCCGTCGCGGGCGGCGTCACTGCGTTCATCGGGATCGCGCTGCAATACGCGCTCGAATGGTCGGCGATCAGCTACCTGCCGATCTCCTCGGGGCTCGCGATCTGGATGGGCATGGGCGCCCTGACGCTGGGCGGCGATCGCGCCCCTGTCTGGCGCAACGCCTCGCAGGACATTCCGCCCGAAGAGCGGTGGTGGCAGATGGCCCAATCGACGGCGCGCTTCGGCGCCTACGCGCCACTCTTCGCGGTGCCGGTTGCCGGCGAGCTGCAGATCTCGCAGGGATTCTCGGGCAAGCTCAGCCATCGTGGCCCATTTCGTCATGCGCTGGATTTCCAGCGGCCGCGGTCGGCGGAATCGGGCAGCGGGCCCGTGTGGGGCGCCGTAGTCACTGCGCCGGCTCCCGGCATCGTCGACCGGATCCGCAACAACGTCCCGGACAACACGGTGGGCGCGTGCAACTACGCTGAGAAATGGGGCAACTACGTGGTGATCCGCCTGGACGCGGGCGGCTGGGCGATGCTCGCGCACCTGCAGCAAGGCACCGTGGCGGTCGCGCCCGGTGCGCGCGTGGAGACCGGCTCGTATGTCGGGCGGGTTGGCAACTCCGGGCGCTCGACGGTGCCCCACCTCCATGTGCATTTCCAGGAAACCCCCGAGCCTGGCGCGCCGACCAGCAGGTTCCGGCTGGCCAACTACCACAGCGCCACCCAGCCGCGCGGACCGCTCGCGGTGTGGAAAGCCTCGGGCATTCCCGCCGAAGGCGACGTGGTGATGGCCGCGACAGCGAATCCGGCCGCGTACCTCGCCCTCGTCGGCATGGCGCCGGGTTCGGCCGTCTGGGTGGCCGAGTTCACGGGGCGGGTGCCGAGGGCATTCAGGCCGCGTGGCGCGGAGGGCACGCAGCGCATCGAAGTCACGCTGGATAACCTGGGCCAGCACGTGCTGGATGCCGGTGACGGGGGCCGGCTGGTCGCACGGCTGGACCCCGACGCCTGGCGCGTAGTCGAGCTCCTGCGCGCGGGCTCTCCGCTGCTGAAGCTGCTGGCGCTCGGGGCATCCTGTGTCCCGTATGCGGCTACGCCCGGCTTGGCCTGGAGCGACCTGTCACCCACGATGCCCCCGGGAGGCCCGCTGCGCCGGTTGGTGCTGGCGCTGGCGCCCTACCTGCCGAGCCCTTTCCGCCGCGTCTCGTGTACTTGCGTATCCGTACCGGGCCCCGACGGCAAACCGCTGGAGGTGGCGACGCGCGTGGAGGCGCGGTCGCGCGGGCTGCCCTCGAGGATCAGTTGCCAGTTCGCCGCTTACCGCGGACCGATGTCGGTTCGCGCCGAATTCAGGCGCGGCAGCGTGACTTTCAATTTGCTCTCGTACGAGCCCGCGATTGTCGTGAGCTCGGGAGGGGGTGGACCCGGTTGATTTTCGGTAATTGGGGATTTTTTCTGGTCGACTGTTGGAGGTTGAATATGTTGAAACTCAAACGTACGTGCCTGTTGACGATGACGTTGGCGCTGCCAATCTTGCTCGGGGGCTGTGCCAACGTGTTGCGTGTGGCGCCGCATGCCGAGCTGAAGGTGTACGACCCCGTGTGGACCACGGCGTACATCACGCGCAACCATGGCTACCTGATCTACGACACGCTGTTCGCCCTGGACGAGAACTTCGAGCCGAGGCCGCAGATGGTTGACACATGGACCGCGTCGCCGGACCAGCGGACCTGGACCTTCAAGCTGCGCGACGGGCTGAAGTGGCATGACGGTACCGCCGTCACCGCCGAGGACTGCGTTGCGTCGTTGCAGCGCTGGGGCAAGCGCGACGGCGCGGGCCAGCAGTTGTTCGCGCAGATGGAAAGCATTGCCGCGACAGACGAGAAGTCCTTCACCATGAAGCTGCGCACGCCCAACGGCATGGTGCTGCAGACGCTGGCCAAGATGTCCGGCAACGTAGCTTTCATGATGCCCAAGGCGGTTGCGCAGACCGACCCGTTCCAGCCGATCAAGAGCTTCGTCGGCTCTGGGCCCTACAAGTACAGCAAGTGGCAGTCGGTGCCGTGGACCAAGGTTGTCTACCTCCTGAACAAGGACTATGCGCCGCGTCCCGAGCCGCTGTCGATGGCGGCGGGCAACAAGTTCGGCAAGGCCGACCGCATCGAATGGATCTACTATCCGAGCCAGCGGGCCGCGTCTCTCGCGCTGATCGATGGCCAGGTGGACTATGTGGAGTCGCCGTCGTACAAGGAGGTGCCGCTGTTCGAAGGCAACAAGAAGGTCGTCGTCGCGACGACCGACCCGCTGGGCAACATCGGCATGGCGCGCTTCAACATGCTGCAGCCGCCGTTCGACAAGGTCGCCGTGCGGCGCGCGGCAATCATGGCCATGCAGCAGGAGGCCTACATGACCGCGGCGCTGGGCGACGCCAAGTACTGGCGCACCTGCTACTCGGTGTTCCCATGCGGCACCGCGCTGTCCAATTCCGCCGGCAGCGACATCCTGAAGTCGGGCAGCATCGCCGCAGCCAGGAATGCGCTGCGAGACGCCGGTTACGACGGCACGCCGGTGGTCATCCTCGACCCCATCGACAGCCCCGTGATCTCGGCGTTCACCCGCGTGTCGGCCGAGCGGCTTGCGCAAGCCGGCTTCAACGTCCAGGTGCAGCCGATGGATTGGGCGACGCTCACCCAGCGCCGCATCAACAAAGGGCCGGTCAGTGCGGGCGGCTGGAGCATGTTCCACACCTGGTGGCTCGCCGGCGACCTGATGGACCCGAGTGCGATCGCCTATTCCGGCAATCCGGATACCGGCTGGTTCGGCTGGCTGAAGGATGAGGAACTCGAGAGCCAGCGGCTGGCGTTCACGCGGGCCACGACGCCGGCCGAGCGCAAGGCACTTGCGGAAAAGGTGCAAAAACGCGTGCTGGACGATGGCGCCGTCGCGATCCTGGGCCAGTTCTTCGAACCGGTAGCCTTCAGCACCAAGGTCAGCGGCATCACCTCGCCGATCCAGTTCTACTGGCAGCTGGCGCCCGTCAAGAAGTGATGGGCCAGGCGGTCATGGGTTCTGTATGCTTGCACCCATGACCTTTCGCGAGATCCTGAAAATGGGCGACGCGCGCCTGCTGCGCGTCGCCCAGCCCGTCACCCAATTCGACACCGACGAGATCCATCTCCTGGTGTCGGACATGTTCGACACCATGCGCGCCGTCAATGGCGCAGGGCTCGCCGCGCCGCAGATCGCCGTCGACCTCCAACTGGTGATCTTCGGCACCGACGCGCCCAACCCCCGCTACCCCGACGCGCCATTGGTGCCCCGCACGGTTCTGGTCAACCCGATCATCACCCCGATCGGCAACGAGGAAGAGGAGGGCTGGGAGGGATGTTTGTCCGTCCCCGGCCTGCGAGGTGTCGTGCCGCGCTGGTCGCGCATCCGCTACACCGGCTTCGACCAGTACGGCGACGCCATCGACCGCACCGTGGACGGTTTCCACGCCCGCGTGGTGCAGCACGAATGCGACCACCTGGTGGGCAAGCTCTACCCGATGCGCGTGCGCGACTTCAGCAAGTTCGGCTTCACTGAGGTTCTGTTCCCGGGGCTGGACGCGGGGCAGGACGATTAGTGGCAGTGAGTAAATTGGGCTACGCCGCCAGCGCCTCGAGCAGCTCCGTCTCGATCTGGATCTGCCGCTTGTTCTGCTGCAGCTCGGCCCCGTCGATCAGGAACGTGTCTTCCACCCGCTCACCCAGCGTGGTGACCTTGGCGAGTTGCAGGTTGATGTGGTGGCGCGCCAGAACTCGCGCAACCGAATAGAGCAGGCCGACCCGGTCGCTCGCCGAGATCGACAGCAGCCATCGCTGCGCCTTCTCGTCCGGGTGCAGGTCCACCCGCGGCGCGATCGGGAAGCTCTTGACGCGCCTGGACACGCGGCCACGGCTCGGGGGTGGCAACGGTCCGGCTCGCTCGATGGTGTGCTCCAGCTCCGTCTCGACCATGCTGATCAATTCGCGGTTGTGCTCGGGCAGCATCGAGCTCACCACCTGGAAGGTATCGAGAGCGTAGCCGTTGTTGGCAGTGTGGATCTTGGCGTCCAGAATGCTGAAGCCCGCCTGGTCGAAGTAGCCGCAGATGCGCGCGAAAAGGTCGGGCTGGTCGGGTGTGTACACCAGCACCTGCAGGCCTTCGCCCACCGGCGACACGCGCGCCCGCACGATCGCCTTGCCCTGCACGGGCTCCGCGGCCGTGGCCATCTTCATGAGGTGGCGCGACAGCTGGCGCGTGTGCCAGGCGATCTCCCCGGCATCGTGCCGCATGAAATAACCGACGTCCAGCGTGCTCCACAAGCGCTTGTGCGCCTCGAAGGGCAGGGCGTACAGGGCCAGTTGTACCAGCGCGTCGCGCTTACGGGCTTCGATCTCGGCGTCGCGGTCAGGCGCGCGCCCGCCCAGCACGCGCAGCGTGTAGCGGTACAGGTCTTCCAGCAACTTGCCCTTCCAGGCGTTCCACACCTTCGGGCTGGTGCCGCGGATGTCTGCCACCGTCAGCAGGTACAGCGCCGTGAGGTAGCGTTCGTTGCCGACCCGTTTTGCGAAGGCCGCGATGATGTCCGGGTTGCTCAGGTCTTCCTTCTGCGCGACGCGGCTCATGGTCAGGTGTTCCCTGACCAGGAACTCGATCAGCCTGCAATCCTCGGGTTCGATGCGATGCTGGCGGCAGAATTGGCGCACCTCGCGCGCGCCGAGCTCTGAGTGGTCGCCGCCGCGGCCCTTGGCGATGTCGTGAAACAGCGCCGCGACGTACAGGATGTACGGCTTGTCCCAGCCCGCCGCGAGCTGCGAACAGAACGGATATTCGTGCGCATGTTCGGCGATGAAGAAGCGCCGCACATTGCGCAGCACCATCAGGATGTGCTGGTCCACCGTGTAGACGTGGAACAGGTCGTGCTGCATCTGCCCCACGATCCGGCGGAACGCCCAGAGATAGCGGCCCAGAACGGAGGTCTGGTTCATGAGGCGCATCGCATGCGTGATGCCCTCGTGCTGCATCAAGATGGCGCGGAAGGTTTCGTGGTTGACCGGGTCGTTGCGGAACTTCGTGTCCATCACCTGCCGTGCGTTGTACAGCGAGCGCAAGGTACGGGCCGACAGGCCCTTCACGCCCACTGTCCGCTGGTACACGAGGAATGTTTCAAGGATGGCGTGCGGGTTACGCAGGTACAGGTCGTCGCTCGCAACCTCGATCATCCCGGCCTTGTTCAGGAAACGCTCGTTGATCGGCTGCGGCTCATGCCCGCTGGGGTTGAGGCGCTCCTCGATGTTGAGCAGGAGGATCTGGTTCAACTGCGTCACCGCCTTGGCCGCCCAATAGAAGCGCTTCATCAGCGCCTCGCTCGAGCGCGTCATGACACGGCCGCCGTCCCTGGATTCATTGCGGTAACCGAAAGACTCGGCCACGGCGGTCTGCAAATCGAACACCAGCCGATCCTCGCGGCGGTTCGAGATGACATGCAGGCGGGCGCGGATCAGGCTCAGCAGTTCCTCGTTGCGCTTGATCTGGCGCGCCTCGAAGGCGGTGGCAAGCCCCTTGCGCGCCAGTTCATCCCAGCTCTTGCCCAGGCCCGCGGCCTTTGCCACCCAGAGGATCACCTGCAGGTCGCGCAGGCCCCCGGGCGACTCCTTGCAATTGGGCTCCAGCGAGTAGGGCGTGTTCTCGAACTTGTTGTGGCGCTGGCGCATCTCCAGCGTCTTGGCCACGAAGTACGCCTGCGGGTCGATGGTGGGCTCGAAGCGCTTGAGGAACTCCGCGTACAGCTTTGCGTCGCCCGTGAGCAGGCGTGACTCCAGCAGCGATGTCTGCACGGTGACGTCGCTCTCGGCCTGGGCCACGCATTCGGATACGGTGCGCACGCTCGATCCGATCTCCAGCCCGGTGTCCCAGCAGTTGCCGATGAAGGTCTCGACCTTGCGCTTGAGTTCGGGGTTGTGGTCGGCCGGGGTGCCGTCCGGCATGAGCACCAGGACATCGACGTCGGAATGCGGGAAGAGCTCGCCGCGGCCGAACCCGCCGACAGCCACCAAAGCGAATCTGGAAGGAAAGTCGGCCGCCGACCACAGGGCCTTGAGCGTGACGTCGGCCTCGCGGGCCAGGCCCTGCAGCAGCTTGCGGATGCCGCGCGCCGAACTGCCGCTTGCTTCGAGTGTCGCGAGCAGGCGGGTTTTGCGGGCCCGCAAGTCCTCGCGCAGTGCCTGGAGTTCGGGCATGGCCGGGGCTGCGGCCAGCAAGCTCATGCGTTCACGAACGGCGGCGGCGGCGGGCTGCCTGCCGACAGCGTCATCACCTCGTAGCCGCTTTCGGTGACCAGGACGGTGTGCTCCCACTGGGCGGACAGGGAATGGTCCTTGGTGACGATCGTCCAGCCGTCGCTGCCCAGTTCCTTCACGTCCTTGCGGCCGGCGTTGATCATGGGCTCGATCGTGAAGGTCATGCCGGGCTTGAGTTCTTCCAGGGTGCCGGGCTTGCCGTAGTGAAGCACCTGCGGCTCCTCGTGGAAGTTGCGCCCGATGCCGTGGCCGCAGAACTCCCGCACCACCGAGAAGCCGTTGCTTTCCGCGAATTTCTGGATGGAAAAGCCGATGTCGCCCAAGTGGATGCCGGGCTTGACTTGCACGATGCCGTGCCACATCGCCTCATAGGTCAGCGCGCACAGGCGCTTGGCGGCGATGGAAACCTCGCCGACCATGAACATGCGGCTGGTGTCACCGAACCAGCCATCCTTGATGACTGTGACGTCGACGTTGACGATGTCGCCCTTCTTGAGCGGCTTGTCGTTGGGGATGCCGTGGCAAACCACGTGGTTGACCGAGGTGCAAAGGGAAGCCGGGTAGGGCGGGTAGCCTGCTGGCTGGTAACCCAGCGTGGCGGAGGTGGTGCCCTGCTTTTTCATGCATTCCGCGGCCAGGCGGTCGATCTCGCGCGTGGTGATGCCCGGCTTGATGTGCGGGGTGAGGTAATCCAGCACCTCGGAGGCAAGGCGTCCCGCCACTCGCATGCCCTGGATACCGTCCGCGTCTTTGTACGTAATGCTCATCACCTTATTATCCCAGAGGGCGAAAGTCCTCGCAGGTAAAATACTCGGCGCCCGGTTCGTGCACCTGGTAGCCGCCGATCACGCCCCCACTGCGGCCGAAACGCAACGCCTGGCGGCGCTGCTGACCTATGGGGAGCCGCACCTCGCCGGCGCGGACGGGCCATTGATCGTGGTCACGCCCCGCTTTGGCACGGTCTCGCCCTGGGCCTCCAAGGCCACCGACATCGCCCACAACTGCGGCATCGCCCTCAAGCGCATCGAGCGCATCACCGAGTATCGCGTCGGCCTGAAGCCGGGCCTGCTGGGCCGCCCCACGATGACATCGGCGCAGTTGCAGGCCATCGCCGATCTTCTGCACGACCGCATGACCGAGAGTGTGATGTTCGAGCGCTCGGCCGCGCGCGGCCTCTTCAGCGAAGTGGAAGCGGCGCCTATGGCGTACGTGGACGTCCTGGGTGGCGGGCGTGCTGCGCTGGCCGCGGCGAATGTGCAGTTCGGCCTGGCGCTGGCCGAAGACGAGATCGAGTACCTGGTCGAGGCCTTCAAGGGCCTGGGCCGCAACCCGAGCGACGTCGAGCTGATGATGTTCGCGCAGGCCAACAGCGAGCACTGCCGGCACAAGATCTTCAACGCCTCGTTCACGATCGACGGCGTGCCGCAGGACCGCAGCATGTTCGGCATGATCCGCAACACCCATCAGATGAGCCCGCAGCACACGGTAATCGCCTACTCGGACAACGCGTCGGTGATGGAAGGCAGCAACGTCGAGCGTTTCGTCGCCAGGGCGGGCACGTCATCGCGCTATGAGAAGGAAGCCGCGCTCCACCACGTATTGATGAAGGTGGAAACGCACAACCACCCAACGGCGATATCCCCGTTCCCCGGCGCTTCCACCGGCGCGGGCGGCGAGATCCGCGACGAGGGCGCCACGGGCCGCGGCTCCAAGCCGAAGGCGGGGCTCACGGGCTTCACCGTTTCCAAGCTATGGGGCGGCGCTATTGGCAAACCCGGCCACATCGCAAGCCCGCTGCAGATCATGACCGAAGGCCCGCTGGGCGGAGCGGCCTTCAACAACGAATTCGGGCGGCCCAATTTGCTTGGCTACTTCCGCGAATACGAGCAGCAGGCCGGCGATGTCATGCGCGGCTACCACAAGCCCATCATGATCGCGGGCGGGCTGGGCACCATCGACGCGGGCCTGACGAAGAAGATCGAGTTTCCCGCAGGCACGCTGCTGATCCAGCTGGGCGGCCCGGGTATGCGCATCGGCATGGGCGGCGGCGCGGCGAGCTCGATGGCCACCGGCGCCAACGCGGCGGAACTGGATTTCGATTCGGTGCAGCGCGGCAACCCGGAAATCGAGCGGCGCGCACAGGAAGTCATCAACCATTGCTGGGCGGAAGGGCAAGCCAACCCGATCCTGGCCATCCACGACGTGGGCGCCGGCGGCTTGTCGAACGCATTTCCCGAGCTCACCAACGACGCGGGTCGCGGCGCGCGCTTTGACCTGCGCAAGGTGCCGCTGGAGGAATCCGGCCTGGCGCCCAAGGAAATCTGGTGCAACGAGAGCCAGGAGCGCTATGTGCTGGCCATCGCGCCGCAGTCGCTGGAGCAGTTCAAGGCTTTTTGCGAGCGCGAGCGCTGCCCGTTTGCGGTGGTGGGCGTGGCGACGGAGGAGCGGCAACTGGTCGTGGCAGAGGGCGCGAGAGACCGTGACTTGCTCCCTCTCCCTGTGGGAGAGGGCGGGGGTGAGGGCGCGCCCGTCGACATGCCGATGAACGTGCTGCTGGGCAAACCCCCCAAGATGCATCGCGACGTGAAGTCGGTGCGACGCGAATTTCCCGCGGTGGATCTGACCGGAGTGAACCTGCAGGATGCCGCGATCAAGGCGCTGAGCCACCCGACAGTCGCGTCCAAGCGCTTCCTGGTCACCATCGGTGACCGCACCGTGGGCGGCCTCACGCACCGCGACCAGATGGTCGGGCCCTGGCAGGTGCCTGTGGCCGATTGCGCGGTGACGCTGGCCGACTACAAGGGCTTCGCCGGTGAGGCGATGAGCATGGGCGAGCGCACGCCGCTGGCCGTGATCGATGCGCCCGCGTCCGGCCGCATGGCCGTGGCGGAAGCCATTACCAACCTGCTGGCTGCGCCGATCGAGCTGCAGCGCGTCAAGCTCTCGGCCAACTGGATGGCCGCGTGCGGCGAGGAGGGCGAGGACGCCGACCTCTACGCCACCGTGCGCGCCGTCGGCATGGAGCTGTGCCCGGCGCTGGGCATTTCGATTCCCGTGGGAAAAGACAGCCTGTCGATGCGCACGCAGTGGAGCGAGGGCGATGAAAAGAAGAAAGTCACATCGCCCGTAAGTCTGATCGTGAGCGCCTTCGTGACGCTGGCCGACGTGCGCGGCACGCTGACACCGCAACTGGAGGCATCTGAAGACACCACGCTCGTCCTCATCGACCTGGGGCGCGGGCGCAACCGCATGGGCGGCAGCGTCCTGGCGCAGGTGCTGGACCAGGTGGGCCATGAAGTGCCTGATCTGCACGAGCCGCAAGACCTGGTCAACCTCGTGAACGCGGTCAACGCCTTGCGCGCGCAGGGCAAGATCCTGGCGTATCACGACCGCAGTGACGGCGGCCTGTTTGCCACGGCCTGCGAGATGGCCTTCGCGGGCCACGTGGGCGTGTCGCTCAATGTCGACTTGCTCGTCACCGAAGGCGACGGCATCACCGACAGCCGCGCCGACTACGGCGATGCCAAGAACTGGGCGGCCCAGGTCGGCCCGCGCCGTGACGAGCTCACGCTCAAGGCGCTGTTCAGCGAGGAGCTGGGCGTTGTGCTGCAAGTCCGGACGGCGGAGCGCAATGATGTGATGCAGGTGCTGCGCGAGCATGGCCTGTCCAAGCACAGTCATTTCGTCGGCAAGACGCGTCCCGCTTCGTCGGAAATCGACGTAGGCAAGGGCGAGGTGCAGGTGTGGCGCGATACCAAGGCCGTGTTCACCGCGAAGCTCGCCGACCTGCACCAGGTCTGGGACAGCGTGAGCTGGCGCATCTGCCAGCAACGCGACAACCCCGTGGGCGCGGACCAGGAACACGCTGCCGCCGGCGCCCCCGATGACCCAGGCCTGCATGTCTTCCTCCCTCTCCCTCCGGGAGAGGGCAGGGGTGAGGGCAACGCCTCGCCCGCGATTCACTTGACCCGCCCCAAGGTCGCCATCCTGCGCGAGCAGGGCGTCAACTCGCACGTCGAGATGGCATACACGTTCACCGAGGCCGGCTTCGACGCCTACGACGTGCACATGACGGATCTTCAATCCGGCCGCGCGCGGCTGCAAGACTTCAAGGGTTTCGTCGCCTGCGGCGGGTTCAGCTACGGCGACACGCTGGGCGCGGGGATCGGTTGGGCGCGCAGCATCACATTCAACCCGCAGCTGTCCGAGCAGTTTAAGGCCTTTTTCAACCGCCAGGACACCTTCGCGCTGGGTGTATGCAACGGCTGCCAGATGCTGGCCGAGCTGGCCGACATTATCCCCGGCGCACAGGCCTGGCCGCGTTTCACGACCAACCGTAGCGAGCGCTACGAGGCTCGCCTGTCCCAAGTGGAAGTGCTCGAATCGCCCAGCCTTTTCTTCGCGGGCATGGCCGGCAGCCGGCTGCCGATCGCGGTAGCGCACGGCGAGGGTTTTGCCAACTTCTCGCATCGCGGCGACGTGGCGAAGGTCATCGCGGCGATGCGCTTCACGGACACCCACGGTCAGCCCACCGAGATTTATCCGGCCAACCCCAATGGCAGTCCGGGTGGCCTGACGGCGGTGACGACGGCGGACGGCCGCTTCACGGCGATGATGCCGCATCCCGAGCGCGTGTTCCGCAACATTCAATTGAGCTGGACGTCCGGCGACAAGAGCGAATTCAGCCCCTGGATGCAGCTGTGGCGTAACGCTCGCCGCTGGGTCGGTTGACGGGAGGGATATACGAATGGCCACGGAAGCAGCGGCTCGTGAGGCGAACAAGCCAGTGCGCGAGCTCGTGCCGCTGCGCTTGTTGGACCCGCTGCGCTGGCTTCGCGCGGGCTGGCTCGATCTGCGCGCGGCCCCCGGCATCTCGTTCTTCTACGGCGTTTGCTTCTGGCTGATGGCGGTCATCCTGGGCGCGGTGTTCGGCAAGATTCCTCAATACACACTCTCGTTCGTTTCCGGCTGCTTCCTCGTTGGCCCGTTCCTCGCGATGGGCCTTTACGAGGTGAGCCGGCGGCGCGAGCTGGGCCTGCCGCAGAGCCTGGGCGAGTCCCTGACCTGCTGGGACGGGCACCTTGGCGCGATGGGGATGCTGGTGTTGGTGATGCTGCTGCTGGAGCTACTCTGGGGCCGCGCATCGCTGGTGGTCTTCGCCGTGTTCTTCAACACCGGCGGGTTGCCGACCACGGCGACGGTGATGCAGGCGGTGTTCAATCCGCAGAACTGGGAATTCATCGCCGTCTACCTGCTGGTGGGCGGCATTTTCGCGGCACTGGTTTTCTCCACCTGCGTCGTCTCCATCCCCATGATCCTGGACCGCGACACCGACGCCATCACCGCCGGGCTTGCCAGCATCCAGGTGGTGGCCACCTCCACGGGCGTCATGCTGGCCTGGGGCGCGCTCATCGTCGCGTTGGTGCTCGGTGCGGTGATGTTGCCCTGGGCTTTCGGCTTGCTGCTGGTCGGGCCGTGGCTCGGCCACGCCACCTGGCACGCCTATCGCGGAAGCTTCGCCTGGCGCATGCCGGCGGGCTGAACGCGTTTTTTGGGAACCATTTTCGCGGTGGTTCGAGCGGGTGATGATCAGCGGGCGGGTGGGTCCGTTGAGGCCCACGGCGTGAAGAGGTCTGCGCGCTGGGCCGAAGCCACCCCGGCCCAGATGCACGCCCGCGCGAAACGCACGCAATGACATGAGCCGCCCGCTTAAGGGGACATTCAGCGGGCGTTCCAGGCCGGAATCGATGGCAAGCCTTTGCCGTTCCTGGCGGGCAGATTGGAACGACAGTCCGGCTCTTGTTACCAAACTAAGCCAACTGTAGACAGCTCGAAAGGGTCAGCACCATGCCCCAAGTCCCCAAATATCCAAGCCAACCAGCCCGTTATCCTTCACCCCGGTCGGGACTGACACAGCCCGGCGCGGTTGCGGCGCGTGCGCCCACCAAGCGCACCGACACCCATAACGGATCTGGTAACGGGGACGCGCCCGTCAGGCTAAAGTCCGCGGCCGAAGAGTTTCGCCAATCGATCCGGATAGACATTGGCGGCCTCGAAATGCGCGCGCAAGAAGGAAAAGGAAGCCGCTTTGAGGCTGCGCGAAACTTTTGCGAGCTGCAGCACAGCCTTGTGGCTTTGACGACCAAGAGCGTCTCAGACAAGCTAGCGGCGCTCGCTGACATCAATGCCGCAGTGACTGCGCTTGACGCCCAGTTTCCTGGTGTATTTGCCGACGCCAAGGATTTAGCCCTGAGCGCCCGTGAAGCTATTTTTATTTCCGAAAGTATCGAGCATCTAGGGAGGGATTTCGGGACTGCAGATCTCGAACACGCGACGTTTTTGTTGAACCGTTCCGACGGTTTGGTTTGGCAGATCGCTGGAGGGCCCGCACCGTTCAAAGAGCGCCTTTCGGGTGAGCTCTACCATTGCTTGCTTGGCGTCAAGATAACCCATTCCGATCCGCACGTGTGTGAGCTGTTAGGGGTTCATCTCATGGATATGGATTTGCCCCCGCCCAGAAGCGAAGGTGCTGCGAGCTCCAGCTTCAGCTTCAGCCAGAGCGCCGGCCCGAGCCCCAGCGACGTCGCCAGCCTCCGCGCTGCAGAGTCAACCAGGGTCACATTGCCGCCTTTGAACGTGCACGTGGAACCCGCAACTGAACAGGCAGCAGCAACTTTCCTCAATCCAGCCAAGGGAGTGCAGGGGCTTGGTCGTACGACTGAGCTTGTTGAGAATGTTGCGAAACTGTCCATTTCAATCGACAAATTTGTGGAAGAGCTTTTGCCGCTTCAGGCCTCGCATTTGAGCGGCCGCCTGCTGATGGCGGAGGTGGCCATGCTGATCGACCAGATCCTGCTCCACGGCGGCCCTGGCGAGGTCGCGCTATTTGCGAGATTGGGGGCAGGCCTGAACGAAATGCGTGTCACGCACAAAGATCCGGAAATGCGCGCTGAAATGAGCAGGGTGCTCAAGTACTGTTTCGACCACCCAGGCGGCACCGGGCCCATTCGTGCCCACACGGGCGAGGATCGGCTCCGAGAGCGTGTAGAGTTTCTGCTGGCGGACGGACCCAAGATGGCTCCTGATGCGAAGAAGTGCCTAAAGGATTTCGCATTCAAACTGGTAGACGACATCAAACGCGATATAGGCGAGGACAGCTTATTGATGCTGCATCTTCTGGACGAATTGGAAGGATTACCCGGTTTAGATGGGCTGGCAGCAGAAATTTATGAGCGGAGTTGGTCCTAGCGCAGCACGCAGGATGCAGTACGCAGCACCGCCTGGCCTTCGTCGCCAAGCTTGCCGAATGCGGAGCAGGCCCTAAACTCGCGGCGATGCCCGCACGCCAAAGCCAACGCTACGACACGATAGACACGCTGCGCGGGGCAGCGATCGTGTGGATGACGGTCTACCACTTCTGCTTCGACCTGAACCATGCGGGTTGGCTCAAGCAGAACTTCTACACAGATCCGTTCTGGATCTTGCAGCGCACCGCGATCGTCAGCCTGTTCCTCTTCTGCGCGGGGCTAGGCCAGGCCGTCGCGGTGACCCAGGGCCAGAGCTGGCCACGCTTCTGGAAACGCTGGGCGCAGATCGCGGGCTGCGCGCTGCTGGTCACTGCCGGCTCGTGGTGGATGTTTCCGAAGAGCTTCATTTACTTCGGCGTGCTGCATGGCATTGCCGTGATGCTTGTCGTCGTTCGCCTGAGCGCCGGCTGGGGCCAGTGGCTGTGGGTGGCCGGCGCCTTGGCGATTGCGTTGAAACCTTTGGCGGCGTGGGCCCACATGCAATGGCCGCTACTGGATTTCCTGAACCTGCCCGCATGGAACTGGCTGGGCCTCATCAGCCGCAAGCCGATTACCGAAGACTACGTTCCTGTGTTTCCGTGGCTGGGCGTGATGTGGTGGGGCGTCGCTGCCGGGCAATGGCTGCTTGCGCACCGGCGTGCCGCGTTGCAACGCCCGCTGCCCCGGTCGGTCGCGCCGCTTGCATGGATGGGCCGCTGGAGCCTTTCCTGGTACATCCTGCACCAACCGATACTGATCGGCTTGGTGACCCTGGCTTCTCGGCTGAGGTAGCCCAACTTACGGCCGAGGGGAAGCGGCAAAGTCCTACAGGGGTGCACATCCGGGCTCGGTAGCGTGAGGCAACGGCAATTTCGCCGTCAACCCTCACCAACGATTACCGATGCCCAAATCGACTCCGCCCACCTCCGGCCGCAATATGGCCAACCCGAAAAAGGCGGCCGCCAAATCGGCTGCACGCAACACCGACAGCGGGCCCAGCCAGATTTCTCCCGCCTCCGCAGCACCCAATGACCTTCCCGCGCAGAAGATGGCGGAAGTGCAGGACTTGGCCGCGGCCTTTCCCTACAACGCCACCAAGGCCGCCGAGCACGGCGCGCGCAACGGCCTGAACCCGCCGGCTGGCCAGACGGCTGACCCAGCTTCATCGGCAGCCACGGGCAGCACGCTGTCGGAGGACAACGGCAGCGAGAAAACCGGCAGCATGGCGCCCCCCGGTGTGAACGCCACCATCGAGCCGCTGGACCGCGTGCGTGTCGATTCAACCGGGCAGGCGCTGACCACCAACCAGGGCGTGGCCATCGCGGACAACCAGAATTCGCTGAAAGCGGGCGAGCGCGGGCCCGTGCTGCTGGAAGACTTCATCCTGCGCGAGAAGATCACGCACTTCGACCACGAGCGCATCCCCGAGCGCATCGTCCATGCGCGCGGCTCGGGCGCTCACGGATTCTTCGAGTGCTACGAGCCGCTGACGGACCTCACGAAGGCCGCGCCATTCAAGGAGACCGGCAAGATCACGCCCGTCTTCGTGCGGTTCTCGACGGTGCAAGGCGAGCGCGGCTCCAAGGACACGGCTCGCGACGTACGCGGCTTCGCGGTAAAGTTCTACACGGACGAGGGCAACTGGGACCTGGTGGGCAACAACATCCCCGTCTTCTTCATCCAGGACGCGATCAAGTTCCCGGACCTGGTCCATGCCGTCAAGCCCGAGCCGCACCACCAGATGCCGCAGGCGGCCAGCGCGCACGACACCTTCTGGGATTTCGTCTCGCTCATGCCGGAGTCCACACACATGCTGATGTGGGTAATGTCCGACCGCGCCATCCCGCGCAGCTTCGCCACGATGCAGGGCTTCGGCGTGCACAGCTATCGCTTCGTCAACGATGCGGGCGAATCGGTCTTCGTCAAGTTCCACTGGAACCCGGTGGCCGGCACGCACTCGCTGGCGTGGGATGAAGCGGTGAAGATCTCGGGAGCCGATCCGGATTTCCACCGTCGCGATCTCTGGGAGCGCATCGAAAGCGGCAACTACCCGGAGTACGAGTTGGCCGTTCAGGTTTTCACGGAGGAGCAGGCCGAAAAGTTCAGCTTCGACATCCTCGACTCGACCAAGATCATCCCCGAGGAGTTGGTTCCGCTGCGTCCCGTCGGCCGCATGGTGCTCAATCGCAACCCCGACAACTTCTTCGCCGAAACCGAGCAGGTCGCGTTCTGCACCGCACATGTCGTCCCCGGCATCGACTTCTCCAACGATCCCCTGCTGGCGGGCCGCATCCACTCGTACGTGGATACGCAGATTTCTCGCCTGGGCGGCCCCAACTTTCACGAGATCCCCATCAACGCGCCCATCGCGCAAGTGCACAACAACCAGCGCGACGGCATGCACCGGCAAGCCATCCATCGCGGGCGCGTCGCATACGAGCCCAATTCACTGGGTGGCGGCTGCCCGTTCCAGGCCGGCGCGCAGCAGGGCTTCGTCTCCGTGCCGCTGCGCATCCGCGAGCGCGAGCAGGACAAGGTGCGTGCCAAGCCCGAGAAGTTCGCGGACCACTACACGCAGGCGACGCTGTTCTACGAAAGCCAGACGCCCGTGGAGCAGGCACACATCGCCGCGGCCTTCCGCTTCGAGCTGTCCAAGGTGACGGTGCCTGCGATACGCGAGCGCATGGTCGCGTCGCTGCGCAACGCGTCAGAGGACCTTGCGCGCAAGGTGGCCGACGGCCTGGGCATGAACCCGTTGCCAGACCCGATGCCGCGAGCGCTGCCAAAACCCGCGAAGCCCGAAGTCACCGTGTCGCCCGCCTTGTCGCTGATGGCGCGGCCGGGCGACGGCTCCATCCGCGGCCGCAAGATCGCACTCCTGGTGGCTGCGGGGGTGGACGGCGCCGCCGTCTCGCAGCTACAGGCGACGCTGGTCGAGCAGGGCGCAGTCGCGCGCCTGGTTGCGCCGCGCATCGGGCCTGTCGAAACCTCCGGCGGCGAGATGCTCGACGCGGACGCGTCGCTCGAGAACGAACCGGGATTCCTCTTCGATGCACTGGCACTGCCCGGAGCTGAATCGGCCGTCGCGGCACTTGCGGCGGATGGGCACACCATGGAATTCATCAAGGACCACTTCCGGCACTGCAAGGCAATCCTGGCATTGGGCGCTTCACGGCAGTTGCTGGAGGCCGCCGGGCTGCCGCTGGAGTTGGCCAACGGCAAAGGCGACAGTGCCCTGCTGGTCGGGGGCGATGCCGATGCGCCGGCGCTGGCTTCGCAGTTCGTGGAGGCGATTGCGAAGCACCGCAACTGGGGTCGGGAAACCGATCCGCCGAAGGTTTGACGCGGTCATCATGGCCGGAAGTGTGTGGAACGCGCAAGGCGCGTTTGTTACTCATGGGATGAACTTGAAAGGGTCAGACCCGTGAATTCTGCGAAACCAGCGCACCTCGCGCTCAAGGAGGCCGCTGGCCTGCTTGGGCTGCAATCTTCATCGCATGACGACGAGTCGGGTGCATGGCGCTTCACGTTCGACAGTGAAACGAGGTTTGACATCGAGCCCAACGCCGAGGCGGGCACGATCGTGATCCAGGCAGACATTGCAGCGGTAGCCGACGACGCGCGGTCCCAACTGTATGAAATGCTGCTGCAGTACAACTACCTGTGGACCCAGACCGGGGGCGTGCGCATGGCCCTTGGGCGCGTGCCCGGCCCGGTCGTGATGATGTTTGAAATGCCGGCAGCGGAACTGGAGGTCTCACGCATTTGCGGGGTGCTGGCCAACATGACGCACGTGCTGCAGGCATGGCGCGAAATCCTGCGGGAGCGTCAAGATGGCTAGTGGGGCCTCCAATACCCGCCTGCCGGGGGTTCGCAATGCGGCAGTGCAAAAGCCGGTTGTGACGCCCAATACAGGGACTTCGGCCGTTGTCGGCAGCGAGGGCACGGGGTCAGCACAAGGCCAGACCGACTTGCGCGCGCAACTTGCCAAGGGGATCGTTAAGCGGGAAGCCAACAAACCAGGCTTCCCTGCAAATTCAAGTCCTGAAGATCAAGAATGGCTCGAGTCATTGGCATTGAAGGCCCTCTACAACGTGCTGGGGCCGGGTCAGGAGGTGCAGCCCCAAGTCTTAAAGATGTTTCACAATGACATTTCGACGGAGTTCAAGAAACTGATTGTCGAATCTGTAAAGGGCGCCAAAAAGCAAGAAGCTGTCGTGCCTGTCCCAATTCGAGCAGGCCATGATTTGTTAGAGGGGAAGCGCTCCGACATCTATGAGAGGGTTGTCCAAGTGGTTGTTGATGGCCTCATGAGGAAGCACAGCGATGTATCCCAGGCTGCGGACGCGCGCTCGCTTTGGGAGAACGCTGCGCGGGAGGCCGTCAGCACGGTTCTGGGGCAGCACAGGGAGCTATCGCTAGAGGTCATCACGAACTCCGTGGAGCAAATCCACGAGCGGGTGGTCGCCCGCTTCAACTTGGTGAATGCCTACGTGAAGCGAGTTGAAAATGCTCCGCCAAGGGACGCACCACCCGATACAGGGCAGAGTCGGCAGACTCGCCGCGAAGATTGCTGCGGGCAGCTTGCAATGCGCCTGGGGCCTATGAGCGCCGGCCTCTTTCCTGCAGGCGTCGGGCTCGCTGCTGGTGTACTGATGACCTTGATGTCTGACCTGCCGCTGGGCCTCGGCGTCGGTGTTGGAGCCGCACTGCTTGCGCGCGGTATGGGGCGCCCGCAAGCGCAACGCAAAGCGCCAAGTGATGGGTCAAGTGATGGGCCGAGTTATATGGCGAGTAACATGCTCATGGCCGACGAAGGGACGGAAGCGGGGTGGCGCTTTCGCACAGATCGTCCGCTGCGCTTGCTCAGCCCGGAAGACGTCAGGCACAAGCTTGACGGTATTCTGGCGGCACCCGATGATGAGACGCTGACGGGCGAGCTCGAGCAGGGATTCGATCTGCTGGACATCCGCCATGCCATCCGCACGGACAAGGCCTGCGCAGCCGTTGCGGCTGACGCGGTTCAGGGGGCGTTTGAGGAACTGTCCGGCGAGAACCCCAACGTGGCGCGACCGTGCGCGCTGCTACTGGCCAATATGGACGAAACCGTGCTGGCGCACGTGTACCTTGACCGGGAGCACCTGGACCTCGTGCTCCATGTCGGAAAGTTTTTCGGCGAGGTGGACTCAGGCATCACCAGAATGACTTCAGTGTTCAACGAGAGGAGTGCGCGGGAGGAGCCTCGAGGCGAGGGCTGGGGGTGGGCGTTGGCCAACGCCTACCCGGCGCTCGACAAAAATGCCGCGCGCCTGGAGCGGTTCAAGAACTCGCCGCGGTCCGATGACCCGAAGTTCTTGGACATGCCTTTGTGGATGGTGATTCCAATATTCGAGGCCGAGGAAGGCCTGGATGTGGGTTTGCTGGACAACGAGATGGACAACGGAGTGCGCGACGCGTTGGGAATAGACCATAAAGGCACATTGGCATTGGAGTGGAAGCCTGGCACCGAAGAGTCCGATTCCGACCCGGAGTCTGATCCAAACCCGGATAACGAAGCCGAGATCAAGCGCCCTGACACGAGCCAGGGCATGTCTTCGTCTTCGTCGTCATCTTCATCTTCATCTTCATCTTCATCTTCATCAGCCGCGGCGGATGCCAGGCTTGCGCAATCGCAGCCCGCGCGCGCCAAGCCACGCAACACCCGCGTCCCGGAAGCCCAGAGGCCGAAGCCTCGGCCGGAGTTTCCCAAGAAGGAGGAAGGACCCGATCCGCAGCCGTGGCGGCGTGACGGCGTGGCTTCCAAAAAACGCGGAGACCACCACGACCCCACAAAGGCAAAGTGGCGTTCCAGGGCGCAGCGCGCGCTGATGGGCGTCCTCCCAGGCAGGGCATGGCTGACCAAAGACGCCCGCGCCGCCGAAGCCATCAGGCGAGGGAAGAGCCTTGGCACCTGAGCGCAGCAAGCTACGTAGCCGCATCGTCTACATATACGCTGACAGCAGGACCCGTCCCGTCAAGCTCACGCAAAAACGCGGCCGGGTGGCCGCGTTGTCCTGCAAGCCGGTTTCCGCGTTTATTCGATCTTCGCCTTGCCGCGCAGTTCTTCCTGGAACTTCGCGAGCTTCTGCTGCTGAAGCTGCTGGGCGATTTGCGGCTTGACCTCGTCCAGCTTGGGCAGTTGCGCCTCGCGCACGTCGTCCAGGCGGATGACGTGATAGCCGAATTGGCTCTTCACGGGCTCCTGCGTCAGCTGGCCCTTGTTCAGCTTGATGAGTGCGCCTGAGAACTCGGGCACGTAGCTGGCCGCGTTGGCCCAATCGAGGTCGCCGCCATTGGCGCCCGAGCCCGGGTCCTTCGATTGCTTCTTGGCGATCTCGTCGAACTTGCCGCCCTTCTTGAGGGACGCGATGATGGCCTTGGCCTCGTCTTCCTTTTCGACCAGGATGTGGCGGGCGCGGTATTCCTTGCCGCCGTTGGCCGCGACGAACTTGTCGTACTCGGCCTTGATGTCGGCGTCGGTCACGGGGTTGGCCTTCTGATGATCGGCGAACAGCTCGCGGATCAGCAGCGTCTGGCGCGCCAGCTCCATCTGGCTCTTGAAGTCCTCGGTGGCGTCCAGGCCGCGTTTTTGCGCCTCTTGCATGAAGACCTCGCGGGCAATGACTTCGTCTTTCAGTTGGCCCTGCATCTCGACCGACACCGGCCGGCCCGACTTGGCCAGCTGCGCGGCCAGCGCGTCCACGCGGGCCTTCGGCACCGCCTTGCCGTTGACTATAGCGACGTTCTGCGCGAAGGCGGGCAGGGCGAGGCCGAGGATGGCTGCCGCCAGTGCGGACAGGAGGAATTGCTTCATTGGAGAGTCCCTAAGAGAGTCAGGAGGGGTGGTCAGAGAGTTTCGATCGCCAGGGCATGAAGGCCGCGGTCCACAAAAACTTGCAGCGCATCATACACAAGCCGATGGCGCGCCACGCGGGAGCGGCCTTCGAACAGCGGGGAGGCGATCCGCACCCGGAAATGGGTGCCGTAACCGCTCCCGTCCGCCCCGGCGTGGCCGGCATGCTGCGAGCTTTCGTCGATCACTTCGACGAGCGTGGGAGCCAGGAGTTCCTCCAGCCGAGCCCGCATCGCTTCCGGGGTGATCCCCGTCAGGCCGCCGTTCATGGCCCGCTCGCCTCGTCGGCCTTCATATAGCGGCCGAGGTAAAGCGCCTGGCCCACGACGAAGAGCGCCATCAGCCCGAGCCCGCCGAACAGCTTGAAGTTGACCCAGGTGTCGGTATCGAATGTGTACGCCACCCAGAGATTGACAACGCCCATCAGCGCGAAGAACGCGATCCAGCTCCAGTTGGTGACGCGCCAGGCGGCCTCAGGCAATTCCAGCTGCGAGCCCATCAGGCTCTTGAGCAAATTCTTGCGAAAGAAGAGCTGGCCGGCTGCCAGTGTGCCGCCCATCAGCCAGTACAGCACGGTGGGTTTCCACTTGATGAAGGTCTCGTTCTGCAGCGCGATGGTCGCGCCGCCGAACACGAGGATGATTGCCAGGCTGGCCCATTGCATGGGTTCCACCTTGCCAGTGCTGTGGCGCAGCCAGGCGATCTGCGCGATGGTGGCGACGATGGCGACGCCCGTCGCGACATAAATCCCCGCGAATTTGAACGCGACGAAGAAAAGGATGATGGGGAAAAAATCTAGAAGCAGTTTCATGGAGATCGGTTATTTGCCTTGCCCGGGCTTGAAATCGAGCGAGGCGGAGTTCATGCAATATCGAAGGCCGGTGTCGGTGGGGCCGTCGGGAAACACGTGGCCGAGGTGCGCGCCGCACTCGGCGCATACCGTCTCGACCCGCACCATGCCATGGCTGGTATCCCGGATTTCCTTGATCGCTCCGGGCACGGCCAGCGAAAAACTCGGCCAGCCGCAGCCGGCGTCGAACTTGGTGTCGGAGTCGAACAGCTTGGCACCGCAGCAGATGCAATGGTAGCTGCCGTCGTCCCACACCGCCTCGTATTTACCGGTGAAGGGCCGCTCGGTCGCGGCGTGGCGCGTGACTTCAAACGCGCCGCGCTCGGCGCCTTTCTGCTCGAGCAGGGCTTTCCACTCGGCTTCGGTTTTCTCGATCTTGTAGGTCATGAAGAGCAGCTGATTTCGATGTGTGATGCCCAATCGGGCGGAAAGCCGGCCTTGTCTTCGTGCCCCGGATGTTCGTCGAAGGGGGCATGCGCCAAGGTCAGCAGGTCTTGGACACCGGAATAGTCCTTAAGTTTCGCCTGGCGGATGGCGAGTTCCCCGAGGTGGTTGCGCAACACGTATTTGGGGTTTGTCCGCAGCATGAGTTCCGCGGCCGCATCACGCCCGCCCGAGCCGAGCCCGCCGGTGCCGAGCCTTTGAAGGTACCGGGCGAGCCAGTCGTCCAGCTCGACGCGCTGCAGGAACAGGTCGCGCACCGTCTCGGCGGGCTCGCCCGCGATGTGGCGCGACAGCCGGCGCCAGAAAATCGTGTAGTCCACCCGGTCCTTTGCGAGCAGCTTGAGGATGGACTCGATCAGCTCGCGGTCTTCGGGCTGCGCGTCGGCCAGCCCCAGCTTGGCGCGCATGCGCGCTTCAAGCTCGCGGGGGAACACCGTCTTGTACGACTCGAGCGCCGCCAGCGCCAGCTCCTGGTCGGTGATCAGCGGCAGCAAGGCCTGGCCGAGGCAAAAAAGATTCCAGTACGCGACGTTCGGCTGCTTGTTGTACGCGTAGCGGCCCTGTTCGTCGCTGTGGTTGCAGATGTGGCCGGGGTCGAACGCATCGAGGAACTGGAAGGGGCCGTAGTCGATCGTGAGGCCCAGGATGCTCATGTTGTCCGTGTTCATCACGCCGTGGCAGAAACCCACGGCCTGCCATTGCGCCACCATCGCGGCGGTGCGCTCGCTGACCTGCTCGAGCAGCGCGGCATAGGCATTACCGGCGAACTTCGCCGTGGCCCGGCATTCCGGGTAGAACCTGTCGATCACGTCATCGGCGAGTCGGGCGAGCTCGCCATATTGCTCGCGGGCGGAGAAGTGCTCGAAATGCCCGAAGCGCACGAAGCTTGGCGACACGCGCGTGACCACGGCGGCCGTCTCGATTTCCTCGCGGCGAACCGGCGCATCCGAGCCGGTGACGCACAGCGCCCGCGTGGTCGGGATGCCCAGGCCCCACATCGCCTCCGACCCCAGGAACTCCCGGATGCTGGAGCGCAGCACGGCGCGGCCGTCGCCCATGCGCGAGTAGGGAGTGAGGCCGCTGCCCTTGAGCTGCAATTCCTGCGGCCCGGCCGGGGTCGGCAGTTCGCCAAGCAGAATCGCCCGGCCGTCGCCGAGCTGCCCGGCCCATACCCCGAATTGATGGCCGCTGTACACGCTGGCCAACGGACGGCTCCCGGCGATCGGAATGTTGCCGGTGAAAGCCTCGACACCAGCCGGTGAGGTCAGCAGTGCCGGATCGAGCCCAAGGTCGCCTGCCAGCGGGCTGTTGACTGCCACGAGATAGGGGTCGGGGAGAGGGCGGGGGGAAACTTCGGTGTAGAAGGCCTGGCCGAGCTGCGCGAACGCGTGGCGCAATGGCAGCCCCAGGTCGAGCTGCTCCGCGACCGCTTCGATGCGTTCATTCATTACGCCATTGTCCGGGTTTTCCTCCGTCCGGGTGCCCGAGGGGGAAATCGCATGTCCTTGCGTTGGCTCAACAATCGCAGATAATTCTTTCAAAGTGCGCCTGGGGGCAGCCCGCGCACAGGACCTATTGAGTCAAGGGAGGGATCGAACATGAGCAATCATCATGCTTGGGCATCGCCGCAGTTCCGCGCGCCTGTCGCGTTGGCGCAAGACCTGGTGCTGCGCCATCTGCAAACGCATGTAGACATCGAGAAGGTTCGGGCCTTGCGCGGGCACATCGACCTGGGGATGCATTGCGCGCTCGATCCGCTGTTTCCCGTGCACGAAAAAAAAGAGACGAGGTGGGCATCACTGTCGCTTTCGAATATTGGGGCGAGATCGTCGGGACGATTCGGGCTGTCCCAATGCGTTTCGGCTTGACCCTGACTGAACAATTGCTGTTGGAAGCGCAGCCGGAGCCCGGCTACTCGACTGCCGACAGCTGGGAGATGGGACGACTTGTGATGGATCCTGAATTTCGAGGCGGTATCGACTCGTTGCGCCGCTGTCTGTTCCTTGCCGTGTCATTCTTGCAGGAGTCGGCACAGGCGGGCAACCTGCACGCGGCTTGCACGCCCGCGCTGGCGCGTCTGTATCGACGGTTCGGCTTCGAAGTAGTCGCCGAGGACGTCCCCCTGCAGGGCACTGCCAAGCGCTACACCCTCATCCACGGCCCGCTGGAGCGAGTGACAGTCGCCTTGTCGGAGCCTGGAGCACGATGCGGCGCGGCGATGGCCATGTTGCCCGCGGCTTCGCTGGGTTCAGCCGGTCAGGGAGCGTTTGCATGAGCGACCGTTTCATCGAGACCCTGCAGCAAATCGTCGATGCCGAATGGGCCCGTATCAAGGCTGGAGAGTTCTGGCGCTGCGTCATGAGCAAGCCGGTCCAGCGCCCCCTGTACCGCGACTTGATGTTGCAGGTCTACCATTACTCTCGCCACAATTCGATGAACCAGGCGGTCGCCGCGTTTGTGCCGGCACCCGAAGGCTTGCTCAAATTCGTCTATCGGCACGCTGCCGAGGAGCTTGGCCACGAGCGTATGGTGATTCACGACCTCAAGAGCGTGGGACTATTCGACGAGGCGGACCTGGCCCGGCAGCCCTTGCCGGCAACCGAGGCATTGATCGGCTACCTGTACTACGTGTCGCTGAGGTATGGTGCCATTGCGCGCCTGGGCTACAGCTTCTGGGCCGAGGGCGTCTACGGCCATATTGCCGGCCCGTTCGCCAAGATCAGCCAGGACCTCCAACTGACCAGCAAGAACCTGACCTTCTTCGGCTCCCACGCCCAGGCTGACGAAGCACACATACGGCAGGTGACCGAGGCCATCGAACGCTTCGCCATCACGCCCGCCGAACAGGCTCAGGTCGTTCAGGTGGCACGCACCACCTTGTTCTTGACCGGCCAGCTGCTGGATCAGGTGGCGCTAGCCAACGTGGACACAGGCAAGCCATGACATGGCTGCGCTCGATGTTCGAGCACTTCAGGGCATACCACTCCCACGGGCGCGCCTACATCGAATACACGGGCATGGTCGGCGTTGCGGCCTTCCCGCTGTTTTACCTGCTGCGATTCACGAAGAGCTTGCCGCCTTACGATGACCTGTGGCTGCGCGTGTTGGCGATGTTGATCTGCGCCGGCCTGGCCACCCGCAGGTACTGGCCGGAACGGCTCAAGCCTTATTACATCGCCTACTCCTACGGGGCGCTGCTGTACTGCCTGCCCTTTTTCTTCACCTTCACAGCGCTCGCCAACGGCGGCGGCGTCGTCGCTGTCGCCAATACGATGATGGCGACGTTCCTTTTGATCCTGCTCACCGATTGGCGCAACACCATCGTGACATTCGTCATCGGCACGGTTGGCGCAGCGCTGCTGTATGCCGCATTGGTGCCCAATCCCGTCGTCCCGATGGATTACGCGGCGAGGCTGCCGATCCTGGTATTGGTCATCATCGGGGGAAGCCTTTTCAAATTCGTGGAAAAGCAGGCCGAAGCCGAGAAGATCAAGCGTACCTACCGGGCGCTGGCGGGATCGATCGCGCATGAGATGCGAAACCCCCTCAGCCAGATCAGGAACAACCTCGATCGCATACAGCGGGCACTTCCGCAGCCGACCACGTCGTTGGAGCCGCAGCCGTTGTCCGCCGTCCAGGCCGACGCACTGTACCGCCTGCTCGCCGAAAGCGAATTGGCCGTCAATCGCGGTTTGCAGGTCATCGCCATGACACTGGATGAAGTCAGCGCCAAGCCGATTGATTCGCGCGACTTTCGCCTCCTGTCGGCGGCCGAGGCGACCCGCAAGGCAGTGGAGGAATACGGCTGGGACAGCATGGACGAGCGCAGCAAGGTCGACGTGCACGTCATCGATGACTTCACTTTCCGCGGCGACGAAACGGCCTACCTGTTCGTGCTGTTCAACCTGATCAAGAACGCCTTTCACTACATGACGCTCAAACCCGACGCGACCCTGTCGTTCGTTGTCGAGGGCAGGCAGGTGAGGGTTCGCGACAGCGGCCCCGGGATTGCCCCGGAGCTGCAGGCCGAGTTGTTCGAGCCGTTCAATTCGGCGGGCAAGTCGGGCGGTACCGGGCTGGGGCTGGCCTACTGCCGGCGCGTGATGCGGTCGTTCGGTGGCGAGATCGACTGCGAGTCGGTCGTTGGGGAATATACGGTCTTCACGCTGCGATTTCCGCCCGTCAACGAGGAGGCGACCCTGGCGCAACGCCAGGCCACACACGATGCGGCGCATGCCGCGTTGCACGGCAAACACCTGTTGATCGTCGACGACGATGCGATGCAGCGCATGATCACGCGGCACAAGTTGCAGCCCCTGCAGATGTCCGTCGACGAAGCGGAAAGTGGGCGGCGTGCCCTCGAGTTACTGGCCACCAGGCACTATGACCTCGTGTTGCTGGACCTCAACATGCCGGTGCTCGATGGTTATGGCGTGGCGCAACGGATTCGCGCGGCGCAAGACCCGCGGCATCGCAATGTTCGCATCGTGGCCCACACGAGCGAGCCGGCCCACCTGGCCGCCGTCAAGGCGCGGAAGGCGGGCATGGACGGCTTTGTCGGAAAGCCATGCGCGCAACTGCCCCTGATGCAGGCGTTGCAAAGCGCGATGGCAACTCCGGCGCGGTTGGGGCATGACGCCGCGCCATTGGCGGGCCGTCGCATTCTGCTGGCGGACGACAGTGCCGCCAATAGAAAAGCCGTGGCCGCCTACCTGCGACACGCGGGCGCCCAGGTGGGGGAAGCCGCCCATGGGCAGGCGGTGCTGGACCTTCTGCATTCAGGCGGCGAGTGGCAGGCAATCGTCATGGACCTGAATATGCCGGGCATGGGCGGGCTCGAGGCAGCGCGGGCCATTCGGACGAGCGGCGCCGCGTGGCGCGACATCCCCATCGTTGCGGTAACCGCCTATTCGGACGCTGAAACCGCGGCGGCGGCTCGACAGGTAGGGATGGACGAAATTCTGACCAAGCCGGTTGAAGCCGGCGTGTTGTTCGCGAAGCTAGGCCAGTTGACAGGCGATCGGCAACGTGCCCCGTCATCGCACACGGCCCAAGTGCAACAAGGCGAGGAGTTGCTGGACGTCGACCGGCTGGCGAGCTATTGCCGCATCGGCATGCTGGAAGAACTGCTCAACGAATTCCTGCCCGAGATCGGCCGGCTCGTGGACCGGCTGGACCAAAGCCATGCGCAACGGGATTTTCAGTCCAGCCTGGATACGCTTCATTCCCTGTTGGGGATGAGCGGCGAAGCAGGCGCGACGGCGCTGTACCACCTGGTGCGGCGGGTCTATGTGCCGATGGTGGAACAGCGAAACTGGCCAAGCGCGAGCGACTGGGTGGAGCACATCAGGGCGCTCGCCGGACGGACCGAAGAAGCCTTGCGCGCTTATGGGGTCCAGCAGACAGCGGTCAAGGCCGGCTGAGGCGATCTACAGGCCGAGCCGACATGCTTCCAGAAGCCAGCGCCATTCTTTTCGTTGACGACGAACCACTCTCTCGCATGCGGTTTGAGCGCATGTTTGGCGATGAGTTCGAGGTGATCACCGCGTCGGGCGTCGCACCGGCCCTGGAACTGCTTACCGAGCGGGGACAGGAATTCGCCGTCCTCGTCACTGACTACCGCATGCCCGACCGGAACGGCATGAAGCTGCTGCAAGCCGTTCAGCGCGATTTCCGCCATCTCGTGCGCCTGCTGGTGACGGCGTACGCAGAAAAGGACGTCGCAATCGCGGCGGTGAACCTCGGCAAAGTGCTGCGCATCCTGGAAAAGCCCCTCGATGAACCACTCACGCGGGCGGCGCTGCGCGAAGCGCTGGCCCTGCACAGGACCCAGGCGCTCGAGCGCGCCATGAACGAGGGCCGCGCGGCCGCGCTGCGGGAAACCCTGGGGTTTCTCGCGCACGAACTCAACACGCCGCTGGCGACGGTCCGCGGCTGCGTTAGTACCGTCGTAGCCCGCCACCAGGCCCCGCAGCCCGGCCAACCGTCGGGCATCGCCCAGTTCGTGGAAAACCATCCGGGCGAACTGCTGGCAGCATTGGAGCGGGCCGAACGCCGAGCGCTGTATTGCCAGTCGCTGGTATCCACCTTCGTGCAGTCGGCGCGCGACGCCTATCCCGGGTCCGAGCCGCAATCCGTCATGGCGGCGAGCCTGATCTCGGCGTTGATCGACGAATTCCCGTTCGAGGAGAACGAGCGTTCCTCGGTCGAGGCGGTGATCGACCAGGATTTCAGCCTGCCGGGCCGCCGAGACCTGCTCTACCTCGTACTGTGTACCCTGACCAAAAACGCGCTCATCGCGCTGCGAGGCACTGCCGATGCCAGCTTGCGGATCGAGGTCGGAAGGGAAGCCGCGCCGGCAGCGCGGCCGTGGATCCGGTTCATCGACAACGGGCACGGCATCCCGCCGGAGGTCCTGGGCAAGCTGACCCGCGAGCCGGTCACCACGCGCGCCAATTCCGGCGGCAACGGCATGGGCCTCATGTTCTGCCAGCGCGTCATGCTCTCGATGGGCGGGTCGATCGATATCCGCTCGACGCTCGGCCAGGGCACCGCTATCACGCTGTATTTCAAGGGCGGCGCCGGCTAAGAGTCTGTCCGGCAGGCGACACCTATTGCGTGCTGCCGGGGCGCCGTCGCCATTTCGGGGGTTTCGGCCCTTTGATCGCGGGCGACAACGCACTACGATTGGGGAATCACAACAATTGCCCCAGGAGTACCGATGCTCGGCTTGATGCAGAACCAGCCCCTCTTGATTTCCTCCCTGATCGATTTCGCCGAGCGCCATCACGGCGACACCGAAATCGTCTCACGGCGCGTGGAAGGGGATCTCCACCGCTATACCTGGCGCGACGTCGCCCAGAGGGCGCGCCAGGTGGCCAACGCACTCGATGGGATGAACCTGCTGTTTTCGGATCGGGTCGCAACGCTGGCCTGGAACGGCTACCGACACCTGGAGCTGTACTTCGGGGTGAGCGGCTCGGGCCGGGTGCTGCACACCATCAATCCGAGGCTGCACCCGGAGCAGATCGCCTGGATCGCCAACCACGCCGAGGATCAGGTCTTGTGTTTCGACATGACCTTCCTGCCGCTGGTGCAGGCCATCCACGCCAAGAGCCCGACGATCCGGCAGTACGTCGCCCTGTGCGACGCCGACAAGCTGCCTGCGGACAGCGGCATCCCCAACCTCGTGAGCTACGAGGCGTGGCTAGGGGGGCAGCCCACGACCTACGAGTGGCCGAGCTTCGACGAAAACTCCGCGTCCAGCATGTGCTACACGAGCGGCACCACGGGCAACCCGAAGGCGGCGCTGTACAGCCACCGCTCCACAACCTTGCACGCCTACGCGGCGGCGCTGCCGGACGTGATGTCCATTTCCGCGCGCGACGCCATCCTGCCCGTTGTCCCGATGTTCCACGTCAACGCCTGGGGCATCCCGTATTCGGCGGCGTTGTGCGGCGCGAAGCTGGTGTTTCCCGGCCCGGCGATGGACGGCAAGTCAATCTATGAACTCATCGAGGCCGAGAAGGTGAACTACGCGGCCGGCGTTCCTACCGTGTGGCAGATGCTGCTCACGCACATGAAGCCCAACAACCTTCGGTTCTCCACGCTCAAGCGCACCGTGATCGGCGGCTCGGCCTGCCCGCCCGCGATGATCGATGCTTTCCGCGAGGACTATGGCGTCGAGGTGCTTCACGCCTGGGGCATGACGGAAATGAGTCCGCTGGGCACCCTCTGCACCCTGAAGAACAAGCACCTGCTGATGTCGCCGGAAGAGCAGATGAAAATCCGGCTGAAGCAGGGGCGCGCGATCTATGCCGTGGACATGAAGATCGTCGGCGAGGACGGCAACGAACTGCCCTGGGACGGCAAGACACCGGGCGACCTGTACGTCAAAGGGCCCTGGGTGCTGCGCGAGTACTTCAAGGGCGAGGGCGGCGACCCGCTGGTCAATGGCTGGTTCCCGACGGGCGACGTCGCAACCATCGATGCCGATGGCTATATGCAGATCACCGATCGCAGCAAGGACGTGATCAAGTCCGGCGGGGAATGGATCAGCTCGATCGATGTGGAGAACATCGCTGTGGCGCACCCGGCCGTCGCGATGGCCGCCTGCATCGGCATGAAGCACCCCAAATGGGATGAGCGGCCCATCGTCGCGGTGGTGAAGAAGCCAGGTGCCGAGGTGACGCGCGAAGAGTTGCTCAAGTTCTACGAAGGCAAGACCGCGAAGTGGCAGATCCCGGACGACGTGGTGTTCGTCGAGTCGATCCCGATCGGCGCCACCGGCAAGATGCTCAAGACGAGGCTGCGCGAGATGCTCAAGGATTACAAGTTGCCCAATGCTTGATATGGGTCAGGCGAGTGATCGGCGGGCACCCGGCGCACTGTCACTTGGGCGATAGATACGCCCCCCTTTAGGGGCATTCCCTGAGCGCTGCAGCGCACAATAACTTGTACCCTGCCGCTGTTCGATTCACATGGAGACGCATATGAAACCTGGAATGAAGACAATCGCAGTTTCGGCGCTGATGGCGGTGTCCGGCCTGGCCCTCGCGCAAAAGGGCGAAACCGTGAAGATCGCCTTCATGGACCCGCTGTCCGGCCCATTCGCCAATGTAGGGCAGAACCAGCTCAAGAGCTGGCAGTTCGTCGCCGACCGCTACTCCGGCGCGAAGAACGTCGCCGGCGTCAAGTTCGAGGTCGTCGGCTTCGACAACAAGGGCTCGCCGCAGGAGAGCCTCAACACGCTCAAGGCCGCCATCGACCAGGGCTTCCGCTACGTCACCCAGGGCAACGGCTCCGGCGCCGCCACGGCAATCCTGGAGGCTGTGGCCAAGCACAACGAGCGCAACCCCGGCAAGGAGGTGGTGTACCTGAACTACGCCGCCGTCGATCCGGCTCTGACCAACGAGAAGTGCGACTTCTGGCATTTCCGCCTGGACGCGGACACCAGCATGAAGATGGAGGCGCTGACGTCCTTCATGAAAGACCAGCCCAAGGTGAGCAAAGTGTACCTGCTCAACCAGAACTACTCGCACGGCCAGCAAGTCGCCAAGTACTTCAAGGACGCGATCGCCCGCAAGCGCCCGGACGTGAAGGTGGTCGGTGAAGACCTGCACCCCATCGGCCAGGTGAAGGACTTCTCGCCCTACGTTGCGAAGATCAAGCAGTCCGGCGCGGACACCATCGTCACCGGGAATTGGGGCGCCGACCTGACGCTGCTGGTCAAGGCCCTGAACGACTCGGGCCTGAAGATCCCGATGTACACCTACTACGCCGGCGTGACCGGCACACCGACGGCCCTGGCCGGAGGCGGCGAGGGCGAGGTGTACGTGGTGGCCTACGGCCATGCCAACCACCCTGGCGAGTTGGGCCAGATGGGCGCCGACTTCAAGAAGAAGTTCAACGACGACTACTACACGTACGCCACGTACAACGGTATCCAGCTGCTTTCCGCCGCAATGGCCAAGGCCAAGTCCACCAACCCGGTGCAAGTGGCGAAGGCGATGGAAGGCCTGCAGGTCAAGAGCTTCGCCGGCGACGTGACGATGCGCGCTGCCGACCACCAGTTGCAGCAGTCCATGTACATCACCAAGTGGCAGAAGGTCGACGCGAAGAACAAATACAGCGTGGAAAACACGGGTTACACCTTCGCGCCAATCAAGCAGATGGATCCGTACGTCTCCAGCACGCCCACCAGCTGCCAGATGAAGCGGCCCGCCGGCGCGTCCTGACCGTCCTGCCGCCCCGTTCGGGCTGAGCCCGGCAGGCTCAGGACAGCCAGTCCACGGCCCGTTCCCCCTTTGGCTTTCTCAGGGTGAACGGGCTTTTTATCGGACCCTTGCCAAAGACTCCATGGAATTCTTCACCATCTCGCTCCTGAACGGCATCAGCTACGGCTTGCTGCTATTCATGCTGAGCTCCGGACTCACGCTGATCTTCAGCATGATGGGCGTGCTCAATTTCGCGCACGCGAGTTTCTACATGCTGGGCGCGTATTTCGCATACAGCACCACGCAACTGGTGGGCTACTGGCCCGCGCTGTTCATCGCGCCCCTGCTGGTTGCCGTGCTGGGCGCCGGCTTCGAGAAATATTGCCTGCGCCGGGTGCACAAGTTCGGCCATGTGCCAGAACTGCTCATCACGTTCGGGCTGTCTTTCATCATCCTCGAGATGGTGCAGCTGATCTGGGGCACGAGTTCCGCGGACTACCGCGTGCCGGCCGCGCTGGACGGGCCTCTCTTCACACTGTATGGGACGCAGTTCCCCATGTACCGGGGTTTCATGATGTTCGTGGCCATTCTCATGCTGATCGCGATCTGGCTGCTGCTCACGCGCACGCGCATCGGGCTGGTGATTCAGGCGGCGCTCACGCACCCTGAAACGGTGGAGGCCCTGGGGCACAACGTGCCGCGCGTCTTCATGCTGGTGTTCGGCGGCGGCGCCGCGCTCGCGGGCCTGGCGGGGGTGATCGGTGGCAACGCTTTCGTGACCGAGCCGGGCATGGCGGCCACCGTCGGCTCGGTGATCTTCGTCGTGGTGGTGGTCGGCGGCATGGGCTCGCTGTCGGGCGCGTTCGTGGCGTCGCTGCTGATCGGCATCATCCAGACCTTCGCGGTGGGAATCGACAGCTCGCTCATGGGCGCCGCAGGCTCTGTCGGCCTGGACATCACGGAGAAAACCTTCGGGTACGCGCTGTGGAAGCTGAAGATCAGCCAGATCGCGCCGATCTTGCCGTACCTGTTCCTGGTGCTGATCCTGATCTTCCGGCCCAAGGGCCTTCTTGGAACGAGGGAGGGGTGACATGAGCACGCTTTCCAATATCGAGGCGGGTTCGGAAGCCGAGCGCGAGAATCGCCGCGTCGGCGTGGCGATGGACTTGCCGGGAGCGCGGTCGGGCAGAGTGCCCGCGAATGCAGCGAAGGGCATGTACTACGAGTTCAAGCCACTCAACATTGGGCGCTGGATCGTCTGGGGGCTGTTCGCGGCCGTGCTGCTCGTCGCGCCCATGCTATTCACCAGCAGCCTCTCGCAGACCATGCTCAGCCAGATGGGCATCGCCATCATCGTTTGCCTCTCCTACAACATGCTGCTGGGGCAGGGCGGCATGCTCAGCTTCGGGCACGCCGTGTACTCAGGCCTGGGATCGTTCCTCGCCATCCACACGCTGAACATGGTGAGCAAAGGCAACCTGCCACTGCCCGTGAGCCTCCTGCCCATCGTCGGGGGGCTCGCGGCCATGGTGTTCGCCATCCTCCTGGGGTGGGTCACGACGAAGAAAGCCGCTACGCCCTTCGCGATGATCACGCTGGGCATCGGCGAGCTGGTATGGGCCTCTTCGCTGATGTTCCCGGAGTTCTTCGGCGGCGAAGGCGGCGTGTCGGGCAACCGTGTCGCGGGACCGGCGCGGTTCGGCATCACGTTCGGCCCGCAGATCCAGCTGTATTACCTGATCGCGCTCTACACGTTCGTGTGCACCGGGCTGATGTTCGCCTTCACCCGCACGCCGCTCGGCCGCATGATCAACGCCGTGCGCGACAACCCCGAGCGGGTCGAGTTCGTCGGCTACGACACGCAGAAGGTCCGCTACATCGTCTTCATCATCGCGGCTTTCTTTGCCGGCATTTCCGGGGGACTCGCCGCGCTCAACTTCGAGATCGTCACCTCCGAGGTGGTGGGCGGGCCCCGCTCGGGCGCCTACCTGCTGTTCACGTTCCTCGGGGGCGCAACGTTCTTCTTCGGGCCCATCATCGGCGCCATCCTGATGGTGCTGGCGTTCGTGCTGCTGTCCGAGCTGACCAAGGCCTGGCTGTTGTACCTGGGCCTGGTGTTCCTCTTCATGGTGATGTATGCGCCCGGTGGCATCGCGAGCCTGATCATGATGAACCTGCGCGTCGCGGCCTTCGGGCGCCTGAAGGAGCTGTGGGTGAGCTATCTGGCCCTTGCCGTGACGGCGTTCATCGTCCTGCTCGGCGCCGCCGCGATGATCGAGATGGTGTATCACCTCAAGTTGAACACGGCACTCGGGCCTGAGCTGCAGTTCCTCGGGATGACACTCAACGCCCAGGGGCTCAACAGCTGGTTCGGCTCCGCATTCGTGATGCTCACGGGCATCGGCCTGTTCGAAGTCACGCGGCGGCAGTTCGTGGCGCAATGGGGCGAGATCCAGGAATTCATCGAAAAGGAAATGAAGCGGAGGGAAGCACTATGAGCCCCCACGCTTGCTCACTTCGTGTAGCCGCTGCCCCCCGAGGGGGCCGAGTCCTCCTAGGGGCGGCCCGTCGGAGGACCTGCCTATGAGCCCCCACGCCTTGGAACTGAAAGACCTGCGCAAGAGCTTCGGCAAGACCGAGATCATCCGCGGCGCGAGCCTGGCGGTGAACGCCGGCGAGCGCGTCGCCGTGATCGGGCCCAACGGCGCCGGCAAGTCCACGCTGTTCAACCTGATCAGCGGCCGCTTCGCGCCCACCAGCGGCGAAGTACTGCTCAACGGCCACCGCATCGACGGCAAGCGGCCGTTCGAGATCAACCGGCTGGGCCTGTCGCGCAGCTTCCAGATCACGAACATTTTCCCCAAGCTCAGCGTTTTCGAGAACCTGCGCTGCGGGGTGCTCTGGAGCCTGGGCTACAAGTACACGTTCCTGAAATTCCTGGCCGACCTGGACGACGCGAACGAACGCGCCGAACAGCTGCTGGAGATGATCAAGCTCGATCGCAAGCGCGACGTGCTGGCGATCAACCTGACCTACGCCGAGCAGCGGGCGCTGGAGATCGGCATCACCATTGCCGGGGGCGCCAACGTGATCCTGTTGGACGAGCCCACGGCTGGCATGAGCAAGAGCGAGACCCGGCGCTTCATCGAACTCATCAAGGAGGTGACCGTCGGCAAGACACTGCTCACGGTCGAGCACGACATGGGCGTGGTTTTCGGGCTTGCCGACAAAATCGCGGTGGTGGTGTACGGCGAGATCATTGCCTTCGACCGGCCCGAGGCCGTCCGCGCCAACCAGCGCGTCCAGGAAGCCTACCTGGGCTCTCACGTTGCTGACGCCCAGGTGGGAGCGCACTGATGCTAAAAATCGAAAACCTCCACGCCTTCTACGGCAAGAGCCACGTGCTGCATGGCGTCCACTTCGACGTTGGCCCGGGGGAGATCGTCGCGCTGCTCGGCCGTAACGGCTCCGGCCGTTCGACCACAGCCAAGGCCATCATGGGGATGGTGGAATGCACCGGCGTCGTGGACTGGAAGGGCAGGCACACGCTGGGGATGAAACCATACGAGGTCGCCCACCTGGGAATCGGCTACGTGCCCGAGAACCGCGACATCTTCCCCAAGCTGACCGTGCACCAGAACCTGATGCTCGGCATGAAGAGCGCGCGACAGACAGGCCGCTGGTCCTTCGACGACATGTACGACATGTTCCCTCGCCTTAAGGAGCGGCAGCACACCGAAGCCGGCGTGCTGTCGGGCGGCGAGCAGCAGATGCTTACGCTGTGCCGCACGTTGATGGGCGATCCCGAGCTCATCATCATCGACGAGCCGACAGAAGGCCTTGCGCCCAAGATCGTCGAGCTGGTCGCACAGTATCTGCAGAAACTCAAGGAACGTGGAATTTCCGTGCTGCTGATCGAGCAGAAGCTCACGATCGCCATGGCGATCTCCGACCGCGCCTTGGTCATGGGGCACGGAAGCATCGTGTTTCAAGGCACGCCTGACAGCCTGCGGGCCGACGCCTACATTCGCAAGGAGTGGCTGGAAGTCTGAGCCTGTCATTGCGGGCTCGACCCGCAAACCATGGCGACTTGCATTCATCCATGGATGCCGGGTCGAGCCCGGCATGACAAGGCGCAGGGTTTGTCCCGCCAGTGACAAACCGTCCGCGGCGGCGCAACATATTCCTCTTAGAATCGAAAACGAACGACCGTACTTTTTTCTCAATATCGCTCAAGGAAAACCGAGATGACCGCTGAATACAAGGTGCACGGCGACGTGGCCGTGATCACGATGAACAACCCGCCAATGAATGGATTGGGCTACGCGACTCGTGTCGGGCTGACCGACGGACTGGAGAAGGCCAATGCCGACGCGTCCGTGAAGGCTATCGTCATCACCGGCGCCGGCAAGGCGTTCTCGAGCGGCGCGGACATCAAGGAATTCGGTTCGCCGAAGGCGACGTCCGAGCCGAACCTGCTGTCGGTGATCTCGGCCCTGGAGAATTCCACCAAGCCCGTCGTCGCGGCCATTCACTCGGTGTGTATGGGTGGTGGGCTGGAACTTTCGCTGGGGTGCCACTACCGCATTGCCGCGCCCGGCACGCAGATTGCGCTCCCCGAAGTCAAGTTGGGTTTGATCCCCGGCGCCGGCGGCACGCAGCGCCTGCCTCGCGTGCTAGGCGTCGAGACCGCCCTGAACATGATCGTCAGCGGCGAGGCCGTGCCCAGCGAGTTGCTGGCGAAGCAACCCGGCCAGAAGCTGTTCGACAAGATGGCCGCGTCGGCCGAGTCGCTGGCCGAAGAGTCGCTGGCCTTTGCCCGTTCGGTCGCGGACGCGCGGCCACTGCCGCTGGTGCGCAACCTGCCTTCGAAACACCCGCTGGGCGACGCGTACTTCCAGTTCGCGCGCAACATGGTCAAGGGCATGGCGAAGAATTTTCCCGCTCCTGAAAAGTGCGTGGACGCCGTGGAAGCGTCCACGAAGAAGAAGTTCGACGAGGGCATGGTTCTGGAGCGCGAGATCTTCACCAACCTGATGCTCACACCCGAGAGCCGCGCGTTGCGCCACATCTTCATGGCCGAACGCGCCACGTCGAAGATCCCGGATGTTCCCTCGGACACCCCGCAGCGCCAGATCAAGTCGGTGGCCGTGATCGGTGCCGGTACGATGGGTGGCGGCATCTCGATGAACTTCCTGAACGCCGGCATCCCGGTGAAGATGCTCGAGATGAAGCAGGAAGCACTCGACCGCGGCATCGCGACCATCCGCAAGAACTACGAATCACAGGTCAAGCGCGGCAAGCTCAAGCAGGACAAGTACGAGCAGCGCATGGCACTGCTGACCACCACGCTCGACTACAACGACCTGAAGGATGCCGACCTGGTCATCGAGGCGGTGTTCGAGGAGATGGGCGTCAAGCAGAAGGTGTTCGAGAAACTCGACGAAGTGATGAAGCCCGGCGCGATCCTGGCCTCCAACACCTCGACGCTGGACGTGAACAAGATTGCATCCTTCACCAAGCGGCCGCAGGACGTGGTCGGCATGCATTTCTTCAGCCCGGCCAACGTGATGAAGCTGCTGGAAGTAGTGCGCGGCGAAAAGACCGCCAAGGACGTGATGGCCACGGTGATGGCCATCGGCAAGAAGATCAAGAAAACGGCCGTCGTCTCCGGCGTGTGCGACGGCTTCATCGGCAACCGGATGATCGAGCAGTACAGCCGCCAGGCAGGCTTCCTGCTGGACGAAGGCGCCACCCCGCAGCAGGTGGACAAGGCGATCGAGAAGTTCGGCTTCGCGATGGGCCCGTTCCGCATGGGCGATCTCGCGGGCAACGACATCGGCTGGGCCATCCGCAAGCGCCGCGCGCAGGAGCGGCCGAACATGCTGTACAGCCGCACGGCAGACAAGCTGTGCGAGCTGGGCCGCTTCGGGCAGAAGACCGGCGCCGGCTGGTACGACTACAAGGAAGGCAAGCGTGATGCGATCCCCTCCGAGCTGGTCAACAAGATGATCGAGGACCATCGCAAGGAACTGGACATCACGCCGCGCAAGATCTCCGACGAGGAGATCGTGCAGCGCCTGGTGTTCTCGCTGGTGAACGAAGGCGCGCGCATCCTGGAGGACGGCATCGCCAGCAAGGCCAGCGACATCGACATGGTGTACCTGACCGGTTACGGCTTCCCGATCCACCGCGGCGGCCCGATGCTATATGCCGACCAGGTGGGCCTGTTCAACGTGGTGCAGGCCATGAAGCGCTTCCAGAAGAACCCGCGCGACGACGCGTCATTCTGGGAGCCGGCGCCCCTCTTGGCCAAGCTGGCCGCCGAAGGCAAGACGTTCAACTGACGGCCGACAAGCCGTCATCCCGGCGCAGGCCGGGATCCAGTTCAAGTTACTAAGGAAACACTCATGAGCAACGCAGTTATCGTCTCCACCGCCCGCACGCCCCTGGCCAAAAGCTGGAAGGGTTCATTCAACATGACACACGGCGCGACGCTTGGCGGCCATGCCGTGAAGCACGCGCTGCAGCGCGCCGGCATCGATGCGGCCCAGGTCGAGGACGTGATCATGGGCTGCGCGAACCCCGAAGGTGCGACGGGCGCCAACATCGCGCGCCAGATCGCCATCATGGCGGGCTGCCCGGTCACGGTGTCGGGCATGACCATCAACCGGTTCTGTTCCTCGGGCCTGCAGACCATCGCGCTCGCTTCGCAGCGCGTGATTGCGGGCGAGGGCGAGGTGTTCGTGGCGGGCGGTGTGGAAAGCATCTCCTGCGTGCAGCAGGAAATGAACACGCACATGATGAAGGACCCGGAGCTCGACAAGATCAAGCCCGAAATCTATTGGTCCATGCTTCAGACGGCCGAGCAAGTCGCCAAACGATACAACATCGGCCGTGACGTGATGGACGAATACGGCGCCGCCAGCCAGCAGAAGGCATGCAAGGCCCAGGCTGAAGGCAAGTTCGACGCCGAGATCGCACCGATCACGGTGAAGGCAGGTGTGGCCGACGCCGTGATGGGCCTGCGCACCAAGGAAGTCACCGTCAGCAAGGACGAAGGCACGCGCGAGGGCACGACCAAGGAAGGCATCAGCGGCATCAAGCCGGCGCTGCCGGGCGGCGTGATCGCGGCGGGCAATGCGAGCCAGTTCTCCGACGGTGCGGGCGCCTGTGTCGTGGTGAGCGAAGAGTACGCCAGCAAGAACAACCTCAAGCCCCTGGGCCGCTTCCTCGGCTTTGCGGTGGCCGGTTGCGAGCCCGACGAGATGGGCATCGGCCCGGTGTTCGCCGTGCCCAAGGTGCTCAAGAAGCTGGGCCTCACAGTCAACGACATCGACCTGTGGGAGCTGAACGAGGCCTTCGCCGTGCAGGTGATCTACTGCCGCGACAAGCTGGGCATCCCGAACGACCGCCTGAACGTCAACGGCGGCGCCATCGCGGTAGGCCACCCCTACGGCGTGTCGGGCCAGCGCCTGACCGGCCATGCGCTGATCGAAGGCAAGCGCCGCGGCGCGAAGAAGGTGCTCGTCACCATGTGCATCGGCGGCGGCATGGGCGCAGCGGGGGTGTTCGAAGTGCTCTGACGCCTGAAGCACCCTGGACCCCGGGTTATGCTCGGGGAAACAATCAGGGGGTTCCATGTACACGTCCAACGGCGGCAAGCAAATGCCGGGTGCAACGTCTCGCCTGCGAGCCGCTTCCGTACCGACCCCGGTCACGCCGGACAGGCCGCAGCGCCCGCGGGCATCGACAAGCGTGAAACACGCAAGCACCAGCGAGCGGCCAGCCTTGCGGCAACGCGTGTGCCTTGCCCAAGCGGGGTCTGCCGAGGCCGCGTCTGCAGTGCCGGCGAATCCACTCGGAGATACCAATTGCGGCGTGCTCGCAACCGACCTGCGCGCGCGGGAATTCCACTGGCGCGTGTCCCGTGCGCAGGGCGAGCTGACGGAGGCAATCCACGATCTTTCCAATGAAATCGAGCGCGCCAACAATTCCAATGAGCGTCCCGGCACGATCCACTTTCGTTACCTCGTCGCGAAGCTGATGGAAAACGCCCATGCCGAGCAGGCCCTCGCCGTTCTGGAGCTGCAATTGGCACATGGAAACGAGCTGCCCACCACCGGCGATTACGCTACGCTCGCCACCTTGCTGATGTACACCGGCGAGCCGCGGCTCGCGGCCGAGCTGGCGAGGCGCGTTGCACGCCCAAGCGCGGAGTTTCCCGTTGCCGAAGATGACTCCCGGGCCGCGGATGAGGATGCGGGGGACATCCTGGGCAGGATGCAGATTCTTGTTGGCGCGTATCGCGACGCGCTGGAGACGATCATGCGCGACCAGGACGCACTGGCGCAGGCCGAGGCACTGGCCGTCGAGTACGGAAGCGACCTGCCGGCGTGGCGCATCATCTCCGTTGCCGCCTGGACGCTTGCGCAGCAGACCCCGGACGCTGCGAGACGAGCGGAATTGCTTCACATGAGCGCAACCGAGTTCGGCAAGCAATCGTTGCCAAGACAGGCGCAGAGTCTCTTCGACATGGGCCGGGTGGACGAGGCGCTGGAGTTGCTGGGGCGCTTGCTGCAAAACGACTCATGCGAGCAAGACAGGTTCGCCTGGTGGGCGCTTCCCTTCCGCCCGAGCGTCAGGCTTTCAAGTCGCCGCGACGAAATTTACGCCAGCCACGTCTGGGCGGAGTTTGCTCGCACGAGCGACTCCTACAACCCCGTGCACGAAGCATCGGACCGCGCAACCGTCGAACTGCCATTCAAACTGCCGGACATCACCTTGCCGCGGCGCAGCAACATACTTTCCGTAGCGGAACTCACGAGGGGGCTACTCGCATCGAGCGCGGAACCAACCATGCGCTGACGTTACAGAGGCTGTAGGGAGTCGATCGGGCATCGTCGATGCAGTACGGGTTCAGCTATGTCAACTTCAGATGCGGGGCAGCGCCGCGCCTCGCTCCCGCCTGTATTTTCCGGCGTACGAAACGCGGCGCCTGCGCTGCAAGCTGGCCCTGTCGAATCCCCGCTCGTCGGCGAGCTGTCGTTGGACCCGCCAGCCGCTCATCACAGCCCAACCGCGGCGCGCCTGCCGCTTGCGCCACATAGCGAGGATGTGCAGGCCGCGCAACCCGGCGTTCGAGGCCCCCTGGATCAGCAGATGGCCAACCACATCGTGGCGATGCAGGCCGAGGCGCGCCAGGCCAATGCGACATTCGATTCATTCGATTCATTCGATCCCGCAGCCCTCCGACGCACGCGCGACTTGCTCGTTCGGCTAGGCCGGGGGGGCGAAGCGATCCCCCTGCAGCGACGGATACTGCAATTCCTTCTCGAGGGGCCGGAAGAGTTGGCCGAGCTGAAAAAAATGGCCGAGCTATACCTTAAGGCGGGGATGCCCCACGAGGCGATAGGCGCCATCAGCAAGGCGCGTCTGGACTTTGGACGAATAATGGACAGCCAGACACGCGCCGAAATGACACGGTCAGCGGTCCTCGCGCGGCTGCTTGCCGGTGACCCCAAAGCAAAGGAGGAGCTGAAATTGCTCGGGGTCCACCACTACGACGACCATGCCGTGATGCTGCAGGCCATGATCAAGCATGCCGGCGGTGACCGGGCGGCAGCCGTAACGGCGAGTCGCGGCATGCGAAGTCCGGCCCAACGTGTCTTGCTCCTCCTTTGGTGCAACCGGCCGAGCGAGGCACTCGCGATACTGGACGAATTTGTTCGAACGCGCGTCCCGCAGCCAGGCGTTGCATTGCCAAAGGATGTGCAGGAACTTGCCGAGAAGATTCTCTCTTCGCCGATCGTCGCCGCTTCGCCATCTCGCGATGTGCTCACCGCCAGTGATTCCTGGAAGCTTTTGCGCGAGCGTTGCCAACCCGCGGCGCTGACCGCGATTGCCGTCGATGCCCGCCTGCCGGATCTGAAGCCCCATGTGCTGACTGCACTGGCCGACATGAAACTGCACGATCTCGCCCAGATCGTGGCGGGCATGGACGTGCACACGGACGATGCCTACCGGCTCCTGTCGTCGTTTTACCGGAACTGGAGTGACCCGCTAGTCAATAGAGGGGTCACATTGGAAGAAAAAGGGTGCAAGCTGCTCGCGGAGCACTTCAACCGCAAATACGGCACCCAGATTTCTGTCAATGCAAGCCTGGCAAGCGCCGGCACCGTGCTGGCCGAGCTCATCGAGCGTGCCGCGCGCGCGCCCGGCGATGTGAGAAGCAGCTTGAACTTTGGCGTGGCTCATGGCGTGTGCACGGTCTATATCCGCGAGCAAGGGAAGGAGGCCCTCTTTTTATTCGACTCAATCGCCGAGTCTGGCGAGGCGCCCGCGGAAGGCGCCATTCGGGAAGCGCAGCGCCGGATCGGCCGGAGGATCCCCGTCTACCGGCAAGCCATCCCGACACAGTCGGACTCTTACTCATGTTTCGTGCAATCGATGAAGGCCGCTGTCACCTTGACCCGCCGCGTCCCCGGCGAAGATGGCGAAACTGGCCGTTTTTTGATTCCCAATCTCATCAGCGAACTGGAGTCGACGAGCATTGAAGTCTCGTCGCTCGATTCTTTCATTCCCACGAACGCGTTGTCGGAGATCGCGAAAATGACACAGAGTCTGCTGCTGTTGCAAGAGCAGCTGCGCGCGAGGCCGGACGGCCCGTTGAGGGACTCCAGAAATGGCCTATCCCTGCAGGAATTCGTCAGCGCGCACTCCGTCCCTATCCAGCATCTCGGCAAGCGTGTCGATGTCTTCGATTACTCGCGAAAAAAGGGCCTGCGGTACGCGCGGAACATCGACGTCGAGTCCTGGAACCAGGCGATCCTGCGACGAGTCGGCCCGCACGCCTGGAGCCCGGCGCAGCAAAACGAGTTTGCCGCACGGGTGAAGGCTCTTGCGCAGCCGCACAGCGAATCGGAAGGCAAACGCCCAGACGCTGCGTCACCTGGATGACCGCGCCGTGCACGGCGCAGGCGTATGCTCTGGCGTTCGCAAACGCTTTGTCAACGCACACGCCATGGGTCTTCGTCCAACGCTCGACTTTCTTCTCTACGATTGGCTCAAAGCGGATGAGCTGACATTGCGCGATCGTTTCGCGGACCATTCGCGCGAGACCTTCGACGCCGTGTTCGACACCTGCGAGCGCATCGCGCGCGAGAAGTACGCGCCCTTCAACCGCACCCTGGATATCGAGGAGCCGCGCTTCGACGGCGAGAAGGTGATCCTGCCGAAGTGCACCCAGGACGCGTACGACGCGTTTGCGCAATCGGGAATGCTGAGCGCGGCGCAGGATTACGGGATCGGCGGGATGCAGCTGCCCTACACGGTGGAAGCCGCGGCCCACACGTTCTTCGCGATGGCGTCCGTCAGCATGGGCTCGGGGATGTTGACGGTGGGCAACGCCAACTTGCTGATGGTGCATGGCACCGAGTTGCAAAAGCAGGTCTTCGCGCTCAACGAATTTTCCGGCCGCTGGTCGGGCACGATGTGCCTGTCGGAGCCGCAGGCGGGCTCGTCGCTCTCGGACATCGTCACGCGCGCCGTGCCGGATGGCGAGAATTTCGAAACCGACCCGCTCGGCCCACGCTATCGCATCACGGGCAACAAGATGTGGATCTCGGCCGGCGAGCACGAGCTGACCGAGAACATCGTCCACCTCGTGCTGGCCAAGATCCCCGGCCCGGACGGCAAGCTGATCCCGGGCACTAAGGGCATCTCGCTTTTCATCGTCTCGAAGAAGATGGTCGACGCGGACGGCGGGCTCACCGGCGAGCGCAATGACGTCGCGCTGGCGGGCCTGAACCACAAGCTGGGCTGGCGCGGCACCACCAACACGCTGCTCAATTTCGGCGAAGGCAAGTTCCCCGTGGATGGCAAGCCCGGCGCCGTCGGTTATCTCGTCGGCCGGCCCCATGAGGGCTTGCGCTGCATGTTCCACATGATGAACGAGGCGCGTATCGGTGTCGGCATGGCCGCCGTGATGCTCGGCATGGCCGGCTATTACGCTTCGCTGGAATACGCCCGCAACCGCCCGCAGGGCAGACCGGTCGGCCCGGCGGGCAAGGACCCGTCGAAGCCGCAAGTGCGGATCATCGAGCACGCCGACGTCAAACGCATGTTGCTCGCGCAAAAGTCGTACTGCGAGGGCGCATTGGCGCTCGCGCTGTATTGCGCGCGCCTCGTCGACGAGCAGCATACCGGCACGCCCGAGGCCGCGGATGAAGCGCGCCTGCTGCTGGAAGTGCTGACGCCGATCGCCAAGAGCTGGCCCAGCGAGTGGTGCCTCGAAGCGAACTCCCTTGCGATCCAGGTGCACGGCGGCTACGGCTACACGCGCGATTTTCCGGTAGAGCAGTACTGGCGCGACAACCGCCTGAACATGATCCACGAGGGGACCCACGGCATCCAGGCCGCCGACCTGCTGGGCCGAAAGGTGCTGATGGAGGGCGGGCGCGGGCTGGAACTTCTGGCCGGACGCGTCGACGC